>CABXWY010000001.1 GCA_902515985.1 uncultured Pelagibacteraceae bacterium
TGATTATGATGAAAAAGATTTTTCTAAGATTAAAGATAAATTAAAAAAACTTGAAGGTAAAACCTATTCTATAAATAAATTAAATAAAATAGCAAAAGAAGTTGACAATTTAACTTATCGAAATGATTACGAGTTTATAAACGCTTCTTTTAAAGAGAAAATTATTGATCAAAATGAGATAGAACTTACATTTGAAATTAAAGAATTTGAAAAAAGGTACCTTACTAAAGTTAATGTATTCGGAAACAATATTACGGAAGAAAAAGTTATAAGAGATAATCTGGAGGTGGATGAAGGAGACCCTTTCAATGATTTGCTTTTGGCTAAATCAATTAACAATTTAAAATCTTTAAATATATTTGGCAAAGTTGAATACGATCTAGTTACAGAAGATAATGATAAAAAAATATTAAATATAAGCGTCACTGAAAAACCAACTGGAGAAATTTTTGCATCTGCAGGGGCAGGGACTCAAGGAGGAACTATAGGTTTTGGTGTAACAGAAAATAATTTTATTGGAAAAAATATATCTTTAAATACGAATATAAGAATAAATGAAGAATCTGTAAAAGGATCATTTTCTGTGCTTAATCCTAATTGGAATTATTCAGATAAAGCCTTGATAACATCAATCGAAAGTAGTGTAACTGATAGACTGACTGACTATGGTTATGAGACAAACAAGACTGGATTCTCATTAGGTTCTGCATGGGAACAATATGATGATGTTAGATTTTCACCTACCATAAGAGCGTTTTATGAAAAATTAGATACTAATCAATCAGCTACAGCAAATTTAAAGAAACAAGAAGGCGAATATTTTGACACATCTTTTAGTTATGGTTTAGATATGGATAAAAGAAATCAGAGGTTTCAAACTACATCTGGATATAGAAGTAGATTTAATCAATCTATTCCTCTTGTATCTGAGGACACAGCTTTTTTTAACAGTTATGAATTTACAACATTCAATCAAATATCAGATATGGTGACTAGATTAGCTATACAAGGTTCTGCAATTACTGCAGTTGGGGACGAAGATGTTAGAGTTTCCAAAAGATTATATGTACCATCAAAAAAATTAAGAGGATTTGAGTCTGGAAAAATTGGACCTAAAGACTCCGGGGATTTTATAGGTGGTAATTATACCGCAGTTTTAAACGCATCAACAACTCTACCAGAATTTGGAGCAAATTTAGAAACTATTGACTTTCAACTATTTTTAGACGCAGCTAATGTTTGGGGTGTTGACTACGATAGTTCGCTTGATAACTCGCATTTAAGATCCTCAGTTGGTTTTAGTGTAGATTGGTATACGATGGTTGGACCGTTAAATTTTTCGATTGCACAGCCGATCTCAAAAGCTAATACAGATAAAACAGAAACTGTAAGATTTAATATTGGTACAACTTTCTAATGAAATTATTGAAACTAATAGTATTTTTTTTATTATTATTTTTAAGTTTTGAAAAAGTCTCTGGAGAGCAAATTGTTTATATTAATATGGAAAAAATTTTAATAGAGTCCGTAGCTGGTAAAAAAATTATAGACAAAATTTCAAAATCAAATGAAATTAACATAAATAAATTTAAGAAAATTGAAGAAGATTTAAAAAAGCAAGAAAAAGATTTAATTTCAAAAAAAAATGTAATAAGTGAGAATGAATTTAAATCAAAGTTAGAAAATCTCAAAAAACAAATATCTGAATATAGAAATAAAAGACAGAGCATCATTCAAGAAAGTACAAAAAAAAGAATTCAAGCTAGTGCAGAATTTTCTAATAAAATTAAACCTATATTGGGTGACTATGCAGCAAAAAATAATATTTCCATAATTGTACAAAAAAAAAATATTATTATGGGAAAAAAAGAATTAGATATTACTTTAGATATTCTTAAAATAGTAGATGAAAAAATATCCCAAATAAAATTTGATTAATATGTCAAATAAATTATCAAAAGCTGAAATCATTAATTTGCTTCCACATAGAGATCCGATGTTGCTTATTGATGAGCTTCTAGATATTGTTAATCTCAAATCAGCTAAAGCAATAGTTAATGTTAAAAAAAATAGTTTTTATGTACAGGGCCATTTTCCTGATCAGCCCGTAATGCCGGGAGTATTAATTGTTGAAGCTTTTGGTCAAGCGGCAGCAGCTCTTACTGCTCACGGTATCGATAAATCTACTTATGAAAATAAACTCGTTTTTTTAATGAGCGTTGAAAAAGCAAGATTTAGAAATCCAGTAATACCAGATTGTAAACTTGAATTGCAAATAGAGGCTATTAGATCTCATGGTAAAGTATGGAAGTATAAAGGTGAGGCTTTTGTAGAAGGGAAAAAAATGGCTGATGCTCAATGGTCTGCTACTATTGTTGATAGGAAATAATTAGCAATAAATCTTGATAAGCATTTAAAATAAGTTTTGATATTAAACTTATTAATGGTTAATCCTTTTTTTAAAAGTACTGGTCCTCATAATATAAATTTTTTACTTAAGTCAATTAATTTAAAGAATTACAATTTTCCTGATGACCAAATTACTGATATTAAAGATCTTAATTCGTCTCAAAAAAGTGAAATAACTTTTTTTCATTCAAAAAAATATGCTGATTTGGTAAAAAAAACTAAAGCATCATATTGTCTAACATCTAAAAATTTTGAGTCATTTTTACCAAACAGTTGTAAGGCTATTATTTCAAACACAGTTTTATTACATACTGCCCAAATAACAAAAATTTTTTATCCAGACTCTATAACTGATGATTATGATAACACTGTAAAAGACATAGATGAGACAGAGTTTAAAGATAAAGTTAAATTTGGAAAAAATATTCTTATCGGTGAAAATGTAAAAATTGGTACTAATTTTTCAATCGGTCATAATTCAATCATAGAAAAAAATGTAGACATAGGTGACAATTGTTCTATAGGATCAAATGTAATTATTAGAAATTCATTAATTAAAAACAACGTTCATATTTTAGATGGTTGTGTGATTGGAAAAAAAGGATTTGGTTTTTTTCCAAATAAAGACTCCAATATTAGGTATCCTCAAATAGGTATTGTAATAATTGAAGATAATGTAGAAATTGGTTGTGGATCTACAATTGATAGAGGTTCTCTTTCGAACACAATTATAGGAAAAAATACATATTTAGATAATCAAATACATATAGCTCACAATGTGAAAATAGGTGAGAATTGTATTATTGCAGGACAAGTAGGTTTTGCTGGAAGTTCTACTTTAGGAAATAATGTTATGATTGGAGGTCAGGCAGGTATTTCGGGTCATCTTAAAATTGGCAACAATGTACAAATAGGTGGTGGTAGCGGTATTATAAGGAATATTCCTGATAATTCTAAAGTAATGGGTTATCCAGCAAAAGATTTAAAAAATTTTATAAAAGAAAATAAATGATTGATAAAACAGCCATAATTAACAAAGATGCAAAAGTTCATTCAAGTGTTAAAGTTGGACCATATTCTATCGTAGGTCCAAATGTAGAAATTGGAGAAAATACAGAAATTCAATCACATGTAAGCATTACTGGAAATACTAAGATTGGAAAAGGGAATAAGATTTATCCATTTGTTTCAATAAATGACCCGCAAGACTTAAAATATAATGGTGAAGAAACAAGTTTAGTTATCGGAGATAATAATAAAATAAGAGAATATGTAACCATAAATCCTGGAACAATCGGCGGTGGAGGTAAAACTGTAATTGGAAATAATTGTTTATTAATGATTTCGTCTCACATAGCTCATGATTGCCAGGTTGGTAACAATGTCATTATAGCAAACAATGTGCCTTTAGGAGGTCACGCTATTATTGAAGATAACGTAGTTATAGGTGGAAATTCTGCTGTTCAACAGTTTACAAGAATTGGTAAAATGGCAATGATTGGTGGAATGACAGGCGTCCTACACGATGTTATTCCTTTTGGATTATCAACAGGAAATAGAAACTCATTGCAAGGATTAAATCTAATAGGTTTGAGAAGAGCAAAATTTGAAAATAAGGATATTTTAGGTTTAAGTGAAGCCTATAAGGAGATTTTCGCTAATAAAAATATTAGCGAAAATATAAGTAGATTAAATGGATCATTTCACAAAAATCCATTAGTCAAAGAGGTAATTGAATTTATTACTAAGGATAAAAAAAGGTCTATTTGTACGCCATTTTCATAAGATGATAGGTTTAATTTTTGGTGATACAGATTTTCCAAATAAAATACTTAAGACTATTAGGAACAAAAAAATAAGGTATCTGATAATAGATTTATCTAAATCCAAGAAATTTAAAAAAGATAGTAAATCTTTTTCAGTTTCGATAGGTCAATTTGGTAAAATAATTAATATTCTTAAAGAAAATAGTTGTAGAAAAGTCTTATTTGCCGGGAAAGTTAAAAAACCAAACTTTTCTAAGTTAAAGTTAGACTTTAAAGGAATTTATTATATTCCAAGAATTATCAAAGCATCCAAGCTTGGAGATGCTGCAATTTTAAAAGAAATAATAAAAATTCTAACTCAAAATAAGATAAAAACTGAGAATTCTCTCAAATTTAATCCAGAGCTTACTTTTAAAAAGGGTAACTATTCAAAGATTAAGCCCAATAATAAAGACCAATTAGATATTAAAAAGGCCATCAAAACATTAAATAATTTGAAACAGTATAATTATAGCCAAGGCGTAGTAGTGAGAAATAAAAAAGTGGTCTCTATAGAAGGAAGGGGTGGTACAAAAAAATTACTCGAAAAAAGTAAAAGTAAAAAATTTCGAAATCATGGTGTTTTAGTTAAGTTTCCAAAAAAAAAACAAGACCTCAGAGTTGATCTACCAACTATTGGATTAAAAACTTTACAACAAAGTAAGATAGCTGGATTAAAAGGCATTGTTGTAAAAGGTAAAAAACACGTGTTTTTAGATAAAAATAAATGTATCAGCTTTGCTAATAAAAATAAGATGTTTATCTCAGTAAAATGAAAAAAATTTTTGTACTAACTGGCGAACCTTCGGGAGATAAATTAGCATCAACTGTAGTTACTAAACTCAAACAAAATCATCCTGAAATAGAATATTTAAGTGTAGGAGGATTTCATTTAAAAAAACTTGGTGTTAAATCAATATATGATCTTAAAGAAATAACTTATATTGGTTTTACTAGTGTCATTTTGAACTTATTTAAGATCAGAAATAAAATAAATGAAACTGTAAAAAAAATAATTGAATTTAATCCAGATATTTTATTTAGCGTTGATAGTCCAGATTTTACCTTACGAGTGGCTGAAAAAGTTAAAAGTATAAATCCTAATATCAAAACAATACACTATGTTGCGCCTCAAGTATGGGTATGGAGAGAGGGAAGGGTTAAGAATTTTAAAAAGTTCTTAGATCATGTTTTATTGCTATTTAATTTTGAAAAAAAATACTTTGATAAAGAAAGTATTAAGAATACTTTTGTTGGCCATCCTTTACTTGAAAATAAAGTAAATATTAAAACAAACTTATCAAATTTAATTGATGTCAATAAAAAAATTATATCTGTATTTTCTGGAAGTCGAACATCTGAAACGAATATTCTTTTACCAATTTTATTAGATTTTATTAAATTAATGAATGAAAAATTTAATGAATATAATTTTGTTTTTCATGCAACTGATCAAAATAAAGATCTTATAAAAGATGAGATTAAAAAAACAAACTTTAATAATGTTGAAGTGATATCAGACGAAAATATAAAATCAAAAATACTATCAGGTTCAGTATTTGCTGTTGCAAAATCTGGAACTGTTTCTCTTGAAATCTGTAATGCAAAAGTTCCATCTATCATAATTTATAAAATGAATTTTATTAATTTTCTTATTGTAAAGTTTTTAGTGAAGACTAAATTTGCAAATATAATTAATATTATTAACCAAAAAGAAATAATACCGGAATTAATTCAAAAAGAATGTAATTCAAAAGAAATTTTTAGATCTGTGGTATACTTTTTGAAAAATCCCGAGCTTATGAAAAAACAAGTCCTTGATGTAAATAATACTTTAAATGAAATTAGATCTAAAACTTCTTCATCTTCAGAGGCTTCAACAGTAGTTTCAAGCTATCTTAGCACTTAGTCTTTTTTGAACTTCTTCCTTTCCTAAGGATAAAATTATATCATAAATTCCTGGTCCAAACTTCGAACCAGTTAGAGCAATCCTTAACGGTTGTCCAACTCCCTTAAAATTTGTATCGTGAGATTTTATAAGTTTATTTAATATTGGCTCTAAAATCTCTCGAGAAGGCAGATCTATTTTTTCGAATTGAGCACTAAAATCTGAAATTACTTTTCTTGCTTTATCATCAATTAATTTAACATCATCCTTATTAAAATTGACCTCATCTATTATAATATATTGACCATTATTAAATATATCTTCCAAAGTTTTTGCTTTATTTTTTAAGAAAGTAAGTGATTTTTTGATCTTATCTTTTTTATCAGACTGAATTTCATTTTTATATAATTTGCAATATTCAGTTAATTGATTGAATAAATCATTCTCATTAATATTCTTTATATAGTGTTCATTCATTGATAAAATTCTACTCATATCAAGTTTAGAAGGAGATTTACCGATGCCTTCTAAATTAAAAAATTTTATACTTTCCTCTAAAGTAAATATTTCTTTATCTTTATAAGACCATCCTAGTCTTAAAAGATAATTTCTAAGAGCATCCGGCATAATACCTATTTTAGAGTAATCGTCTAATGTAGAAGCTTGATCTCGCTTTGATAGTTTCTTTCCCTCTATTGTATGTATCAATGGTATGTGGGCAAATAATGGCAATTCCCATTTCATGGCTTGGTAAATTTGTATTTGTTTGAAGGTATTTATCTTATGATCATCACCTCTGATAATATGTGTCATATTCATTTGGTGATCATCCACTGATGCTGATAAATTATATGTAGGAGTTCCATCATTTCTTAAGATAACAAAATCTTCAATTGTATTATTATCTATTTCAACATCACCTTGAACCAAATCTTTCAATACTGATGTTCCGTCAATCTTACTTTTAAATCTTATGACTGGTTTAATATTTTTGGGAGCATCTGTTTCATTTTTATCTCTCCATTTTCTATCATAAATATAAGGTATCTTTTTTTGTCTTGCTCTTTTTTTTTGCTCCTCTATTTCTTTACTTGAACAATAGCATTTATATGCATGACCGTTTTTAAGTAGTTCATTTGCAACTTTTATATGATCTTGGATTTTATTTGATTGGATGTACTCTTCACCATCATAATCTATACCGATCCATTTAAGCGATTGTATTATTTGATTTTTGTATTCGTCTTTAGACCTTTCCTTATCTGTATCTTCCACCCTTAAATAGAATTTACCGTTTTGATGTTTGGAATATAACCAATTAAATAATGCTGTTCTAACCCCACCAATATGCAATGGTCCTGTAGGTGATGGAGCAAATCTAGTTGCTACTTTTGACATTTTGAATTTTTAGACTATTTATTTAGAAACTTCTATATAAAGATACAAGAACACCTTGAACTTTTACTCTATCTGGGCCAAATATTTTTGTTTCGTAGTTCCTATTTGCACTTTCGAGAGCCACTGTTTTACCTTTTCTTCTTATTCTTTTAAGCATTGCTTCATGGTCATCTATTAAAGCAACTACTATTTTTCCATTATCAGCTGTATCTGTTTTTTTGATTACAACAGTATCTCCATCATTAATTCCCGCTTCAACCATTGAGTCACCTTGAACTTTTAATCCAAAATACTCACCTTTTTTTTCAATGTTTTCAGGCAAAGGAATTCTAGCAACTTCGTTCTGAATAGCTTCAACCGGTGTACCTGCTGCAATTTTACCTAAAACTGGTATTTCCGACCCATTTTCGTTATCCACAGTTTCATCCAAACCTCCTTTTATTACGCTAGGAGAAAAGCTGTTATAAATATCGTTTGCTGATGCAGTTTCTGGCAATTTGACAACTTCTAAAGCTCTTGCTTTATGAGCAAGTCTTTTTATGAAGCCTCTTTCCTCTAGAGCACTAATTAATCTATGTATTCCAGATTTAGACTTTAAATTTAGAGATTCTTTCATTTCTTCATAGGATGGAGATATCCCAGAAGATCTCAACTTCTTGTTGATAAAAAGTAATAAGTTTTTTTGTTTTTTTGTGAGCATAAGAACAAATATCGTACAAATGATGTTCTACAAAAGTTCTTATAATTAAACAATAGCTAAAAAGTCACAAAAATTGCGATTTATTTGACTAAAGAACTGAAAAAATAGAATTGTTATCTAAGTTCTTCAAAAGTGATTCACCAATTAAAAAAGTTTTAATTGAAGTATTTCTTTTCAAATCCAAAAGTTCCTCTTTGTTTTTAATACCACTTTCAGAAATAAGTGGCCCCTTATGATTTATTAAAACATTATGAATATCGTAAGTTGTAGTAATATTTGTTTCAAGTGTCTTTAAATTTCTATTGTTAATACCTATCAACGCCTCTTTAAATTTTAATGCTTTTTTAGCTTCTTCTACAGTATGAACCTCAACAATGATTGACATTTCATATTTTAAAGCTTCGTTATATAATTCATCTGCTAGGTTTTCTTTCACACCAGCTAAAATAATTAAGATAGCATCAGCACCATAGCTTTTAGCAAGCGGTATTTGAAATTTGTCAATAAAAAAATCTTTGCAAAGAATAGGTAGTCTAATTTTTTCTTTTATTTGACGTATATGATCGATTTTACCTAAAAAAAAATCTTCCTCTGTTAAAACAGATAAGCATGTAGAATTATTCTTATAATATATATTCGCTATTTCTACTGGATTATAGTCATTAATTATTACACCAGCCGAAGGACTAGCTTTTTTTATTTCGGCAATTATTGAAATTTTATTCTCATTTATATTGGTACTAATTTTTTCTTTAAAATTCAAATATGAATTATTTGCACTAATAAGATCTTTTAAATTACTTAAATCAACAGTTTTTTTTAATTGGTTGATATAAACAGCTTTTTTTTTAATTATTTTTTCTAATATATTATCAGCCATTTTGTAATTTAATTAAATGATTATAAGCAGAACCAGATTTTATAAAATTTCTAGCCGTATCATATGCTGATTTAAAGTTTTCGTATTTTCCAGATACTATTAATCCAGCAGCAGCATTTAAACTTACTGCTTTAGAAAAATCGTTATCAATACCTTTGAATATTTCTATTATTTTAGCCGAATTAAATTTTGCATCCTGACCAACTAGATTTTTAAAGTCTTCAGCACCTACATTTAACTCACATGGATCTATAATTATTTCAGAAATTTTTCCATCTTTTAACTGAACAATATTTGTTTTCTTATATGGAGAAATTTCGTCCAAACCATCTTCACTATTTACGATCCAGGCGAACTTTAAATTTAAATTTGATAATGCATTTGCAAATATTTTTAATAATTTTTTATCAAAAACACCGACTACTTGACGATCTACTAAAGCAGGACTACTTAAGGGTCCAATCATATTAAAAATAGTTCTTTTTCCAATTTTTTTTCTAGTTGGACCTACAAATTTCATAGCACTATGATAGTTGGGCGCAAACATAAATCCAAAATTATTTATATTTATTTGTTTCTCAACGTCGTTTGGTTCAAAATTTATATTAATTTTTAATTCTTCTAAAACGTCTCCAGATCCACATTTAGATGAAACTGCTTTATTTCCGTGTTTTGCTACTTTAACATTTAAACTTGAAAGCAAAAGTGCCGAAGCAGTAGAAATATTAAGTGTATTCATTCCATCTCCTCCTGTACCACAAGTATCAATACAATTTTCTACATTAACTCTTTTAGATTTTCCCCTAAGGACATATACTCCACCTGCAATTTCATCTGAAACTTCACCTTTTGCAGATAGTAATGTCAAAAAATCGTAAATTTCTTGCTCTTCGGCTTTTCCATCCATTAATATCTCAAACGCATCTTTACTTTCTTCAAAAGACAAATTTTGATTATTCTTTATTTTTTCAATGTAATTTTTCATTTATTTTTTTAAATTTATAAAATTTTTTAAAATCTTAATTCCTATTTTGGTTTTAATACTTTCAGGATGAAATTGCACACCATGAACGTTGTATTTTTTATGCATAATACCCATTATAAGACCATCTTTTGTTTCGGCTGTTATTTTTAAATCTTTGGATAAAGTTTTTTTATCAACAATCAAACTATGATATCTTGTAGCTTCAAATTTTTTGGGCAGATTTTTCAAAATTCCTATTTTATTTGATAGTATTTCACTTGTTTTTCCATGCATTAATTTTTTTGCTTGTATTATTCTAGATCCAAAAACTTGTCCTATTATTTGGTGCCCCAAGCATACCCCAAAAATAGGAATTTTTTTATAAAGTGATTTAACAATTTTAAGACAATTACCAGCTTGGTTTGGATTACCTGGTCCCGGTGAAATAACAACTGCATTATATTTTTTGTTTAATATTTGTTTTGCTGTAATTTTGTCATTTCTAATAACATCAACTTTTATTTTTAATGAAGATAAATAATGAAAGAGATTAAAGGTAAAACTATCATAGTTATCTATTAAAATTATTTTCATTATATTAAAGCATTTATTAAAGCTTTAGCTTTATTGATTGTTTCCTCATATTCTTTATTTGGCTTGCTATCGGCCACAATTCCAGCACCTGCTTGAACATAAAATTTATTTTTTTTTGAAATAGCAGTTCTTAGAGCTATACAAGTATCAAAATCCCCATTGGCAGAAAAATAACCAATACCACCTGCGTAAACTTTTCTTTTTGATTTTTCTAATTTATCAATTATCTCCATAGCTCTAATTTTAGGAGCCCCCGAGACAGTACCAGCTGGGAATCCTGCAAGAAGTGAATTTAATTTAGAAAAACTCTTATTATGTTTACCCTCGACGTTAGATACAATATGCATAACATGCGAATATTTTTCTACTGAAAATTTTTCCGTTACCTTGATAGAGTTGATTTTAGAAACTTTTCCAACATCGTTTCTTCCTAAATCAAGTAGCATTAAATGTTCTGCTAGCTCTTTCTTATCCTTTAAAAGATCTTTTGCATAAAAATTATCTTGCTTTTTATTTTTACCTCTAGGACGTGTACCTGCTATAGGTCTTACAGTAACAGTATTATCTCGCAATCTAACTAAAATTTCAGGACTAGCTCCTATGATTTGAAAATCTTTAAAATTAAAAAAAAACATAAATGGTGATGGGTTAGTAATTCTTAATTTCTTATAAATTTCTAAAGGTTTTTTTGAAAGCTTAGCTTCAAATCTTTGACTTAAAACCACCTGAAATATGTCACCTATTTTAATATATTTTTTAGCTTTTTTAACCATGTTCATAAATTGTAATTTTGTTGTATTGGATTTTACACTAACTTTTTTTCTAATATTTTGTTCATTAAAAATAGTTGGTTTAATTTTTGATTGATACATCATTGATTTAATTAGATTTTTAATATCATTATATTTTTTATTATAATCTTTAATTTTTTCGTCTTTAAAAACATTAATTATATAAAAAATTTTCTTTTTTAAGTTGTCATGAATAATTAAAACTGTCGGCCTTAACAGTCTTACATCTGGCATCATCAAATCATTATTACATTTATTTGGTATTTTTTCTAAGTATCTAATTATATCATAAGAAAAGTATCCTGAGATCAGTGAACATATAGCAGGGAGGCCACTAGGTGTTTTGAATTTAAAATTTTCTAAAATATTTTCGATTATATCTTTAGGATTTCCTTTAATTGAAATTTTTTTTTCATTTTCAATTTTAAATGATTTACTATCATTAAATTCCCAAACTTTATCTGGCTTTTTTCCAAAGATCGTATACCGGCCTTTTATGGTTCCTTTTTCAACAGACTCAAAAATAAAACTATTTTTTTCTAATAAAAAATTATTAATTAAATTCAATATTTCTTTGTCGTCCTTTATTCTCTTTTCAACATATAAAATTTGATTAATTTTTTTTTTATGTTGAAACTTAAATTGTTTAAAGCTTCTATTTAACATTATCTAAAATAATTTTTTACTCTTTCTAAAGTTTTTTCATTAATTTTAATATCATATTTTGAATTTAAGTGTGAATCATATGATTGTAATATTTTTTTTTTGATTTCATTGTTTGACTCTAGAAGGTAAATATTTTTTAATTCGCTATCCTTAGAAATATTACTAATTCTTTGATCTATAATTCTTAATAAATAAATATTTTTTTCACTATCTGCAACTAAAGCAAAACTTTTTTCAGGCAGAGAATAAACAAGTTCAATTGAATCAGAACTAAATTTTTTTATATCTTTACTAGAATCTAATAAGAGTTTTTCAATTTTAGTATTTTCTGTGGCAATTTTTTTAAAATCACTTTCTTGAAATTTACCTTCATTTATCAGTTTTAATATTTTTTTATTATATTCAAATTTATTTTTGTTAAAAAGAAAATTTCTGATTTCATTTTCAAAACCCACATCATTTAAACCTGGTACTTTAGTAGCAATATTTTGAATTTTATAAATAACGAAATAATCGCCCTCATCAATTATTCCAAAGTTTTCATCATTCCTTGCATTATAAATTTTTGCGTCTAATTCAGTGTTCTCAGAATTTAAAGTAATTTTATTTCTAGAAATACTTTTCAAGTTATAAAAATTAACAATGTCATTGAAATTAGTGTTGTTTAATAATTTTGACTCTATTTCATCTATTTTATCAAAAAACTCATTATTATACTCGTTTAGTCCTATTAGATTCTGAGGTGTAACCTTACTATACGTAAAATCTATGTAATCTCTTTTAAGTTTTTCTTGATTTTCATTTATATAATTTTGAATATCTTCAGTTGTCAGTTGCTCTTTCTTTAAATAAATTTCTTCTAGATTAATAAACTCAACATTAATTTTTTTAGTATCTTCAATATAAATCTTATCAATCAGAAAACTTGGCGACTTAATTCCTCCACCTAAATAATTGAACAATTCTTCTTGAAATTCGTTTTCTTTAAAATTTTTTTCATATTCATTTGCATTTAAATTGTTAGAAATTAAAAACTTTTCGTATTCTGTTCTAGAAAATTTTTGGTTATCATCCAAGAAATTTACATTTGTTTTAATTTTTTCAGCAAGCATTTTGTCTGATATCACTAAGTTTGCCCCTTTAATTTCAAGTTCTATTAATTTGTTGGATATTAATCTACCAAGTATCTCCTCGAGAATATTTTCATCAATTTTATCTTTGATTAAATTTTGATTAATATTTAATTTATTAATATGATCAATAAAGTCCTCTGTTGAAATATTTTCATTATTTATTTTTGCTAATGAATTGGTATTACCACTAGTAAATACATCACCCATACCCCAAAAAACAAAAGGTATAGCAACAATAAACAAGAAAATTTTAGCTGTAACTGTTTTTGAAAAATTTCTAATACTATTTAACATGGTCTTTTTTTTAAATTATTGATCTATAAATGACAAACCTATAGATTAAATAACTAAATATGACAAATAAATTAAGATATTTTGTTGCAAATTGGAAAATGTATGGTCATTTAAGATCCCTAAATTCCTTGAATAAAGTTATAAATTTTAGAAAAAAAAATAAAAAGGCAAAGAATTTAAAAATTATCTACTGTCCACCTTTTACTCTTCTTCACGCATTTGTTCAAAAGTTTAAGAACTCAAATATTAAAACAGGCGCACAAAATTGTAGTTTCTTATCTTCTTTTGGACCACCAACTGGGTCTATTAATGCCTCAATGATAAAGTCTTTAAAGTGTGATTATGTTATTCTTGGGCATTCAGAAAAAAGAGCCAAAGGCGAAAATGATAAAATTATAAATAAAAAAATATCATCAGCTTTAAAAAATAATTTAAAGGTAATTTTTTGCATCGGCGAAACAATTTTACAAAAAAGAAAAAAAATGACAAAAAAAATCTTACTTAATCAACTCAATAAAGGGCTTCATAAGATTAAAAAAAAAGAAAATATCTTAATAGCTTACGAACCAGTATGGTCAATTGGCACGGGCCTTGTTCCAAAATGTGAAGATTTAAATCGTGTTATTTCTTTTATAAAAATATTTTTAAGAAATAAAATGAAATTTAAAAATCCTAAAGTCTTATATGGAGGTTCAGTAAGCCCACAGAATATATCTCTACTAAGAAAAGTGCTAAATCTAGATGGATTTTTGGTAGGTGGATCATCCCAAAATAGTAAAAAATTTATTGATATAATAAAAAAAACGTTTATTTAAATCGCATGGAAAATATTTTATTATTAGTAAATGTCGTACTTGCTGTAATACTAATAATAGTAATTTTATTGCAGAAATCTGAAGGTGGCGCACTAGGTATAGGTGTTTCCCAAGAAAGTTATATGTTCTCAAGAACAGCAGGTGATTTTCTAACCAAAGTAACTGCTGTTATAGCCACATTATTCATTATTTGCAGTCTTTCACTAACAATCATTTCAAGAGGGGATATAGCTACAGAGTCTTCTGTAATTGATAAAATAGAGGAAAGTTCAGGAGAAGTTCCAAAGATACCAGAAAATAACAATTAAGTATTTTCATTTTTCAAAAAATTCGCTATAACATAATTCCATGGCGCGATACATATTCGTAACTGGCGGCGTGGTTTCATCCTTAGGCAAAGGTTTATCATCAGCATCTCTTGCTTATTTATTAAAATCTCAGGGCTATAAAGTGCGATTAAGAAAAATGGATCCTTATTTAAATGTAGACCCTGGTACCATGAGTCCTTTTCAGCATGGTGAAGTTTTTGTTACTGATGATGGTGCTGAAACTGATTTAGACTTAGGTCATTACGAAAGGTTCTCAAATATATCTGCTAAAAAGACTGATAATATTACTACTGGTAAAATTTATAGTGATATCATTAGAAAGGAAAGAAAAGGAAAATATTTAGGCAAGACGGTTCAGGTTATACCCCATGTGACAGATAGAATTAAAGAATTTATAAAAGGTGATATTACAAATGAAGATTTTGTAATTTGTGAAATTGGAGGAACTGTAGGTGACATAGAAAGCTTGCCATTTGTTGAAGCAATCAGACAATTTTCAAATGATGTAGGAAAAAATAGAAGTTTATTTATACATTTAACTCTTGTCCCATTTTTAAAATCATCTGATGAAATTAAAACTAAACCGACCCAACATTCTGTTAAAGATCTTAGGAGTTTAGGTATACAACCGGATATAGTTATTTGTAGGTCACAAAAATCAATCCCAATAGATCAAAGAAAAAAAATATCCTTATTCTGCAATGTATCAATCGATAATGTTATCGAAACTGTGGATGTAAGAACTATTTATGAAGCGCCAATTAGTTTTTATAAAGAAAAATTAAATAAGCAAGTATTAAAATATTTTAATATTAAACCAAAAAAAAGTGCAAATTTGATACCATGGAAAAAAATTACCAATACAGTTTTAAATTCTAAAAAAGAGGTAAATATCGCAATAATTGGAAAATATGTTAATTTAAAAGATGCTTATAAGTCTCTGGATGAAGCATTAATTCATGGAGGTATTTCTAATAAGGTAAAAGTTAATTTATTAAGATTAGAATCAGATAATTTAAAATCGAAACATGTTAAAAAACTACTTAAAAATGTAACTGGAATACTTATACCTGGAGGTTTTGGAAAAAGGGGCACTGAAGGAAAAATAGCTGCAATTAATTACGCTAGAGTAAATAAAATTCCATTTTTTGGAATATGTTTTGGGATGCAGATGGCAATAATCGAATTTGCGAGAAACAAGCTAAATATTAAAAAAGCAGGCTCAACAGAATTAGATAAAAAATGTTTTCCAGTAATTGGTTTAATGAATGAATGGAACAAAGATGGAAAAATAATTAAAGGTACAAATAAAGAATTAGGCGGCACTATGAGGTTAGGTCTTTATAAAGCAAAATTAAGACATAATTCTCTAGTAAGAAAAATATATAAATCAAGTAATATAAACGAACGACATAGACACAGATACGAAGTGAATAGACATTTACAAAGTAAGTTTGAAGACAAAGGTATGATTTTTTCGGGCATGTCTCCTAATAATGATTTGCCAGAGATAATTGAACTAAAGAATCATCCTTGGTTTATAGGTGTTCAATTTCATCCAGAATTTAAATCTAGACCTTTAAACCCTCATCCTTTATTCTCATCTTTTATTAAGGCTGCAAAATCAAAATAATGGAAAACAAAACTATCAACTGTAACGGTATCAAAATATCTAATAATAGTTCACTAACTCTTATTTCAGGTCCGTGCCAGTTAGAAACAGAACAGCATGCCATAGATATGGCTGGAAAAATTAAAGAAATCACCGATAAATTTGGTATTGGTTTTATTTATAAAACTTCTTTCGATAAAGCAAATCGGACTAGCTTAGCTGGTAAAAGAGGAGCTGGTTTAGATAAATCTTTACCTGTGTTTGATAAAATTAAAAAGGATTTAAAAATTCCAGTACTAACAGATGTGCATAGTGAGGAACAATGCTCATTAGTATCTAAACATGTAGATATAATTCAAATTCCAGCATTTCTTTGTCGTCAAACAGATCTTTTAATTTCAGCCGCAAAAACAAATAAAATTATTAATGTTAAAAAGGGTCAATTTTTAGCTCCTTGGGATATGGCTAATGTAACAAAAAAAATTTCTGAAACAGGAAATGATAATATTTTAGTAACAGAGAGAGGTGCAAGTTTTGGTTATAATACTTTAGTATCAGATATGAGAGCATTGCCAATTATGTCAAAGTTAGGATATCCTGTTATTTTTGATGCAACACATTCAGTGCAACAACCTGGAGGAATGGGCGACAGTAGTGGAGGTCAAAGAGAATTTATAGAATATTTATCAAGAGCAGCTGTTGCTGTTGGTGTAGCAGGAGTTTTTATAGAAACTCATCAAGATCCTGACAACGCACCCTCAGATGGACCAAATATGTTACCTATCAATAAATTAGATCAATTACTAAACCAATTGTGTGAGATAGATAAACTTATAAAAGGTAAATGAGCAAAATCACAAGAGTTAAAGCCAGACAAGTATTTGATAGCAGAGGCAACCCAACAATCGAGGCGGAAGTATTTAGCAAGCAATTAAGTTGCAAAGCTATTTGCCCATCTGGCGCATCAACAGGAACATATGAAGCTCATGAGAAAAGAGACAAAAAAAATAAAAAATATTTAGGTAGAAGTGTTTTTACTCCAATCAAAATTATAAATTCAACAATATCAAAAAAATTATTATATAAAAATGTTCATAATCAGGAACTAATTGACTCAATCTTAATTAATTTAGATGGCACAAAAAATAAAACAAAAATAGGTGCAAATGCTATATTAGCAGTATCTATGGCTGTTAAAAAACTTTCATCTAAAATTAAAAAAATTCCTCTATATAAAAATTTTTTAGTAAAAAATAATTTTAAACTACCTTATCCAATGATGAACATAATAAATGGCGGTGCTCATGCAAATAACAAATTAAGAATTCAAGAGTTTATGATACGCCCAGACAGTGCAAAAAGCTTTACTGAGGCTGTAAGAATGTGTTTTTTGGTAATACAGAGTCTAAAAAAAATAATTTCCCAAAAAGGAATGTCAATTTCAGTTGGTGATGAAGGTGGATTTGCACCAATGATATCAAGCAATGAGGAAGCATTAAAACTTATTATAAAATCTATAGAAATGGCTGGTTTTAAAAATGGTAAACAAATATCAATTTGTTTGGATGTGGCTGCCAATGAATTGTACAAAAAAAATAAATATTCAATTCATTCAAGCAAATACATCAGCATAAATAAAACAATTCAAAAATATCTTAAATTAATCAAAAAATTTAAAATCAAATCAATAGAGGATCCGTTTGCTGAAAATGATTGGTTGGCATGGAGTAAATTTAAAAAAGCTTCAAAAAAATTACAGATAGTTGGAGATGATTTATATGTTACCAATTTAGAAAGACTTAAAAAAGGTTTTTTGAATGAGTCCTCTAATTCAATACTTATAAAACTTAACCAAATTGGTACAGTATCCGAGACACTAGATGTTATAAGATTTGCGAAAAATATAGGATATGAGACAATTATTTCTCATAGATCAGGAGATAGTGAAGATACCTTTATTGCTGACCTGGCTGTTGGCACTAATTCAAATCAAATAAAAACAGGATCTCTATCTAGGTCAGAAAGAGTTTCTAAGTATAATCAGCTATTAAGAATAGAAGAAGATTTATTAGCAAAAGCCAAAATGAATACGTTATGAGTATATTTTTAAAATTAAAAGAAAATTTTAAAATAATTATTTTAACTATACTTTTTTTGTATATCTTAATTAATTTATTTGGTGGTCAAAGGGGTTTGTTTTCTTATATTGAAAATAGAGAGATTTTAAAAAATTTACAAATTGAAGAAAATGAAATCCAAAAAAAAATTAAAGATGTTGAATTAAAAAATACACTTCTTAGTGAAAAACTTGATTACGATTATATTGATATGCTTATTAGAGACAAATTGATGCTTGGTAAAAAAGGTGAAACAACATATATAATCGTTGATAATGAAGGTTAGACATCCAGAAAAAGTAAATAAACCAATTAATCCAATTAAAAGAAAACCAGAGTGGATTAAATCTAAAATTATTAATAGTAAAGAGTTTTTCAAAACCAAGAGTCTAATAAATACAAGCAAATTAGTAACAGTTTGTCAGGAAGCAAACTGCCCAAATATAACTGAATGTTGGAGTAAAAAACATGCAACGTTTATGATTATGGGAGATACATGCACAAGAGCGTGTGCATTTTGTGATGTTAGCACTGGCAAACCACAACCTTTGGACTCTTTCGAGCCATTTAAAATATCTAATGCTGTTAAAAAATTAAACCTAAATCACGTAGTAATTACTTCTGTGGATAGAGATGATTTACCTGATGGAGGTTCAAAACATTTTTATGATGTAATTGTTGCTACCAAAAAATTAAATCCTAGTACATCTGTTGAAGTCCTAACTCCCGATTTCTTAAGAAAAGGAGATGCATATAAAAAAATTATAGACGCATGTCCAGATGTTTTTAATCATAACATCGAAACAGTTCCTAGCCTTTATAGAAAAGTTAGACCTGGAGCTAGATATTTTTCATCTTTAGAACTTTTAAAAAAAATAAAAGAAATAAATAAAAACATTTTTACAAAATCTGGAATAATGATTGGTTTAGGTGAAAAAAAAGACGAAGTTTTACAAGTAATGGACGATCTTATTTCTGCTAAAGTTGATTTTTTAACCATAGGTCAATATCTTCAACCTTCTCCTAAACATCATCCTTTGGAAAAATATTATCATCCAGACGAATTTAAAGAACTTGGTGAAATTGCCAAATCTAAAGGATTTTTACTAGTATCTTCTACACCTCTGACTAGATCCTCTTATCATGCAGATGAAGATTTTAAAAAATTAAAAAACCAAAGATTAAATGCAAATGCCACAAGCATCCGTCAAAAGATTAATTGAAATTGAAAAAAAAAACCTAATTGATTTAGTTTTAGACATAGAAAAGTATCCAAATTTCATTCCATATTGTATTGATTCAAAAGTTTTTGAACAATCTGATAAAGGAGATGTAATTTTGATTATTGCTGATTTGACGATAGGAAAAGGTATTTTTAAGGATACTTATAAGAGTGATGTTAGATACAATAAAAAAGACGACACAATATTTGTTACTAATATTGATGGACCACTTAAACATTTAGAAAATAAGTGGAATTTTATTCAAAAAGGAAATATGACCGAAGTTTCGTTTGATGTAGATTTCGAACTTAAAAATAAATTTTTAAATATTTTAATGACAAAATCATTTACATATGGGCTAAATAAAATTGCTGATGCTTTTCAAAAAAGAGCAGAAGAATTATTTGGTAATACTTAAAATCAAGTTTAAAGTCTTATTAACAGTAGCTTTTTGAATTGAATTTCTTTTTTTATTTTTAAAAAGGTATTTTTTAATAAATATTTGATTATTTTTTATCAAACCTACATAGACTAGACCAACAGGCTTTTCTTTTGTCCCACCGTTAGGTCCAGCAACACCCGTTATAGATACAGAAATATTAGTTTTGCTTATTCTATTTAAGTTTTTAACCATAGATGCACATGTTTCGAAGCTTACAGCTCCATGATTTTTTATTGTTTTCTCCGGGACTCTTAAAATATTGATCTTTGCTTGATTAGAATAAGTGACTAATCCCATAGTAAAAATTTTAGAAGAACCACTTACTTTAGTTATGCAGCTTGAAAGCAAACCCCCAGTACATGACTCTGCAAAAGAAATTTTTAGTTTTTTTTTTTTTAATAATCTTACGATTTTTTCTGAAAGTTTTTTCATGAGCTTAAAACCATATAAAGTACAAGGACACCTACTACATATAAACCAGCGCAAATATCATCCATAATTACACCAAAACTATTTTTAAAATTTTTATCATAATAGCTCACAGGGTAGGGCTTTGTGATGTCAAAAATTCTAAATAAAATGAACATTATAAAATAAAAAGTTAAAACACTATTTATTTCTTTAACGCCTTGGTGCGCAATTTCGTAAAGACATATTGGAATTGATTGACCAATAAATTCATCTATTACTATTTCTTTTGGGTCTTTATCATCAATATTTTTGATATAAATGTTTACTAAATAAAGTGAGGCAAAAAATACTATTATAACACCAATTAAAACTATATCAGGTGAAATATACAATATATGAAATAAAAAAAACAAAAAAATTGTTGTTACTAAAGATGCTATACTACCAGGTATTTTGCTAAATTTTCCGATACCAAATAAAGAAACAAATAAATAAATTAATTTTTCAATCATTGTTTGAAACTGAGGTGATTACTTCGCACGCAATAGCTTTTTCTTTTCCTATTAATCCAAGTTTTTCAGTCGTTTTTCCTTTTATATTTATTCTATTTAATGGTATTTCGCAAATATCAGAAATAGATTTAATAATTTTTTTTTTATATGTAGAAATTTTTGGTGTTTGTGTAATTATGTTTATGTCAAGGTTATTAACGAAAAAATTTTTTTCTTTAATTTCATTTATAACTTTTCTTAAAAGTATTGTAGATCTTATATTTTTAAATTTTTTATTATTATCAGAAAATTTTTGACCTATATCTCCCTTTCTGCAAGCGCCTAGAATTGCATCGGTTATAGCATGCAATAAAGGATCTCCATCTGAATGTCCTAGAGTACCTAAATTAGATTTTATTTTAACTCCACCTAAATAAAGATCTCTTCCTGGTACTAATCTATGAACATCAAAGCCTAGACCGTAAGAGCTATAAATACACTTAATATCATTTAAATATGTAATTTTATTATTATTTATTTCCCCTTTAATAAACTTAATTTTACTATTATTTTTTATAAATAGAGAGGCCTCATCTTGAACTTTATCTTTATTTGCAATTGCAAACTTTATTAATTTTTTAATTTTAAATCCTTGAGGCGTTTGAGTTAAATACGCTTTTTTTCTTTCCAAGTTATAAGTAAAATTTTTGTAATTATATTTAATTGAGTCATTAGAGTTAATATAAGGTACAACAGCATTATTTTTTTTTAAACTAGATAGAATTTTTTTAATAAGATTTAATGTAAAATTTGGCCTTGCAGCATCATGTATAAGGACATTCTTACTTTTTAATTTTTTAGCAAATTTTAAAGCTATTAAAGATGAATCGCTTCTTTCATTCCCCCCTTTTAAAATTTTGATTTTTGATAGATATTTATTTTTCACATGTGATTTATTGTTTGTTACTAAAATAATATGTTTAAAAAGCTTAGATTCTAAGATCCTATCTATAGAATGCTCTAAAATTGGTTTGTTTTTATAAGATATATATTGTTTAGGAGTATTAGATTTAAACCTTTTGCTTTGTCCTGCTGCTAGTATTATAAAACAGTTATTCATGTCGGTATATATATAGGATAATGAAATTATTACACAATGGTTGAATTTATCAAAAAAAATATATTAATTATATTCATCTTTCTTATCACATTATTTGTAGGTTTTATCACTTTTTTAACGTTTATAGATAAGAGCTTTATTGAGTTGAATGATACAAACCTACAATATCTATTATTAGGTAATATTATTTTATTAATTTTCTTTTTTATTTACGTTTTTATAGAAATTAAAAAATCAATTAAAAGTGAAATTGATGTTGAGGGGTCTAGGTCAAACAAAAAATATATAACTTTCTTCGCCTTATTTACTTTGATTCCATCAATTTTAATTTCTATATTCTCACTTTTTCTATTTTCATTTGCATTAGAAAAATACTTTGATAAAAAAATAACTACTGCCGTAAATAATTCATACGAACTTGCCAAAAATTATGTTCAAGATGTAAGAAATAAAATTGAAAGTGATATAGTTATGATCTCTTTTGATATAAATAAAAGTGGAAATTTTTATAAAAGCGATCCAATTGATTTTAAAAAATTTTTACTAAATCAGAAAATTTTACGTAATGTAGACGAAATTCATATTATTAATAATAAAAAAAAAATTATAATGTCAACTCTGACTGATTTAAATAAGTTTGTTCCTCCTGAAAAAGAAGCGTTTGAACTAGTTATGAAGGACGAAAGACCTCTTAAAATAATAAATGCTTTAGAAAATAAATCTGCCGCTATACTCAAGTTACCAAATTATAAAAATACTTACGTGTATATTATAAAATATCTTAAAGAAGATATTTCTAAATATTTAACTGAGTCACAAGAAGCTCTCAATTTCTACTATACTGTAGAAGATAAAAGGACTGGAATTCAAATTTCATTTATTTTAATTTATCTAATTATTGTTTCTTTAATGCTTTTTTTAAGTGTTTCGATAGCAATTAGATTTTCATCACGATTTTTTAGATCAATTAATAATTTAATCAATGCTTCAATGAATATAGGTAAAGGATATTTGAACACCAAGGTTCCTGAAATTAAAACTGACAAAGAAATCGAGGCTTTAAACAAAAATTTTAATCTAATGATAGAGCGATTAAAAACTCAACAAGATAAACTATTACTTGCAGAACGTCATGAAGCTTGGGAAAATGTTGCAAGAAAACTAGCTCACGAAATTAAAAACCCTTTGACTCCAATACAGCTTATTATAGACAGATTTAACTCTAAATTTTCAATTTTAATGAATGAAAATGATAAATCTAATTTTAATGAAAATTTAAAAATTATAAATAAACAAATTAAACAGATAGAAAATTTGATAAATGAGTTTTCTGACTTTGCAAGAATGCCGAAGCCAATTTTAAAAAAACACGATATTGTTAAAATTATAAATGAAAATATACTTTTGATGAACGAATTTGATAGAACAGTAAAAATAAATTTTAAATCAGATGATGAATTTTTATATATTAATTGTGACTCTGAGCAATTTAATAGAATTTTTACAAATCTATTTAAAAATTCTATAGAGAGTTTGAACGAAAAATTAACAAAAAACCCTGATTTTTTGAAGAAAATTGATATAGAAATTTTAAAAAAAGATGATTATATACAAATTATCATTAAAGATAATGGCATTGGATTTAGTACTAAAAATATAAATGATTTACTTAAACCCTATTTTACAACAAAACGTGATGGCACTGGTTTAGGCCTCCCTATAGTAAATAAAATTATTAATGATCATAATGGTACATTAAAACTTTTTGAAAGCAAACTTGGAGCTGAAATTAAAATAAATTTACCAAATTAAAATGTCTACCGAAATATTAATTATTGATGATAATCCTGATATCAGAAATATTTTAAATGACCTAATTTCAGATGCAGGTTATAAAACTCGAGTAGCTGCTAATTACAACCAGGCATTAAAAGAAATTGATAAGAAACTTCCTGAAGTTGCTATAATTGATGTTAAGCTAGATAAGGGCGATAATGATGGAATAGAACTTTTAAACCATATTAAACAAAAAAATAAAGATATTCCTGTTATAATTATTTCTGGTCATGCTAATATAGAAATGGCAGTAAAATCATTAAAGTCCGGAGCTTTTGAGTTTATACAAAAACCTTTTGATAAAGATAGATTAATGAATTTTGTTAAAAGAGCATCAGAGAATTATAATCTTTTAAAGCAAAATAAATATCTTGAAACAAAGCTGTTTCATTCATTTGATTTAATTGGATCAAGTAATAATATTAACAAAATAAATGAACAAATAGAAAAAGTATCAACAACCGAATCTAGAGTTTTTATATGCGGTCCAACAGGATCAGGTAAAGAACTAATCGCAAGGAAAATTCATAAAAATTCAAATAGAAAAAACAAACCATTTATAATTCTAAATGGTGCTTTATTAGATGTTAGAAAATATGAGCTAGAACTTTTTGGTGAAGAAAAAAAAGATGGTTCTATTTCATATGGTGCTTTAGAAAAATCGTCTACAGGAATCTTATTAATTGATGAGGTATCTGAAATACCTTTAGAAACACAATCGAAAATTTTAAGGGTTTTAACTGATCAAAAATTTAAAAGAATTAATGGAAATCATGACATAAAAGTTGATGTTAGAATTATATGTTCTACCTCTAGAGATATTAATAATGAAATATTGCAAGGTAACTTTAGAGAAGATTTATTTCATAGGCTTAATGTATTTCAAATAAATATAGAACCTTTGAGTAAAAGAGCTCAGGATATTCCTTTATTAATTAAATATTTTTCTAATAAAATTGCTGAAAATTATAATTTAAAAAAATTTGAAATTGATCCAAATAATCATAATCTAATTGACTATGCCTGGCCTGGAAATGTTAGAGAGCTCAGAAACTTAATAGAGAGAATAGCTATTCTTTCACCTGAAAGTCCCGAAAAAATATTTAATATTATAAAAGAATCATTAAAAATTAATGATTTAGAAGAAGCATTTCATGAAAAATCTTTCTCAAGACCATTAAAAGAGGCTAGAGAAAATTTTGAAAAAGAGTATTTATCCTCACAATTAAAAAAATTCGGTGGGAATGTTTCAAAAATGGCAAAATTTATTGGCATGGAAAGATCAGCGCTACATAGAAAATTAAAAGGACTTAACATCAAAGATCTTAATTAATGAATATTATTATTTGTGGTGCAGGAAGAGTTGGATTTACAATAGCCAAGTTACTTAGCGAACAGAACCATTCAATTACTGTTGTTGATCAATCTAGTGAAGATATACAAAAAATTAAAGACTCCTTAGACGTAAATGCAATTGTGGGAAAAGCTACATACCCATCTATTTTGGAGAAGGCTAACGGAAGTGATGCCGATATGATTATTGCAGTAACTAGAAACGACGAAATCAATATGTTGATCTGTCAAATTGCATATACAACATTCAAGATATCAAAAAAAATAGCAAGGATAAGATCTCAAAATTATTTAGAGCCAAAATTTACAAAATTATATAATAAGGAAAATCTTCCGATTGATGTTATAATCTCTCCTGAACTTGAAATTGCAAAATCATTACAGAGAAAACTTGAAGCGCCTGGCGCTCTTGATAATATCCCATTTGCCGAAAATAAAATAAGACTTCTCGAAATTCTAATTAATGAAGACTGTCCTATTAAAAATATAAAATTAAACGAACTAACAAAAAAATTTCCTGACTTAGAAGCTAATATTTTAGGTGTTATTAGAAAAGAAAAATTTAAAATTTTAAAAAAAAATAATGTTTTAGAGAAAGATGATAAAGCTTATGTGATTATTAATTCCTCACAAATGGCAAAAACGCTTATTGCTTTTGGGCATAATGAAAAAATTTCGAGCAAAATATTGATTATTGGTGGTGGTAATATTGGATTTAACTTAGCAAAAAGAATAGAAGAAACTTTTGATTCAGCACGGATAAAAATTATTGAGAAAAATAAAGAGAGAGCAGAGTTTATTGCAAATGAATTGAATAATTCAATAATTATAAATGGTGACGCATTAGACGAAGATGTTTTAGCTGAAGCAAATTTAGATGAAATCGAAACAGTTTTAGCTTTGACTAATGACGATGAAGATAACTTAATGGTAAGTGTACTTGTTGAAAAATTTTCAAAAAATAAAAAGACGATCGCATTAACTAATAAATCAAATTATTCTCTGCTTCAATCTTCTTTAAAAATAGATGATTTAATTGATCCGAGGATGAGCACAGTATCTAGTATACTAAAGCACGTTCATAAAGGTACAATTGAAACTGCGTATAGTATTTTAAATGGAGAATATGAAGTAATAGAGGCAGATATAATAGAAACCTCTGAATTAATAAATAAGGAGTTAAAAAACGCCAATATACCAGATGAAATTAGAATTGGGGCTATCTTAAGAGGAGAAGATATTATAATACCTCGTTCAAATTATACTTTTCAAAAAAATGATAAAGTAGTTTTACTGGTTAAAAATGATCAGATCGCACTAGTTGAGAATATGTTTCGTATCATCGCTACTTAATGGTTAATTTTAGCATTTATTATTTAAGATTCTTTAATATTTTGATAGCTTGTTTATGTTTTTTAAACATTCTTTATTCTTACTATTTTGATTTATATTTGAATGTAGATAGTTATTTTTACACTCTTTTAATATCAATCATTCCCATATTGAGTTTCTTTTTTATAAAAAAAAAGGAAGCCAAGATAAGTATTTATACGAAAATAATATCAGTAATTATAGGATACTTTTCTTTACCTATATTAATAGCTCTTCCTTATTATTTAAGTATTTATAATATAACATTTTTAAATGCTTATTTTGAAGCTGTGTCTGGATTTACATCAACTGGTTTTACTGTATTTGATAATATTAAACACCTTGATGAAAGCTTGATATTGTGGCGATCGTCATCACAATGGCTAGGAGGACTATATTTTTTATTCTCCATAATTTTATTGATCGACATATTTGATGATAACTTAAAAAAAACTTTAACAAATTATTTAGCCTTTAATTCTGCAGAAATTCTAAAACAATCACTCAAAATATTTATATTTTACTCATTATTAACTATAATAATATTTATAATTCTAAACATATTTGATTTTAGATCGTTTATATCATTTAACTTATCAATGACCTTGATTGCTTCTGGGGGTTTTTTACCAGTTAATAATCTAGAATCAATTCTAAATACACAAACTAAAATAATAGTTTTTTCTTTTTTAATGTTAGTATCTTTTTTTAGTCTATTTTTTTTTTACAATTTATTAAACTATAAAAAAAGAGTATCTAAATTTATTCAAGAGGATATTTATTTAATTATATATTTAATAATTATAGTTTTTAGTTTTTTTGTATTAGTTGATAAAAATATTAATTTTTCAGTAATTTTTTTATCTATTGCTAGCAGTGTTTCAAATATAGGTGTATCATTAAAAAATAGTCCAGATTATTTATCTTTTGTTTTTTTAATTTTAATAATTATTGGAGGCTCATTTTTTTCAACAAGCTCAGGCTTGAGATTTCTAAAAATTTTTTCTCTATTTAAATTTTCTATTAATGAAATAATATCAAATGCTAAGCCAAAAAATGTCTTTATAAATAAGTTATGGTTTTCAGATAAAATTATGGATAATTCTGACTTTTATAAATATTTTCTTTCTATACTAGTATTTATTATTTCTTTAGTTTTTTTATCAAGTATTATTTCAATACTAGGCCTAGATTTGGAAAATTCATTTAAACTATCTACTTTAACTTTAATGAACACGGTTAATTCCCATATGACTGAATTAAATAGTCTTGATTTTGAAAAACTAGGTTATACTACAAAATATTTTTTAATATTGTTTATGATTATCGGAAGAGTTGAATTACTGTCATTTCTCATTATATATAAAAAATTCTTTTTTAAAAATTAGTTTGATTATATAAGTATATAACGTTGCGCCCTTAGCTCAGTTGGATAGAGCAACGGTTTTCTAAACCGTGGGTCGGAGGTTCGAATCCTTCAGGGCGCGCCAGAAATTCTAAATGAAAAAAAAAATTTTATATTGGTCTCCTTTTTTGTCAAATGTAGGAACGGTTAAATCAACTTTAAACTCAGCAACCGCATTATCAAAGTATAGTAAAGCTGATTTAGATGTTGGTTTAATTAATGTTTGTGGTGAATGGGACAAATTTAAAGATGAGATCGATAATAGCAATATAAGTTTAATAAAACTTAATTTTAGCTATATTAATTATTTGCCAAAAAAAGGATACTTTCAAAGCAGATTTTCTTATATTTTAATTTTTCTTTTATCATTTTTTCCATTTATAAAATTATTATATAAACATAAGCCAGATTTTTTAATAATACATCTTATTACTTCTCTTCCATTATTTATTAACTATCTTTTTAATCCTAAGGTAAAACTAATTCTTAGAATATCTGGTTTACCTAAATTAAATATTGTAAGAAAATTATTTTGGAAAATTACAACAAATAAAATTTTTAAAATTACATGTCCATCAATTGAATTATTAAATGATATTAAAAAAAAGAATTTTTTAAATGAATCAAAGATTTTATTTTTACCAGACGCAATAATTAATGTAAAAAAATTTGTTAATTTAAAAAATATTAAAATTGAAAAACCAAATAATAGAGATTTTTTTTTATCTGTTGGTAGAATGACCAAACAAAAAAACTTTAAATATTTAATAAATGAAATGTCTGAATTTTTTAAAAAAAATAAAAATTTTGATTTGTATATTGTTGGAGATGGTGAAGAAAAAAAAGATCTTCAAAATTTAATAGATAGAAGAAAATTAAATAATAGAATTTTTTTAATTAACCACACTAGTAATGTTTACTCTTACATGAAAAATTCTTCTCTGTTAATTTTATCTTCTTTATGGGAGGATCCGGGATTTGTAATTATAGAAGCTGCATTGTGTAATTTATCAATTTTGTCGTCTAATTGCTCTAATGGTCCAAAAGAATTTCTTTTAAATGGTGATGCTGGAAATTTATTCGAGTCTAATAAAGAAGGTGCTTTATGTGAAGCCCTTGAAAAGTATGATAACAATGATTTTATAAAAAGAGTTAAAGCGAAGAAAAATTCTTTAAAATATACAAAATTCAGACATTTTAAAAAATTGAGTTTTGTATTGTTTAACAATTCATTATAAATCCAGTCAATTTGAGTTTTTTAATAAAAATTATTAAAAAAATATGCAAAAAAGCAATAATTTTATTATTGATGGGTGTTATAGATCGTGCTTTACTCATTAAAATTCAAAAGTAATTTTGAATTATTTGTTAACAAATAAACTAAAAACAAAGAGGAAGAATATGTTTAACGTTATAAGAAAATTGACTTCTTTCGCTGCAATGGTTGCTGTTCTGTTTGTATTTACAACAGAAACTATGGCTGCAAAGAAATCTAAAACACTTAAAAACACTCAAAAAAAAGGGTTTGTTAGATGTGGTGTTTCACAAGGTCTTCCAGGATTTTCTAATGCTGATGCATCAGGAAATTGGACTGGTATCGACGTTGATGTATGTAGAGCAGTAGCTGCAGCAGTGCTAGGTGATGCAAACAAAGTTAAGTTTACTCCACTAAGTGCTAAAGAAAGATTTACAGCTTTAACATCAGGTGAAATAGATATCCTATCAAGAAATACTACTTGGACACTTTCTAGAGATGCAGATATCGGGCTTACTTTCGTAGGCGTGAACTTTTACGACGGTCAAGGTTTCATGGTTAGAAAAAGCTCAGGTATAACTTCTACTAGTCAGTTCAAAAATGGTATTTCTGCTTGTACAAACATTGGTACAACAACAGAGCTTAATATGAGAGATTTCTTTAATTCAAGAGGAATTTCTTACGAGCCAGTAGCTTTTGAAAAAGCTGACGAAGTTGTTGCTGCTTATGATGCGGGTAGATGTGATACTTACACAACTGATAAATCAGGTTTAGCAGCTCAAAGAACTAAAATGAAAAACCCAGATGAACACATTGTATTACCAGAAACTATTTCTAAAGAACCTTTAGGACCAGTTGTAAGACAAGGTGATGCTGTTTGGGAAGACATTGTAAGATGGTCTTTGAACACTATGATCGAAGCTGAGGAGTATGGAATCACTTCATCAAATGCAGACTCAATGAAAACTTCAGACAATCCACAAATCAAAAGACTTGTTGGTGCTGAGGGTGAAATGGGCGCAGCGTTTGGCCTAGATAATGACTGGAATTTAAGAATTATTAAGCAAGTAGGAAACTACGGTGAAAGCTATAAGAGAAACATAGCTGATACTGGAATTTTACCTGACAGAGGTCCAAACCAACTTTGGACTAAAGGTGGAATTTTATACGTACCACCAGCAAGATAATTTTTGATTTAAAAACTTTAAAAAGGGCTAGATTTTTCTAGCCCTTTTTTTTATATTTACCCTTTAATGAATAATAAGATTAAAAGATATATACCACAAATTCTAACGTTACTTTTTGTTATTGGTTTACTTGGATTTTTTACATTTAATGCTCAAGTTAACATGGATAATAGGGGTATTGATTTTGGTTTTGGCTTTCTAAACCAAGAGTCTTCATTTGATGTTCAATTTTCATTGATTGAATATAGTGGCTCTCATTCTTATGCTAGAGCTTATTTAGTAGGTTTATTAAATACACTTTTGGTATCATTTATTAGTATCATTTTTTGCACCATTTTAGGCGTAATTATAGGTGTCTCTCGACTATCTTCAAATTTTCTAATTAGAAATTCTGCTGCATGGTATGTAGAATTTTTTAGGAATATCCCTTTACTATTACAAATATTTTTTTGGTATTACGCAGCTTTAAGAGCATTACCTCTACCAGAAAAGGCAGCACCATGGTTCGGTGTTACATACATGACTATCAAGGGTTACTATATACCCTCATTTATTTGGAATAATTTTGATATTTTTTTATATTCAATTTTGGCAGTTATAATTAGTATATTTTTTATAAGCTCTTACGCAAAAAAACTTAGAGAAACTAGTGGTAAACAAATACCACTTTTCTTTATATCTCTTGGTTTATTAATAGTCTTACCAGCAATATCTTTTTTAATTGGTGGTGTTTCATTAGATTTTGAAATTCCAGTACTAAAAAAGCTGTCACTAACATCTTATACTTATGAAGGTGGTATAGGCCTACCACCAGAGTTAATAGCTCTTGTTTTGGCATTATCACTATATACGTCAACTTTCATAGCTGAATGCGTGCGAGCAGGTATACAAGGCGTAAGCAAAGGGCAAAAAGAGGCTGCCGCATCCGTGGGTTTAACATCAAATCAAATTTTAAAGTTGGTAATTATGCCTCAAGCATTAAGAATAATAATTCCACCTACAACTAATCAATATCTTAATTTAACAAAAAATTCATCATTAGCAGCAGCAATTGCTTATCCAGATTTAGTGCTTGTTTTTGCAGGTACAGCTTTAATGCAAACAGGTAAAGCTATCGAAATTGTTTCAATTACAATGTTAACATATTTATCCATAAGTCTTGCAATAGCTGCATTAATGAATTGGTACAATAAGAAGATAGAGATTAAAGAAAAATAATGATTAATACTTTAATAGATAAAAAAAACAGCAACTATTACTACTATTTATTAGCGGGAATATTTTTATTTTCTATCAGTATTTTAGATGTTGTTCTTTACTCATTTTTCAAAATTAATTTAACAATTTTTTTACCTGATATCTTAGGTTTATTTTTACCTTTAATAATTGGTTTTGCAGGACTTCATTTAATACGAATTGAGTACAGTGGAATTAAAACTATAGATTTAATTAATAAAAATATTAATACAAATAATTTCAACGCATTTCTAACTCTATTAATTATTTTTGCAATTGTTAAAGCAGCTCCACCATCATTGAGTTGGATGATATTTGATGCAAATATATCAGGTGACTCGAAAGAAGCATGCACTGGAACAGGGGCTTGTTGGACTTATGTTAAAGTTTGGTTTAGAAGATTTATGTATGGTATGTACCCTAATGATCTGCATTGGAGAATAAATACAGCTTTCATACTTGTAATCGGTCTTGGATTTTTCGGATTTTTTTTAAAAGACAGTTTAAAAAAATATCTTGCTCTTTACTATGTAATAATTTACCCAATCATTGCATTTTTAGTAATTTACTATTTAATTTCTGGTGGTGCTTTTGGTTTAGTTTGGGTCGAAACAGGTGCATGGGGAGGACTATCATTAACATTTATTGTTTCCTTCTTTTGTTTGATTTTTTGTTTTCCTTTAGGAATGATTTTAGCATTAGGAAGAAGATCTAATTTGCCGATGATTAGATACATATCTGTTGGTTATATTGAATTTTGGAGAGGTGTACCATTAATTACAGTTTTATTTATGTCATCTGTTATGTTTCCAATGTTTTTACCAGAAGATTTTTTCATGGATAAATTAGTAAGAGTGATAATCGCAATAACTTTATTCGAAGGTGCGTATTGTGCGGAAGCCATTAGAGGTGGTCTACAGTCATTACCTAGAGGTCAATACGATGCAGCAAAATCTTTAGGAATGGGATATTGGAAAATGCATATTTTTGTAATTTTACCCCAAGCATTAAAATTAGTTATACCAGGAATATGCAATACATTTCTTGCATTAGTAAAAGATACACCATTAATTTTTGTAGTTGGTTTAGCTGAAATAGCAGGAATGTTAGCTTTAGCTAAAACAAATCCTAAATGGCTCGGTTTTGCAATGGAGGGATATATATTTGCTGCAATAATTTTTTGGATAATTTGCTATGCAATGAGTAAATATAGTTATAACCTTGAAAACAAATATAAAACAGAGAGATAATAAATGTCTGAACCAATAATAAAAATTGAAAATGTAAATAAATGGTTCGGTGATTTTCAAGTTTTAAAAGATATAAATCTTGATGTTGGTGCTAAACAGAAAATTGTAGTGTGTGGACCGTCAGGATCAGGTAAATCTACATTAATAAGATGTATTAATAGATTAGAAGAACACCAAAAAGGCTCAATAATTGTTGATGGTACTGAGTTATCAGAAAACACTAAAAATATAGAGCAGGTAAGAGCAGAGGTTGGAATGGTATTTCAACAGTTTAATCTTTTTCCACATTTATCTATTTTAGATAATTGTACTCTTGCACCAATTTGGGTTAAAAAAATGCCTAAAAAGGAAGCTGAAGAGCTTGCAATGAAACAACTAACTCAAGTTCAAATCTCAGATCAGGCAAACAAATTTCCTGGACAATTATCTGGTGGTCAACAGCAAAGATGTGCAATTGCTAGAGCATTGTGTATGCAGCCAAAAATAATGTTATTCGATGAACCAACATCTGCATTGGATCCCGAGATGATAAAAGAGGTGCTAGATGCTATGGTAAATCTTGCAAAGGGTGGAATGACGATGATTGTAGTAACTCATGAAATGGGTTTTGCTAAAGAAGTAGCTGATGAAGTTATTTTTATGGATGAAGGAATGATAGTAGAAAAATCTGAAACCAAAGAGTTTTTTGCTAACCCAAAAAGTGACAGAACCAAGCTATTTTTAAGTCAAATTTTATAATCAGTCTAAGTTTGTTTACCTTATTTATAAATGTAATTTAGTGTTTTTTAGCTACTGTCAAGTCAATTAATAGGCTAAAAAAAAAATATTTTAGGGCTTGCATAAACCCTCAGGATAGAGTTCAATAATTCTTTTAAGAGGGGTCTTAATGGAAGAAAATTTTAATAAACACTTGGGCAACAAGCTTAAACTAAGAAGATTAGCACTAGGCTTAACGCAGACAAAAGTAGCAAAAGCAATAAATGTTACTTTTCAACAAATTCAAAAGTATGAAAAGGGTACTAATGGGGTAAGTTCTATAAGATTACTTCAGCTATCTAATTATCTTAAAGTACCAATTAACTACTTTTTTGAGGATTATTCAGAGTACGCGATAAATGCAGAAAAAATAAAAGAAAATCATATGAATGTTAATTATAATTTTCTTTTAAAACTTTATTCAGAATTAACGCAAGATCAAAAGTTAAAATTTGGTAAAAATCTGCAAGTAGCTCACGCTGGAATATCTAAAACAGGCTGAGACTAGATAACTAGTTTTAATTTAGTTAATAATATTTAATTTAAATCATATCTGTATAATTTAAATTAATGAAAATTCTAAAATATATACTTTTAACTATCTTTATAACTGTACTATTTGCACTAGCAGCCATTGTCTATGATTTAGCTTATTATGATACTTCATATGTTAACAGAAGTTCTTTAACTTTTAGTAAACAAAATCTTAATAGCAAAAAAATAAAAAAGTTTTATTCCCATATAGAAAAAATTCCATATAAACTTGGATACATCTTTCTTGATAGTCATAAAGAATTTTGGCAAATAGAAGATTCAGTTCAAAGAGATAATTTGCAACTTTTAAAAATTATACCTGGTAAAAAAGATAATTTTAAACAGGGAACAAAAATTGAGGATATTGAAAAAAATTACTCAAATTGGTTTAGAAGTCATGGCGGATATTCAAATATACGTTTTTCTAGCCTCGATACAATAAACAGATCTAATGTGCAAAATTTGGAGGTTGCCTGGATTTATAATTCTAAAGATAACAAAAAGAGTATACAAGCAAATCCAGTTGTAAAAGATGGTTTAGTATACTTTCCGACACCTGGAAATTTTATAGTTTGCTTAGACGCAAAATCGGGCAAGGAAATTTGGAAATACAAAGTTAAAAGAGGTTTTCAGGCAGCAAAAAGAGGTCTTCTTTTATGGCAAGATAAAAAAAACGATTTTTTGAGACTTATTTTTACTAACGATGATCAATTAATTACCCTTAATGCTAAAACAGGTAAACCAATAAATGAATTTGGAAAAAATGGTATTATAAAAATAGGTTCTTCACCAACTACACCCACAATAATTGATGAACAAATTGTTATTGGATCAGTCGTACCCTCTGTAGAAGTTTATGATGTCTATACAGGTAAACTTAAATGGAAATATTATCTTAGAAAAATAAACAATGATTTAGTGAACTCTAGAGATTTTAAAGGGGGTTCTCCCTGGGGAGGTATATCTTCTGATAATCAAAATGGTATTTTATTTCTTACAACTGGTAATGCAGCTCCTTATTTTGTTGGAATTCAAAGACCAGGCAAAAATCTATATGCAGATAGTGTAATTGCATTTGATGTAAGAAATAAAAAAATTAAATGGTTTTTTCAGGAAACTTGTCATGATTTATGGAATAATGATATTGCAGGACCTCCAATATTAACAACCATTAATAAGTACGGAAAGAGAATAGATGTTGTTGTGGCAGTCTCAAAAACTGGCAATACATTAATATTAGACAGAAATACTGGTGAACCGATATTTGATTTTATAAAGAAAAAAGCACCAGTCTCAAAATTACCTGGTCAAAGAACTTGTGAATATCAACCATCTTTACAACTACCGGAACCTTTTTCTAGAAATGAATTTAAATTAGAACATGTTACTAATAAATCTTTAGAAGATAAAAATCATGTAATGAATCAATTAAATTCTTCCAATTATGGTTTTTATCCAACATTTGAAGTAGATAAATTTACAGTTTCATATAATTTATGGGGAGGAGCACAATGGCCTGGTGCATCAATCGATCCAGATAAAAATATTCTTTACGTGACATCACACGATTTACCAACGAAATTTAAAGTTTTTAGTTCTTTTGATATTAATAAAAATTTAGAATTTAAAACAAATGTTTTAAATATAGGAAAAAATAATAAACTGGATGATCTCGAAGGATACCCGGGAATTAAACCACCATGGGGAAGTCTAACAGCGCTAAATTTAAACAGTGGAAAAATAATTTGGCAAGTTCCTTTAGGGTATTTTGATGAACTTAAAAAAAGAGGTTTAAAAGATACAGGCACTGCAAACTTTGGCGGTGCAACAGCAACAGCAGGTAATTTAGTATTTGCAGGCGGTACTTTAGATAAATTGATTAGAGCTTTTGATTCTGAAAGTGGGGAAGTTCTTTGGTCTTATAAGTTACCATATATAGGATCTGCGCCACCTACTGTTTATGAAGTTAATGGAGAACAATTTGTAATAATTCCAGCTACTGGCGGTATGAGTTTAGCAAGAATTTATCCAGACTTAGTAGAACAAGGAGATGCATTTGTAGCTTTTAAGCTTAAAAAAAATTAGTGGCTCCTCGGGCAGGACTCGAACCTGCGACCAATTGATTAACAGTCAACTGCTCTACCAACTGAGCTACCGAGGAATGTAAAGTTCAGAATTTACTTTTTTTTAAATGTAAAACAACTACTTTTTTGGAGGTAACGCCCGGAATCGAACCGGGATACAAGGATTTGCAATCCTCTGCGTAACCATTCCGCCACGTTACCATTATTCGTTTTATATTATGCTTATAGTAAATAGTCCCTCAAATTCAATCTTAATTTGATCATTGTTAATTACGTTTATTAAATTATAAACTACAAATCAGCTTATGAGCTCAGATAAATATATTCATACCCAGGTAGAAAACAAAATATACGCTTATTGGGAAAAGAAAAATTTGTTCAAACCAAAGAAAAATAAAAAGCAATTTTCAATAGTTATACCACCACCAAATGTTACCGGAAGTCTTCATATGGGACATGCTTTAAATAATACAATTCAAGATTTACTTACAAGATTTCACCGAATGAATAATTACGAAACTCTATGGCAACCAGGAACTGATCATGCCGGTATTGCTACCCAGGCTTTAGTTGAGAAGAAATTAGCGAAAGAAAATATTAATAAACAGGATTTAGGAAGAGAGAAATTTATCAATAAAGTATGGGAGTGGAAGAATGAGTATGGCGACATAATAATTAATCAGCTAAAAAAATTAGGTTGTTCGTGCGACTGGTCAAGAAATGCTTTTACTATGGATGAAAATCTTTCAAAATCTGTAATAAAAGTTTTTGTTGAGATGTATAACAAAGGATTAATTTATAAATCCAGAAAACTTGTTAATTGGGATACAGTTTTAAAAACAGCAATTTCAGATTTAGAGGTAGATCAAAGAGAAGTAAATTCAAAATTGTATTATATTAAATATCCAATAGAGGATACTGAAGACTTTATTACTATAGCCACAACCAGACCAGAAACGATGTTGGGGGATACTGCTGTTGCTGTTCATCCTAAGGATAAAAGATTTAAAAAATATTTAGGGAAAAATGTAATTTTACCACTCACAACAAGAAAAGTTAAAATTATAGCTGACGAATATGCTGATCCTGAACAAGGCACAGGTGCTGTTAAAATTACCCCAGCTCATGATTTTAATGACTATGATGTTGGAAAAAGAAATAAATTAGAAATAATAAATATTTTTACTAATGACGGAAAAATAAATAATAATGCCCCTAGCGTCTATCAAGGCCTAGATAGATTTGAGGCAAGAAAAAGAATTTTAAATGATTTAGGTGATCTATTTATTAAAGAGGAAAAAATTAAAAATAAAGTTCCATACGGTGATAGATCTAATTCAGTTATTGAACCTTACTTAACTGATCAATGGTTTGCAGATGCAAAAAAATTATCAGTAAAGGCAAAAAAAGTAGTTAAAAATAAAAAAACTAGTTTTTTCCCAGCAAATTGGTCAAAGACTTATTTTCAGTGGATGAACAATATTGAACCATGGTGTATTTCAAGACAACTGTGGTGGGGTCATCAAATACCTGCGTGGTACACACCTGATAAAAAAATTATAGTCGCTTCAAATGAGAGCGAAGCGAAAAAAATTGCAAAAAAGAAATATAAAAAAAATATTGATCTTAAAAGAGATCCTGATGTTCTTGATACTTGGTTTTCATCTGGCCTTTGGGCTTTTGCGACTTTAGGTTGGCCTAAAAAAAATGAATATTTAAAAAAATTTTATCCTACATCAGTTCTTGTAACTGGATTTGATATTATCTTTTTTTGGGTTGCTCGTATGATTATGTTTGGAACGGAATTTCTCAATAAAGAACCATTTAAAAATATTTATGTTCATGCACTTGTTCGAGATGAAAAAGGTCAGAAAATGTCTAAATCAAAAGGAAATGTTATTGATCCATTAGAACTCATAGAAAAATATAGTGCAGACGCTTTACGTTTCACTTTATTATCAATGGCCTCGCCAGGTAGAGATGTTAAATTATCTGAAGATAGGGTTAAAGGTAACAGAAACTTTTTAAATAAACTTTGGAATGTAAATAATTTTTTATTGCATAATAAATGTATCATTAAAAATACAAAAAAAGCTCCAAAAGCAACATTGAATATAAATAGATGGATTTATTCAGAATTAATAAGGAATAAGCAATTAATAGAGAAAAATATAAAAGATTACAGATTTGATGAGGCTTCCCGAAATGTTTACCAATTTGTTTGGCACTCATATTGTGACTGGTATTTAGAACTAACTAAAACCATTTTTAATTCTGGTAAAAAAGGTGACATTAAAGAAACGAAAGAAATCGCAAGTTTCGTATTTAAAGAGATATTAGTTCTTTTACATCCCTTTATACCATTTATAACAGAAGAAATTTGGCTAAACAACAAATTGGATAATAATAGCAAAGATTATCTGATGTACTCCAATTGGATAGGAGATAAAGCCAAGAAACAAAGTTTTGATGATGTTGAGAAAATCATTAATTTTATCACAGAAATTAGGTCTTTTAAAAATGAACTGGGTGTAAGTCCTGGTTCATTTATTGAAATATCTTTCTCAAATGTTGACAAAAAAAATAAAACTTTCTTTAATAAAAATGACCTTGTGCTTAAAAGATTGGGACGTATATCAAGTTTCCTTGAAATAGATAAAGCGAAACCATCTGCCTCTTTAGTTATTAAAGGCAATGTATTTAAGATTTACTTTGATGAAAAAATTGATTTAAATTTGATTAAAAATAATCTTTTAAGCAAACAATCAAAATATCAAGCTGAAATGGACAAAATATCATCAAGAATAAATAATAAAGACTTTGTAAAACGTGCACCAAAACATATTGTTGAACAAGAAAAAAGTAATTATACTAATTTAGAAAATGATATAAAAAAAATATCAGCAACTGTAAAAAATTTATAATGCCAAAATTTAATAAAAAAAAATTACCAAGTAGACATACCTCATTAGGTCCAGATAAAGCACCACAAAGATCTTTTTACTATGCAATGGACCTTACAGAAAAAGATGTTGCAAAACCTTTTGTCGGTGTTGTTTCAACTTGGAATGAAGCAGCCCCATGTAATATTGCTCTTATGAGACAAGCACAATCTGTTAAAAAAGGTGTCCATCAAGCAGGCGGTACACCTAGAGAATTTTGCACTATTACTGTTACAGATGGTATAGCAATGGGTCACGAAGGTATGAAATCATCATTGATTTCAAGAGATGTAATTGCAGATTCCACTGAATTAACAGTCAGAGGACATTGTTATGATGCACTAGTCGGTGTAGCTGGTTGCGATAAATCATTACCAGGTTTGATGATGGCTATGGTTCGATTAAATGTTCCAAGTGTTTTTATTTATGGTGGATCCATTCTACCAGGAAGATTTAATGGTAAAGACGTAACTGTAGTCGATGTATTTGAAGGTGTTGGTAAATTTTCTGCAGGCAAAATGTCAGCTCATGCTTTAAGAAAATTAGAATTAAAAGCTTGTCCAAGTGCAGGTGCTTGTGGTGGTCAATTTACTGCAAATACTATGGCCTGCGTATCTGAAGCAATTGGATTAGCATTACCATATTCAGCTGGTACTCCAGCTCCCTATACCCAAAGAGATTCTTATGCTTTGAAAAGTGGTAAAGCTGTTATGAGTTTATTAGAAAAAAAAATTAGACCAAGAGATATTGTTACAAAGAAATCTTTAGAAAATGCAGCCACTATTGTTGCTGCAACAGGTGGATCTACTAATGCTGCATTACATTTACCAGCACTTGCAAATGAGGCTGGAATTAAATTTGATTTAATGGATGTTGCAAGAATATTTAAAAAAACACCTTATCTAGCTGATCTTAAACCAGGTGGAAAGTATGTAGCTAAAGATATGTGGAAAGCAGGTGGTGTTCCAATGTTATTGAAAACACTTTTAGATGGTGGATACATCCATGGTGATTGCATGACTGTTACAGGTAAAACTATGAGACAAAATTTAAAAAATGTTAAGTTTAACAAAAATCAAAAAGTTATGAGGACATATAATCAACCATTATCTCCAGATGGAGGTGTAGTTGGATTAAAAGGAAATTTAGCACCTGATGGAGCTATTGTTAAAGTAGCTGGTTTAAAAAGATTACAATTTACTGGTAAGGCTAGATGTTTTGATACAGAAGAAGCTGCTTACAAAGCTGTTAAAAATAAAAAGTATAAAGATGGTGATATCATTATAATTAGATACGAAGGTCCTAAAGGTGGTCCAGGTATGAGAGAAATGCTTCAAACCACAGGAGCAATATATGGACAAGGGAAGGGTGAAAAAGTTGCACTAATTACAGATGGAAGATTTTCAGGAGCGACAAGAGGATTTTGCATTGGACATGTTGGGCCAGAAGCATCAGTTGGAGGACCAATAGCTCTATTAAGAAATGGAGATATTATTGATCTAGATGCTAAGAAAGGAACAATAAATGTCCGTTTGTCTAAAAAAGAATTAGCAAAAAGACGAAAAAAATGGAAACCAAAGAAGATTAATTTTGGTAACGGGACACTTTGGAAGTACGCGCAAACTGTTGGACCAGCATACCTTGGAGCGCCTACGCATCCAGGTGCAAAAGAAGAAGTCAGGACATACGCAGATATTTAATGAAAATAAGACCTGTTATTTTATGTGGTGGAGCTGGTACTAGGCTCTGGCCCAAAGTATCAAAACATCAAGCAAAACAATTTATTGATTTTGGCGGTTGGACACTAATTAACAAAACCTTTGAGAGAATTAAAAATAATATCTACGATTATCCCATCATCAGCACAAATGCTAAGTATATTAAAGAAGTTAAAAAGGCTTTAAAAAAAAGTAAAATAAAAAAATTTAAGATTGTTTTAGAACCGGCAAAAAAAAATACAGCCCCAGCTATATTAACTTCGGCACTAATAAAAGACATCCCAAACAATCAGCCTTTGATGTATTTTACTGCAGATCACTTAATTGAAAATCCAAGTAAATTAAATAGAGAAATAAAAAAAAATAAATCCAATCTTGATAATAAAAATGTATTTATTTTTGGCATTAAACCAACTAACCCATCTAGTGAATACGGATATTTTTTAACCAAAAAAGATAAAAAAAATACTAATAAAGTCACAAGATTTATTGAAAAACCAAAGCCTGCAAAAGCAAAGCAAGTTATTAAAAAAAAGGGATACTGGAATTCTGGAATGTTCTTTTTAAGAAAAGACTCAATCATTAATAATTTTAAAAAATTTCAACCAAAAACTTACAAAAATTGTTTAGCATCAGTTCATAAGTCAAAATATCGAAATAACATATATTATCTAAATAAATCTTCATTCATTAAGTCAATTGAAAAATCTTTTGATTATGCAATTTTAGAAAAAACAAAAAATATAAATGCGATTAAATTGGATATTCCATGGTCTGATTTAGGAAGCTGGAAAGAAATCTGTAAAATGTATGGAAAAAAAAAATCTAAATATTTTAAAAAGAAAAATGTTTTTTATAGACCATGGGGTAGCTATACAAATTTATATAATGGTAAAAATTTTTTAATAAAGGAATTGTATGTTAAATCTAAGGGTATCTTAAGTCTCCAAAAGCATTTTCATAGATCAGAACACTGGCTAGTTACTCAAGGCAAACCTAAAATAACATTAAATAAAAAGGTATTTTATAAAAAAGTAAATGAAGCTACATTCATTCCACTAGGTGCTATTCATAGAATTGAAAATCCTTTTAAAAAGCCTGTTAAAATTATTGAAGCGCAACTTGGTTCAATATTAAAGGAAACCGATATTGTGAGATACCAAGATATTTATGGTAGAATAAAATAGTATGAGTATTTCATCTGGTTATATTTATTTAATTTTAGCTGTTGTGCTGGGAATTGCTGCAAATGGATTCTTAAAAACTACTAATGGTTTTACTACCATGTTGCCTACAATTTTTTGTGCTATTTCAATTCTACTTTGTTTATTCTGTCTGTCTAAAGCTATGAATACTATACCCGTTGGATTTACATACGCAACTTACGGAGGATTAACCATTACTGCTGTAACCATTTTTGGAATTTTAAAATATAATCAATTGCCCAATATTTATGGAACAATAGGTATAATTCTAATAATTATAGGTGTGATACTAGTAAACTATTTAGGAAAAGTAAGTTCTTAAAAGGTTTTAACAAATCTGTAACATTTAAATGAGATAATTTTATATGGAACTATTAACATTTGTTTTGTTAATCATAATAGCTATTTTGTTATTTTTTCTTTTAAAAAAAAAGAAATTGATATAGCTAGGTATCAAGAAATATATGGCCGTATTAAATAATTAATACGATCACAAAAATATATTTAAAACCAATTGTTTGGTATTATTACATAGTGTATTGCAAGCACTATACCTACTGAAACAGTTAAGCCGAATACCATTTTTAGGAAATCTTTTCCAATTAATGGAAAGACGTAACCTAACTTATATTCTTTGTTCATGCTAGCTATAGCAAGTTCTCTTCCACATAATAAACCAACAAAAACCCATGTTGTAGACATAGGTAAATCGTTTAGTTCTTTAAAGTAGAATAAGACACCAGCATAAATTACATTAATAATTGTTGCTGATCTTGCGTATCTTGTTCCTGTTTTTTCAAGAACGACTTTTTGAATTGGTCCACCTTGAATGTAGAAAATATAAAATAATAGAGCTGTAAAGTAACCCATTACAATTAAGAGTAATGTTAAGTCTAATTGTCTAGGAAGATATACTGCAATATTAGCCACGTCGTGAGATAACCAAACCCACCATAACCAACCTGAAGAGATCCAAACAGCATTTCTCCAGAAGCCTACCCATTTTTCGTCTACTTCATCAAATTTTTCATTAATGAATTTAGAAACACCTATCCAGGCGATGTAAGCAACCATTGCAGCTAAACCATAACCAACAACGCTTTTCATAAGCATTTTTTCAAGCACAACCGTTGAGGCAAATGCTGAAAGAACTAAAAAGGTAGTTGAAACTGGTATTCCAATTCTAGTTAATAATAATAGTATTGCAGGCGCTACTGCGTGATACCATTGAATTTCTTGATAAGGTATTCTAGTTAATCTTCCATAAGATATATCACCATCATACGAATACCATCCCCATGCTAACGCAATAATCATTACAGCTGATGCAGATCCTGCAAGTGTATACCATTTAAACCACTTCTTTTTTGAGGCAATAAATGTACCTAGTGTTTGAATTGAGTCGTTAGCGATTACGCTATAACCGGCAAGGGCAAAGCCTATAACCGTGTAAATTAAAGTCATATTCATTTTTTTCTCCTTTATATTATTGTTTTCGGTTCCTATCGATTCATGACTTAAGATCTATGTAATGTGATAATAAAAAAAATACTATTAAAGAATAAATTAATATCAGAATCTAGGTGAGGATTCGACAACTAATAAACTATTAAGTACTGATGTCTACTTTAAAATATTTTTTTATTCTAAAAAAAGTTGTATTTATTTAATTAATTTTTTAATAAAATATACAGCTATTAGAGCCCCTAAAAATTCAGCTAAAATATATGTAGGCGTATTCAAATAATTAATTCCCGTAAAAGAATCAGTAAAAGTTCTAGCTATTGAAACAGCTGGATTTGCAAAAGATGTTGATGATGTGAACCAATAACCAGCCATAATATATGTTGCAACACTAGCAGCTATTATTATTTTGCCATCTTTTTGAGTAGCAAAAATAATAAAAATTAAACCAAAAGTAGCAATTATTTCAGATAAGAAAATATGTAAGCCATCTCTATTTTTTGTCGATAACTCAAGAATATCGTGTTCAAAAAAAACATTAGCCAACATAACACCAACCAAACAACCAAGTATTTGGGCAGGAATATAAATGATCAGAAGTTTTCCATTGATTTTTTTTCTTAAAAACATTGATAAACTCACAAAAGGATTAAAATGTGCACCTGAAATATTTGCAAAAGCAGTTATTAAGACGAATAGGCCAGCACCAGTTGCGAGTGTATTAGCTGTTAATCTCAAAGCATTATCATTTGTTAGATTTTCAGCCATTATTCCAGACCCAACAATAACCATTACTAAAAAGCTACTTCCAATAAATTCACCTAGAAATATTCTGTTATTATTTTTCATTTAGAATCCAATTTTTAATTCTTTTATCAATATTATTAAAAGTATCAGTAATTGTCTGAAATTTTTCATCCTCATTTATGTTATTAAGTTTTGTTACTGGGTCTTCAATATTCCAATGAATGATTTGATTTTTCTTAGGCCAAATAGGGCACAGCTCATTGTTAGCATTATTACATACAGTAATAACATGATCAATTTTTATTTCTCCATCAATAAACATACTAAAATTTTTAGACGAGTAGTCTTGAAGATTAAATCCTTTATTGTTTAAATAACGTTTTATATCTTTATTAATTTCGCCAGAAGGGTTACTACCAGCACTGTAAGCTTTAAATTTATCGTTATATTTATTATTAACTATAGATTCAGCAATGATACTTCTTGCAGAGTTTCCTGTACAAACAAACAATATATTTTCCACTATATAATAATCTTATAAATTCCTATTAAGAACAATGGTATTTGTAGTCCAAAGTTTGTAAGAATAGCCTTATCTTTGCTGATAAATCCAGCGACAGTCCATCCAACAACCCCTAATCCATGAAAGTAAATATTAATGGGGTAGATGTTTAAGTTTGTAAGTAATATTCCGGTTAATACAAGGAATGTACTGATCCATTTTAAGTATTTTTTTAAAAACATTTTACTCCTTTTGTTTCTTATATTTAGTTTTTAAAGATTTTATTAAATAATAATCTAGCAAAGAATATAAATAGTGGTACAAATATAAATAAATGTCCACAGTTCCACTTTCATTAGACCAAATATACGATCTTGCCTTTAACACACTTAAAGCCAATGGTTGTGATGATGAAAACGCAAAAATTCTAAGTACTTTAATTACAAATGCGGAAAGAGATGGATCAATGTCTCATGGATTGTTTAGACTTCCTGCTTATGTATCAGGTTTAAAAAGTGGAAAGATTAATGGGAAGGGTAGACCTGAAATCAAAAAAATATCATCAAGCGTGATAAAAGTTGATGGTAAAAATTGTTTAGCTCCTATGGTACTAAATAAAAGTATTCCAGATCTAATTGCTGCAGCAAAAGAAAATGGAGTAGCTGTACTTGCCATAACTAATTCGCATCACATGGCAGCCATGTGGCCTGAAACAGAAATGATTGCTGAACAAGGTTTGGTCGCTTTTGCATGTACATCGTATAAACCTGCTGTAGCTCCCGCAGGAGCAAAAAAACCTTTATTTGGTACGAACCCAATTTCATTTGCTTGGCCAAGACCTGGGATGACACCAGTTGTTTATGATATGGCAACTGCATCAATGGCAATGGGAGAAGTGCAAGTTGCTAAAAGAGAAGGTCATAAAGTTCCGTTAGGTACAGGATTGAGTAAACAGGGAAAAGAAACTACAGATCCGGCTGAGATTGCTGATGGAGGAGTTCTTTTACCTTTCGGTGGTTACAAAGGATCAGGTATCGCTATGATGGTAGAGTTACTAGCTGGAGCTTTAGTAGGTGATAACTTTAGTTATGAAACAGCTGCAAAAGATAACAACGATGGTGGCCCACCTAGTGGCGGTGAATTTATATTAGCAATGTCACCTGACAAAATATCTGAGAAAAATTGGAAAGATCATTCAAATAACTTTTTTGAAAAGATGAAAGGTTTAGAGGGAGTAAGATTACCAGGTGAAAGACGTCATAAAAATAGATTAGATAAAGGTCCTAGAAATATAAATGAGGACTTAGTAAAAAAAATTAAATCTTTAAGCTAATTCTATCTCAATAGGCGTGTGATCTGACGGTTTTTCTTTTCCACGTGGTGTCTTATTAATACTTACATTTTTTAAAATATTTATAAGTGAATTTGATAATAGAAAATGGTCTATGCGCATCCCATTATTTTTTTGCCATGCACCTCTCATATAATCCCAAAATGTGTAACCTTCAGTATCTGGATATTTATGTCTATAACTATCAACATAACCCATGTTTAATATTTCCCTATATTTTTTTCTTATTTCCAATCTAAATAACGCATCATCTTCAAAACTTTTTGCATTATAAACATCTTCTGCTGCAGGAATGATATTAAAATCACCCGATAGAATAATATTTTCGTTTTTCTGACCTAATTTTTTAAGTACCTTTGTAAGATCATTTAACCATTTTTTTTTATAATCATATTTTTCTGTATCTACTGGATTTCCATTTGGGGTATAAATATTTATGACCAATATTTTTCTTTTTTTAAATTCAAACTCCGCAGATATTGTTCTTGCCTGTTTAAGTTTATCCTTGATTATATCAGTACTTACGTTTTCTAATTTTTTTTTGGAAATAATAGCTACTCCATTATAGCTTTTTTGACCAAATACATAACTATGATAACCTAAATCCTCAAACTCACTAAAAGGGAAATTTTTTTCTTCCGTTTTGATCTCTTGCATTAAAAGAATATTTGGTGAAAACTTATTAAGATAATCTTTTATATTTTCAATTCTTGCTCTTACAGAGTTAACATTCCAAGAGCTGATTTTCATTAAAGAGAGAAAGAAACACCACAGCCACAAGAAGATTTACTTTGTGGATTTGTGATTTTAAATGATTCACCGATTAATTCAGACACATAATCAACTTCTGACCCGTTTAAAAGTTCTGCTGATTTTTTGTCTATCAAGACATTATTAAATACAATGTCATCTTGTTCTGCTTTGTTGTCAAAAGAGAAATCATACTGAAAGCCTGAACATCCACCACCTTTAATAGCGATTCTAAAAAAAGATCCTTTTGCTTTTTCTACAAGAAGATTATTTATCTGTTTTATAGCTTTATCTGTAAATTTAATTTCTTTATTCATATATAATCACTGTTATTACTAATATAATATTTTTTTTCTAATTTTAAAGTATGAAAAATTTCATAAAACTTGGCCAATTTAAAAGTAATGGGCGTTTATTGTTTGAGCCTGTCAACAAACTTAGAACACCATTCCAAAGAGATAGGGATAGAATAATTCATAGTGAGGCATTTAGACGATTAAAGCACAAAACACAGGTCTTTGTTAATACAGATGGAGACCATTTTAGAACAAGAATTACACATTCAATTGAGGTTTCTCAAATTGCAAGGACAATATCGAAATATCTACATTTAAATGAGGAACTAACAGAGACACTAAGTCTTGCTCATGATTTAGGTCATACACCGTTCGGACATGCTGGCGAAGATGCTTTAAATGAATGTATGATTAAATATGGTGGATTCGATCACAATATTCAAACTTTAAGAATTGTTATGTTTTTGGAAAATAAATATTTAAAATTCAAAGGTCTTAATTTAACCGTTGAAACTTTAGACGGTCTAATAAAACACAATGGTCCAATTAAAAATAAATTAAAACTTGATAAATTAGTTGGACTTAATAACCTTAAAAATAAAATAAATCTAAATACATACCCATCTATCGAGGCACAAATTGCAGCTATAGCAGATGATATAGCTTATAATAATCATGACATTCAAGATGGTATTAAAGCAAAAATTTTCAATCTAAATGAATTATTGGAAATTGATTTTTTTAGACAAATACACAAAAAGTATAAGTCAATGATAAAAAAAGATAATCTGCAAATAGTTTTAAATCAAATAATAAGAGACTCGATAAATTTGATGGTCAGGGATATTATAGACAATACTATTCTTAATATTAAAAAAAATAAAATTACATCTAAGAGTAAAATCTATAAGCACGATGCTGTATTAGTAGATTTTTCAAAAAATTATAAAATAATAATTAATGAAATAAGGTCATTTTTAAGAATCACTATGTACAATAATAAGAAAGTTTTATCCAAAAATAACCAAGGAAAGAAAATAATTAAAAAATTGTTTAATAAAATTCAAAAAAAACCTAGTTTATTTATAAGCAATCTTAATAATAAATCTGATAAACAAAGAGCTATTGCAGATTTTATATCAGGTATGACTGATAGATATGCAATAAGTGTATATAAAAAAATAAAATGAATATATTTCAAACTTACCAGAAAATAATTAAAGACCTAGTTTTAGATATTAATAAAAATGGAAAAATTGAAATTCCAGAAAATCTAGACTCTATTGGTGTGGATATACCACCAAATCAGTTTAAGTCACATATATCAACAAATGTTGCAATGATCCTATCTAAAATAAATAAAACTAACCCTATGGATCTTGCAAAAAAAATTGAAACTGAATTAGCAAAGGTAGACCAAAGTATTGAAAAAATCGATATTGTAAAGCCTGGATTTATAAACATCACTTTTAAAAATATTTTTTGGAACCAATTTATCCAAGAGGTAATAAATGAGAAATATGAATATGGTTCTAGCTCATCAAATAATAAAAAAAGTTATTTCTTAGAATTTGTTTCTGCCAATCCTACTGGACCCCTTCACGTAGGTCACTGTAGAGGTGCTGTATCTGGTGATGTATTAGCTAATATTTTAAAATTTAATAAACACAAAGTTCATAAAGAATATTATGTAAATGATTATGGAAATCAAATAATCAATTTTACTAAGTCAGTTTATTTGCGTATTAAAGAGCAAATTGATAATAAGCCTTATCCTAAAGATCAAGAGGATTTATATCCTGGCGAGTACATTATCCAAATAGCCAAAAATATTATAAATGATAATAAAGATTTAAATTTTGATAGTTTCGATGAAATATCAGAAAAATTAACAATTTTATCAGTCAATGAATCAATAAAAATAATTAAATCAAATCTAGAAAACATAGGAATAGTTCATGATAAATTTCAAAGTGAAAGAGAAATTGTAAATAATAATGAGGTTCAAAAAACTATTGATAAATTAATTAAAAATAAATTCGTATATAATGGAAAAATTAAAGCTCCAGAAGGGGAAGATAAAGACAAATGGGTTGAAAGAGAACAACTTTTATTTAGATCAACTGATTTTGGTGATGACAAAGATAGAGCACTTCAAAAGTCCGATAATAGTTGGACTTACTTTGCAGGTGATGTTGCTTATCATGAAAATAAATTAAATAGAAATTACGACACATATATTAATATTTTAGGTGCAGATCATGCTGGTTATATAAAAAGAATTACCGCGTCTGTTGAGGCCCTATCAGGTGAGAAAAATAAATTAATCTGTAAAGTAAGTCAGTTAGTTAAATTAATTAAAGATGGCAAGCCATTTAAAATGTCAAAAAGAAAAGGCGATTATATAACGGTCGAGGATCTAATTAGCGAGGTTGGCAAAGATGCAACAAGATTTATTATGTTAAATAGAAGTAGCGATGCTGAGATAGATTTTGATTTTGATAAAGTCAAAGAAAAGTCAAAAGATAATCCATTATATTATGTACAATATTGTTACGCTAGAATTTGTTCAGTATTTAGACATATCAATAAAGATATTAATGAAGATATAAAAATAGAAAAATATAATTTTAACTTTAGTTCAGAAGATATTAGCATTTATAAAAAAATATCAGAATGGCCAAAATGCATTGAAATTTCTTCAAAAAAACTAGAACCCCATAGAGTACCAACATATCTTTATGAGCTTTCATCATTATTTCATTCATATTGGAATATGGGAAAAGAAGATAAAACCAAAAGATTTATTAGTGAAGATAAAAAAATTTCACATGAAAAGCTAGTTTTGTTAAAATCTGTATCAAACACAATTAAAACAGGAATGAACTTAGTTGGTGTTAGTACACCTGATAAAATGTAATGTTTAAAGAAATAAAATATTTAATCTATCTAATCGTTATAGTATTTTTTTTTATTTTCTCAATTAAATACTATATCTCTGATGACTATAAAAAAAAATATTTTAGAGGATTAGAGTCTCATCAAAATAAAATTCTTAAATATGCAAAAAACTTGCCAGTGTTAAATAATGATACTGATAAAATTATTACTTATGTAGATAACAATAATGCTTCAAAAAAAAAATATAAATTTTGGGAACTTTTAGATAATGATTAGTCAAAGAAGATCCTTCATAGTTGGCATTAAGGGTTATAAATTAACTCAAAACGAAATTTCATTTTTAAAAAAATACAAACCCTGGGGTATAATTCTTTTTTCAAGAAATATTAAAAATATTAATCAAACTAGATTACTAACAAAAGAGATTCAGTCAATTTTCCATGATGAGCATTATCCAATATCGATTGATCAAGAAGGTGGGGTTATTTCGAGGTTAGGAAATATTCTAAACACTAAACTTTTTACATCATCTTATTACGAACAATTATTTAAAAAGGATAATAAAAACTTTGAAACATATGTAAAAATATATGTAGATCAAATTTCTTATTTATTAAAAATGTTAGGAATAAATTTAAATAACACCCCTGTTCTCGACCTAAAAAGAAAATTTTCAAATAAAATTATAAAAAGTAGAGCTTTTTCAGAAAATCCTAGGGTTGTTAGTAAAATAGGGGACATATTCATAAAAAATTACCAACGAAATGGAATATCTTGTGTTATCAAGCACATACCTGGTCATGGACTTACAAGATCAGATAGCCATTTTAAAACTCCAAATGTAAGTCATAGCCTCAAATATTTAGAAAAAAATGATTTCTTACCATTCAAAAGAAAGAAGGTAATCTTTGCTATGACGGCTCATGTTATATTCAAATCAATAGACCCGTATAATGTAGCAACCCATTCAAAGAAGGTTATTAAGCTCATTAGAAATAAAATGAAATTTAACAATGTTTTAATTACAGATGATATTTCAATGAAAGCTTTGAAGTACTCAATAAAAGATAGTACGATAAAATCATTTAACGCAGGTTGTAATATAGTTTTACATTGCAACGGTAAATTGTCTGAAATGATTGAAGTTGCAAAAAACTCACCGAAATTAAATAATTTTTTGATGAAAAAAACAAAAGAATTTTATAAGCTGGTTATTTAGATGTTAGAAAATGATAAATCACAATTTAATGTGAATCTTGCCGACTTTAGTGGGTCCTTAGATGTGCTATTAGACTTAGCAAAGTCTCAAAAAGTTAATTTGGAGAATATATCGATTACAAAGTTAGCAGATCAATTCCACGATTTTATTATAAATTCAAAAGATCTTAATTTAGAACTTGCATCAGAATATTTGTTAATGGCAACTTGGCTAGCTTATTTAAAATCTAAATTACTTTTACCAGAAAGTGATGAAGAAGAGTTTAAAGCACTTGAAGTTGCTGAAAAATTAAAATTACAACTAAAAAAATTAGAACTTATTAGATTGCTTTCTGACCAAATGTTAAAAAGAAAAAGATTGGGTAAAGATGTTTTCTTAAGAGGTGTAAAAGGACAAATTCGATCTATTTATAGTTCAAAATATTCTCTCTCTTTATTTGAATTACTTAAAACATACGCAACTATTATAATGACAAAAGACTTTCAAAGAATAAATATACCAAAGTTACCAGTTTTCACGACTGAAGAAGGTATAAACCAAATAAGAAAATTTTTAGGTAAATTGAACGAGTGGAAGAATATTGATGAACTAGTTCCTGCTAATTTTATTAACAAAAAATTAAATAGAACAGGAAAAGCAGGAATTTTTGCTGGCTCTTTGGAACTTGTAAAAGAAGGGGAATTGAAAATTAAGCAAGATAAACTTTTTAGCGATATCTATATAAGAGAGAATAAATGAAAAAAGAAAACAAAAATAACGTAGTTAACTTTCCTAATAATTCCATAAACGGTGAAAGAGAAGTAGAAGCAATTTTATTTGCAGCAGCCGAGCCACTTGATTTAGATACAATAGAAGCTAAAGTTAAAAAAAACGTAAATGTTAAAAAAATTTTAGAAAAACTCAAGCATACTTACTCAAATAGAGGAATTAACCTCGTTTGTATTTCTAACAAATGGTCATTTAGGACAGCACAAAATCTTTCTAAATTAATGTCTCAAGAAAAAACAGTAGAAAAAAAATTATCAAAGGCAGCTGTTGAAACACTGTCAATTATTGTTTACCACCAGCCTGTCACAAGAGCTGAAATTGAAGAAATCAGAGGAGTAGCATTTGGTACCAACACACTTGAAATATTAATGGAGCTTAATTGGGTTAAGCCACAAGGTCGAAAAAATGTTCCAGGCAAGCCAATACAGTACGGTACAACAGATGACTTTTTGAGTCATTTTAACTTACAAAAATTAAGTGATTTACCCACAGTTGATGAACTTGGATCTGCAGGTTTAATTGATTCAAGCTCTATAGATGCATCTGTTTTTGGAACTGGCAAGTTTTATAAAGAGAAGCAAGATGAGAAGAAAGAAAATATTTATTCAAATATTGATGAAATGCTTGGTAGCACTTTAAAAGAGAAAGATAGTGACTAAAATTGCTCTTTCAAATTAAACATAAAGGATATATAAAATACTTATGAGCATAGGATTTTGGCAAATAGCAATTGTAGTTATTTTAGTAGTTTTACTTTTTGGACGAGGTAAAATATCTAGTTTGATGGGCGACGTTGCCAAAGGTATTAAAAGTTTCAAAAAAGGAATGGCTACAGACGTTACTGATGATAGCCAGACTAAAAATATCTCTGAAAATAATCAAGACTCAGATAAAAAAGAGTAAAATTGATGCCACAAATAGGCTGGTTAGAAATTCTAGTTATTGTATCAATAGCTATCATTGTTATTGGTCCTAAAGATTTTCCTATAATGTTAAAAAAAGTTGGATCTTGGATTGGTTCAGCAAAAAGATATTTTAGCAATATACAAGATGAAATTACCACACTTGAAACAGAAGATTACACTGTTGAAAAAGATGAAAAGAAAAGTTTAGAAAAAAATGAAACAAAATGATGAAAAAATAAGTTTTATTAGCCATCTTACCGAGTTAAGAAAAAGATTAATACATTGCTTAATTTTTCTTTTCTCATTATTTGCAATTAGTTATTTTTTTTCTGAATATATATACGGATTTTTAGTAGAGCCTTATGCAAATGCAGTCAAAAATGATGGTATAGAAAGAAGATTAATATTTACAGCTCTTCAAGAGACTTTTTTAACCTATTTAAAAGTCTCTTTTTTTGCAGCTTTTTTTCTAACATGTCCATTTATATTAATTCAAATCTGGAAATTCATAGCACCAGGATTATATGAGCATGAAAAATCTGCCATAATACCCTACCTAGTTTTAACACCAATTCTTTTTCTCTTGGGGGGAATGTTGGTTTATTATTTAATAATGCCACTAGCTATTAAATTTTTTCTTTCTTTTGAGAGTGCGGGATTATCGACAAATTTACCAATTCAACTTGAGGCAAAAGTAAATGAGTATTTATCATTAGTAATGAAATTAATTTTTGCTTTTGGAATAAGTTTTCAGCTACCTGTAGTTTTGAGTTTACTAGCAAGAATAGGTTTTATTGATGCTAAATTTCTTAAACAAAGAAGAAAGTATGTAGTAGTTATTATATTTGCTGCAGCTGCACTGTTAACTCCACCAGATCCTATTACACAAATTGGTTTAGCTGTACCTTTATTAATTTTATATGAATTATCAATTTTTTCAGTAAGTTTAATTGAAAAAAAAATTAAAGAAAAAGAGCATGCATAATATTAAAGATATTAAATCGAATTTAGAAGTTTTTATAAAAGGTATTTCTAAACGAAATTTTAAAATTGATGAAAATTTATTATTATCTTTAGATAATAAAAATCGTGATTTAATTCAAAAAAAAGAAAAATTAGAACAAGAAAAAAAAATTATTTCAAAAGGAGGTGATAAATCATTATTTGAAAAATCAAAAAAATTATCTAGTGAAATCGAACAAATTTCATCTGAACAGTTAAAGATCAAGAATGAATTGGACAGTTTTTTATCCAATATTCCTAATTTACCATTAGATGACGTTCCTGAAGGTAAAGATGAAAGTCATAATTCAGAAATTGAAAAAAAAGGTAAAATACCAGAATTTAAATTTAAGCCAAAATCCCATAGTGAACTAGGCGATAACTTAAAAATGATTGACTTTGATTTAGCAACAAAAACATCAGGATCTAGATTTGTATTTTTAAAAAATAACTTAGCTTTACTCGAAAGAGCCCTATCTAATTTTATGATAGATAAACATACGAATGAAAATGGTTATACTGAGATATCTCCACCCTTAATTGCATCTGAAAGCACCATGTATGGTACTGGACAATTACCAAAATTTATTGACGATCAATTTGAACTTAAACTAGATGATAAAGCTGAAAAAAAATTCTTAATCCCAACAGCGGAAGTTATATTAACAAATATAGTTAGGGATAAAATTTTAAATATAAATGAGTTACCATTAAGATTTGTTGCATCAACTCCTTGTTTTAGAAAAGAAGCTGGTAGTTATGGCAAGGATACAAAAGGAATGATAAGGCAACATCAATTCTATAAAGTAGAACTAGTAAGTATTGTTGAAATAGAAAATTGCAAAAATGAATTAGAAAGAATGACAAATTGTGCTACTGGAATTTTAGATGCATTAGAATTACCATATAGAAAAGTTGTTTTATGTACTGGGGATATGGGTTTTAGTGCTGAGAAAACTTATGATATTGAAGTATGGATACCATCGGAAAATAAATATAGAGAAATTTCTAGTTGTTCTTCCTGTGGATCTTTTCAAGCTCGAAGAATGAAAGCTAGATACAAAAATGATACAAAGCAAACTTTATTTGTTGGAACTCTTAATGGTAGTGGATTGGCTGTAGGTCGTACTTTAATTGCAATATTGGAAAACTATCAACAAGAAGACGGTACTATAAAAATCCCCAAAGTTCTTATCCCTTATATGAAAAATTTGGATAAAATTTCAATCAAATAGAAGTTGTTTTCAAATATCAATTAGTATAAATAGTAATAAAAATTATGTCTAACTCTGGAATTGGTCAATTTATACCTTTAATACTTATATTTGTAATATTTTATTTTTTCTTAATACGTCCTCAACAAAAAAAAGCAAAAGACCATAAATTAATGGTTGAAAACTTAAAGAGAGGGGACAAAATTATTACATCTGGTGGTATTGTCGGTAAAGTTGATCGTATTATAGACAATGAAAAAGTAGAAGTTGAAATCGCTGATAATGTAAAAGTTGAAGTAGTAAGATTAACTGGCATTCAGGCACTTATTACTACTCAAGAAGTTAAAAAATAAGTTTTAAAAATAAAGTGCTCAAATTTTCTAAATTAAATATTTTAACGACTACATTATTATCCATTTTGGTGATTTTTTTTACAATATCAAATTTTACTACTTTTGATGATGAATATTTAAATAAAAAAATCAATTTAGGTTTAGATTTGCAAGGTGGATCATATCTTTTACTCAAAATTGATAATGATCCAGTAGTTATAAAAGAGCTACAGAATAAGGCTATTTCAATTAAAACATTTTTTAAAGAACAAAAAATCAATATCTACAATATTAAGGTAACTGATGAAAAAAAAATAATTTTTTCTATAAATAAGAAAGATATAGAAAAAGTTAATGAACTCCTCAATGATAAGGATGGAACAGTAAATCCATATTTTGATCAGTTTAAATCATTTCAATTTGATGTCACTAATCAAAGTGAAAATTTTAATATATTATTTTCAAAGTATGGACTAATTAGATTAAAAACATCTTCATTAGATCAAGCAATCGAAATTGTAAGAAGAAGAGTTGATGAAGTTGGAACAAATGAGCCAAATATTTTAAAAAGAGGTAACGATAGAATTTTGGTAGAATTACCTGGTTTAGATGATCCTATGCGTATAAAAAATTTACTAGGCAAGACTGCAAATTTGTCTTTTAGATTTGTAACTCAAGCTAGTGAAGAAACTTTTGGTTCAGAAGAGCTTGAATTCGAAGATGGTTCTGAAGTCGCGAGAGTAAGTAAACGTATTATAGTAAGTGGTGAAAATCTCGTAGATGCTCAACCTCGTATGGATAATCAAACTAATGAGACTGTAGTAACTTTTGATTTCGACAGACTGGGTGCAAAAAGGTTTGGTAGAGCCACTTCAAAAGGAGTTGGCAAAAGATTAGCCATAGTACTTGATGGAAAAGTGATTAGCGCACCAGTTATTCAAGAGGCTATAGTTGCCGGTTCAGGACAAATTTCAGGCGATTTTACATTTCAATCTGCTACTGATCTGGCTTTATTATTAAGATCTGGAGCATTGCCTGCACCATTAGAGATTATTGAAGAAAGAACAGTAGGTCCAGGCTTAGGTCAAGACTCTATCAGATCAGGATTGCTAGCGTTAATTATAGGTTTTGTTTTGGTAATCTCATTTATGATGATCAAATATAGAATATTTGGAATTATAGCTAACACTGCATTGATATTAAATTTATTTTTTTTAGTAGGTATACTAACTCTTTTTGAAGCAACTTTGACTTTACCTGGTATAGCTGGAATTATTTTAACTGTTGGTATGGCTGTAGATGCAAATGTTTTAATTTTTGAGAGAATTAAAGAAGAGGTTAGAAACGAAAAAAATCAAATCATAGCTTTTGATGCAGGTTACAATAAATCAAGAAATGCTGTATTAGATGCAAACATTACAACACTAATTGCAGCTATTATTTTATTTTTTCTTGGTTCTGGACCCATTAAAGGTTTCGCTGTGACTCTAGGAATTGGAATATTTACAACCTTATTTTCAGTTTATTTTATAGCTAGACTGTTAACGTCTCTGTATGTAATTAAAAATAAAAACAAAGAGCAATTAATATAATGAATTTAAATATTAATTTTAATAAATATTATAAATTATTTAATATTATATCTATCATTTTAGTAGTTTTATCTATCCTTTCAATATTAGTTAAAGGTTTAAATTATGGTGTAGATTTTAAGGGCGGCACACTTATTGAATTGAGAATAAATGATAATCAAACTAATATTTCAACATTGAGAAGTGCATTTAATAATATGAATCTTGGCGACGTTGCAATTAAAAATTTTGGAAATGACAATGATTTCTTAATAAAATTTGTTAAAAAGGAAAAAGATAAAAACTTAATACAAAACATAAAAAAAGATCTTACAAAAATCATAGGTTCAGTATTTGAATTTAGAAGAGTCGAGAGTGTTGGACCTAAAGTAAGTGCTGAACTTCTTAACAAAGGATTGATAGCTATTGCCGCTTCGTTAGGCGCAATGCTTTTTTATATATGGATAAGATTTGAGTGGCAATTTAGTTTAGGTGCCATAATCGCATTATTTCATGATGTAATATTAACAATCGGTATATTTTCATTATTTAGTATTGAAATAAACTTATCTATTGTGGCTGCATTGCTTACCATAGTAGGTTATTCAATGAATGATACAGTTGTAATTTTTGATAGAGTAAGAGAAAATTTAAAAAAGCATCTAAGTATAAAAATCTTTGAATTAACAAATTTATCTATTAACGAAACTCTTTCTAGAACAATAATTACTTCTGCAACCACAATGCTCGCATTACTTTCAATTTTTATTTTTGGTGGTGAAATATTAAAGGGCTTTTCATTAGCTATGATTTTAGGAGTAGTTTTTGGTACTTATTCTTCAATATACATCGCTAATCCTACATTAGTATATTTAAAAGTTTCTTATAGAACGGTAGTTAAAGAAGAAAAGTAATTAATAAAGATTTTGCGCCGCCACCATTGTTAAAAGCATTGGTAATGAAAGAAGCGTATTAGTTCTTGAAAATAGCATTGCAGTTTTAGCAGACTTAGCTTTTAGATCTGGATCACACTCAACAATTCCCAAAGCTCTTTTTTGATTAGGCCAAATAACAAACCAAACATTAAAGGCCATTATTACTCCTAACCACATTCCAATACCTATGGCTGTATTTCTACCTCCTCCTGAACCTATTCCTAAAGTCATTGATTCATGAAGGTATCCATTTAACCATCCTAATATTAGACCTGAAATTATCGTGGCGAGAGCGGCCCATCTGAAATAAAATAATGCTGCAGGGGCTATAACTTTACCAATAGCAGGCTTTTGTTCATCTGGGATTTTAGGCATATTTGGAATTTGAACAAAATTAAAATACCAAAGTAAACCAATCCACATAATTCCAACTACAACATGAATATATCTTAATAACCAGCTCCAAAAAATTCTATCAATATCAAAACCCTCATTATTGAAAAATAATCCTAAAAATAAAAGTATGCTTATTGCTAAAGATGTATGAATTGTTTTTGGTAGTGATGTTAAAATTTTACCCATAACTATATTCTATCATATCAAAAACCAGATATTAAGCGATTTTTTTAGTTTTATTCAATAAAAGGTCTTTTAAGAATTGGCCAGTATAACTATCTTTTATTTTAACAATATCCTCGGGTTTACCCTCTGCGATAATATTTCCACCCTTTACACCACCATCTGGACCCATATCAATAATGTGGTCAGCAGTCTTTATAACATCTAAATTATGCTCAATCACAACAACTGTATTACCTGTAGCTACAAATGTATGTAAAATTTCTAAAAGTTTTTTAATATCATGCTGATGTAAACCAGTTGTGGGTTCATCTAAAATATATATTGTTCTCCCAGTAGAGCGTTTTGATAGTTCTTTAGCTAATTTTATTCTTTGTGCTTCACCACCGGACAATGTTGTCGCTTGTTGGCCTATTTTAATATAGCCTAATCCAACTTTTTTCAATGTAAGTAATTTTGATCTTATAGATGGTATATTTTCAAAATAATCACATCCTTCATCAACTGTCATATTTAACACATCAGCTATACTTTTGTCTTTAAATTTGATTTCTAAAGTTTCCCTATTATATCTACTACCCTTACATTCATCGCAAGTTATGTAAACATCAGGTAAAAAGTGCATTTCGTAAGTAATAACACCGTCTCCTTCACAAGCTTCACATCGACCACCTTTTACATTAAATGAAAATCTTCCTGGCTTATAACCTCTACTTTTAGATTCTGGTAAACCAGTAAACCAATCCCTTATTGGTCCAAACGCTGCTGTATAAGTTGCTGGATTTGATCTAGGTGTTCTACCTATAGGTGATTGGTCGATATTTATTATTTTATCAACTAATTCTACGCCTTTAAAGCTTTTAAAAGGCATTGGTATTTTTCTAGTTTTGTTATTATTTAAACTCAAATTTAAAGCGTTATATAAAGTTTGAAGTATTAAAGTTGACTTTCCACTTCCTGATACACCTGTAACACAAGTAAAGCACCCAAACGGAATTTTTAAATTAATATTTTTTAAATTATTTCCTGTAGCACCACCAACTTCTAAAAATCTACCATTTTTTGCAAGTTTTCTATTTTTAGGTATGGGTATGAAACGTTTGTTAGAAAGATATTTACCAGTAATACTATTCTCATTGGTTAAAATTTTTTTATATTCTCCCTCTGCAATTATTTCACCTCCTTTACTTCCAGCTTCAGGACCAAGATCTATTATATGATCAGCGTTTTCCATTGTCTCAGTATCATGCTCAACAACTATTACAGTGTTGCCTAAATCTCTTAGTCTTTTCAAAGCATTAATTAATTTCACATTATCTTTTTGATGAAGACCGATTGATGGTTCATCTAACACATATAAAACACCTGTAAGTCCTGAACCAATTTGTGATGCAAGTCGTATTCTCTGAGACTCTCCACCAGAAAGAGTTCCAGACTCTCTAGACAATGTTAAATAATCTAATCCAACATTCATTAAGAAACTCAATCTTTCATTGATTTCTTTTAAAATATGCTGAGCTATTTTTTGTTCTTTGATATTTAAATAGATTTTAAGCTCATTAAACCATTTTTGAGCCTCGATTATAGATTTATTTGTAATTTCACTGATATGAGAATTATTAATTTTAACACAAAGGGCTTCCTCCTTAAGTCTATTACCTTTACATACTTCGCACTTTGTGTCTGATTGATATTGAGCTATTTCTTCTCTTTTCCAATCACTATCAGTTTCTAAATATCTTCTCTCTAAATTATTAATGACTCCTTCAAAAGTTTTTTTGTGAGAGTATTTCTCATAACCATCATCATATGAAAACTTTATCTCTTCGTCATCAGAACCATATAATATAATTTCTCTTATTTTTTTTGGAATTTTTTGCCATTTTTCGTTTAATGAAAAATTATAATGCTTTGCTAAAGAGGACAATGTTTGAGCATAATAAAGAGATGAAGATTTTGACCATGGCTCTATTGCACCATCAGCGATAGTTTTTCTCTCATTAGGTACCACTAGGTTAGGATCTACATTTAGCTTTATACCTATACCTTCACATTCTTCACAAGCTCCATATGGACTGTTAAATGAAAATAGGCGTGGCTCAATTTCTTCAATTGTAAATCCACTTTCAGGACAAGCGAACTTAGATGAAAATATTAATTTTTCAGTTTTTCTAAATTTTTTAGGTAAAGTTTCATTTTCATATTCAACGAATAAAAGACCGTTTGAAAGATTTATAGCCACTTCTATACCTTCAGCTAATCTGTTTCCTAGGGATGAATTTAATACAATTCTATCTATAAGAACATATATGTCGTGTTTAACTTTTTTGTTTAATTCAGGAACCTTATCAATTTCATATAAAGTGCCATCAACTTTAATTTTTCTAAAACCTCTTCTCTTATAACCAAGTATATCTTTTTTATATTCTCCTTTTCTTCCTCTGACTACTGGTGAATAAAGATAAATGGTGCTTTTCTTAGGTAGTTCTTTTATTTTGTCAACCATTTGAGTTATAGTTTGAGATTCAATTTTTTTTCCAGTAAACGGAGAGTAAGGAACTCCAATTCTTGCATAAAGAACTCTCATGTAATCATATATCTCCGTAACAGTTGCTACTGTTGATCTCGGATTTTTTGATGTATTTTTCTGTTCAATAGATATGGCAGGGCTTAAACCCTCTATAAGATCAACGTTTGGCTTTTTCATTTTATCTAAAAATTGTCTAGCGTAAGCAGATAAGCTTTCAACATATCTTCTTTGTCCTTCTGCATAAATTGTATCAAATGCTAGAGATGATTTTCCCGACCCCGATAGTCCCGTAATAACTATAAATTTATCTTTAGGTATAGTTAAGGATATATTTTTTAAGTTATGTTCTTTTGCGCCTTTAATAACTATGTTTTTGAGCATAATTTTTGTTGCTTTCACCAAATAAAATTAATAATCACTCCTATACTATGATATAAATATAAAAAGATAATTTATATCTTCACTAAAATATTATGGCAGGAAGCTTAAATAAAGTATTATTAATTGGCCGTTTAGGCGCAGACCCGGAAATCAAGCAAATGGTGAACGGTAAAAGCGTAGCAAGATTAAGCCTTGCAACCAGTCAATCTTGGAAAGATAAAAATACAGGCGAAAAAAAAGAGAAAACTGAATGGCACCGTATAGTTGTCTTTAATGAGGGTTTAGTGAATGTTGTGCAACAATACTTAAAAAAAGGTGCCCAAATTTATGTTGAAGGTCAAATAAGCACAAGAAAGTGGAAGGACGAGCAATCTGGACAAGATAAATATTCTACTGAAATATTAATCCAGGGATATAATTCATCTTTAACTATGCTTGGCGGCAATAATCAGAATAATAATATTTCTTCACAAGATAATAGCAAAACAATTGAAGACGCTTCTCAAGATATTTCTAAAGATCTTGATGATGATATTCCTTTTTAGTTTCTATGCAAAAAATTGAGAATCCAAAAGTTTCTAACGTAAAATCAATAGCAATGTATGATGAAATGAGTTCATCATATTTATCATATGCAATGAGTGTTATTGTAAGCAGAGCACTTCCAGATGTACGAGATGGACTTAAACCAGTTCACAGAAGAATATTATATGCCATGTACAAAGGTGGATTTGATTGGACAAAACAATTTAGAAAGTCTGCTCGTATAGTTGGTGATGTAATCGGTAAGTACCATCCACATGGGGACCAAGCTGTATACGACGCTCTTGTAAGAATGGTCCAAGAATTTTCAATGAGCTTACCTTTGATAGATGGACAAGGTAATTTTGGATCTATTGATGGAGATCCTCCAGCTGCAATGAGGTACACTGAAACTAAATTATCAAAAATATCACAATATTTAATTGAAGATATTGAAAAAAATACTGTAAATTTTAAAAGTAATTATGATGAAACTGAAAATGAGCCAGTAGTATTACCTGCTCAATATCCTAATTTATTAGTTAATGGAGCTGGTGGTATTGCCGTAGGAATGGCAACAAGCATACCACCACATAATTTAGGTGAGATTATAAACGGCACGTTAGCATTAATTGAAAACAAAGATATCAAGTTAAATGAATTAATGAAGCATATACCAGGGCCAGATTTCCCCACTGGCGGCACAATTATAGGAAAAAATATTATTAAAGAAGGTTATAAAATTGGAAGGGGATCTTTTAAAATAAGAGGCAATATCAATATAGAGCAAAGAAAAAATGGTAAAGAAAGAATTGTTATTACATCAATTCCATATCAGGTAAATAAATCAACTCTTAATGAAAGAATAGTAGAACTTGTAAGAGATAAAAAAATCGAGGGAATAAGTGACATTAGAGATGAGTCTAATAGAGAGGGGATTAGAGTATCTATTGATCTAAGAAGAGGCGTGGAGCCAGAGACTGTAAAAAGACAACTTTATAAATTTACATCAATTGAAAGTTCTTTTGGTTTTAATACGTTGGCAATAGTAAATAAAAAACCACAAACATGTTCGTTAAAAGATTTTTTAGAAAATTTTTTATCATTTAGAGAAGATGTTGTTGTTAAAAGAACTAAATATGATTTAAATAAAGCTGAAGAAAGAGCTCATATACTAATTGGTCTCACTGTATCAATTGAAAATTTAGATAAAATTATAAAAATAATTAGAACTTCCAAAAGTCCAGATGATGCACGTAATCATTTATTAAAAAATAAATGGAAAATAAATAAAGCTTCTAAATTTATTAAACTTATTGAAAATAAAAAAAGCTCAGGCTCATATACGTTGACATTAAACCAAGTCAATTCTATTTTAGAATTAAGATTACAGAAGTTGACAGCACTAGGCATTCAAGAAATTGAATTAGAAATAAATAAATTATCAGAATTAATTGTTCAATTCAAAAAAATTATAAATTCAAAGAAAGAATTAATGAGAATTATCAGTAGCGAGCTTATAAATATAAAAGATAAATATGCAGAACCTAGAAGAACCAAAATAATTGATGCAGTTTTAAATTATGATATTGAAGAAACAATTCAAAAAGAATCTGTTTTAATAACTGTTACTTTACAAGGATATATTAAAAGAAGCTCCCTAAGTAATGTAAAAAAACAAAAAAGAGGAGGAAAGGGTAAATCAGGAATTAAAACAAGAAACGAGGACTCTGTTGTTCAGACACTTTCAGTTAATACTCATACGCCAGTACTTTTTTTCTCTACTGAGGGCTTAGTATACAGAGTAAAAGCATGGAAAATACCTGAGGGATCAACTATATCTCGTGGAAAGTCATTATTTAATATTTTACCATTAAAAAATCATCAATCTATTAGCTCAATTATGCCTTACCCAGATAATGAGGCAGATATTAAAAATATGCATATTGTTTTTGCAACAAGCAAAGGCAAGATAAGAAAAAATAGCTTGGATGACTTTTCATCTATAAATACATCTGGAAAAATTGCAATGAAGCTTGATTCAGATGACAAAATCATTGGTGTTAAAATCTGCAGTGATAAACAAGATATAGTTTTAAGTACGAAGTTAGGCAAATGCATACGCTTTGAATCAAAGAAGTTAAGAACGTTTAAAGGAAGATCTTCAAAAGGAATTAAGGGAATAAATCTTGGTAATAACGATAGTATAGTATCTTTATCTATAATTGATCATGATTTAAAAGTTAAAAAAAATGGAAAAAATGGTGCTGATAATAGTGCAGAAATTAAAGCAAAAGAAAAATTTATACTTTCTATTACTGAAAATGGATATGGCAAAAGAACAACTCATTATGATTTTAGAGTAACAAACCGAGGAGGAAAAGGTATAATTGGTATTGTAAACTCTGAGAGAAATGGCAATGTTTCATCGTCATTTCCAGTAGTAGAAGGAGATGAAATACTAATTTCGACTAACACCGGTAGAGTTATAAGAGTTGCTGTTAAGGAAATAAGAATAGCAGGTAGAAATACTCAGGGAGTTAGAATAATAAAGCTTTCCGGCGATGAGAAAGTAGTTTCCGCAAATAAAATAGATGATAATTTAAAATAATGAAAAAAAATTTGCTTTATCCTGGTACATTTGACCCAATAACCTATGGTCACATAGATTTAATTAAAAAAGCTTTAAAAATTGTTGATACTGTTATTGTTGCAATATCTGAAAATAGCAATAAAAAATATTTGTTCGAAGCCTCTGAAAGACTGGAAATTGTTAAAAACGCTTTATTTAAAGATTTAAATTTTAGTAAAAAAAGAGTTAAGATTATAATCTTTAATTCTTTAACTACATCTTTATGCAAAAAATTGAAATCGAACATTATATTGAGAGGACTAAGAGCAGTATCTGATTTTGAATATGAATATCAACTTGCAGGAATGAATAAGAAATTAAATTCTAATATAGAAACAATATTTTTAATGTCGGATATCGAAAATCAAATAATATCTTCAAACTTTGTAAAAGAAATAATTGAACTTAAGGGTGATATTAAAAAGTTTACAACTAAAAGTACTATCAAAGCATTAAAAAATAAATATGAGTAAATATTTTTTTTTTATAATTTTATTTTTTTTTACATCTAACAACTTAATAGCAAAGGAAAATATAATGATATTAGAACTTAAAGACGGCAATGTTGAAATTGAATTATTTGATGATATTGCACCTAAACATGTTGAAAGAATTAAAAAATTAGCAAGTGAAGGAAAATATGATAATGTAGTATTTCATAGAGTTATCGATGGCTTTATGGCACAAACTGGCGATGTACGATTTGGAAATTCTTCATCATCAGACTTTAATTTAGAGAGAGCCGGTATGGGAGGTTCAGAGCTTCCAGATTTACCAGCTGAATTTAGTGATACTCCACATCTTAGAGGTACTCTTTCAATGGCGAGATCGTCTGATCCAAACAGTGCTAATAGTCAATTCTTTATTTGTTTTGAGGATGCGCCTCACTTAGATCGTAATTATTCAGTTTTTGGAAAAGTAATTAAGGGCATGGAATTTGTAGATAAAATTAAACGTGGTGCTGAACCAAATGGTTCTGTAGTTGATCCAGATATGATCATTAGTTTTAAATTAAAATAAAATGATTAATGTCATTAACAAAATTCTCTTTTAAAGTATTAGCGGAAGAAAAATATGCAAGAACTGGAGTAATTAATACACATAGAGGAAAAATACATACACCAGCTTTTATGCCAGTTGGTACTCAAGCAACTGTTAAAGCTGCATTTATTAACGATATAGTAAAAACAGGAAGTGAAATTATTTTAGCTAACACTTACCATTTAATGATTAGACCTGGGTTAGATAGAATTAAAAAAAGTAATGGTCTTCATAAATTTATGAATTGTAAGCTTCCTATACTTACTGACTCAGGTGGTTTCCAAGTGATGTCATTATCAAAGTTAAACAAAATTGATAGAGAGAAGGGTGCAATTTTTAATTCTCATATTGATGGAAAAAAATTCATATTAAGTCCAGAAGAAAGTATTAAAATTCAAAAAGGCCTTAATTCAGATATAGTTATGGTTATGGACGAGTGTCCAAAAAAAACTAAAGACAAAAAAAAGATAAAAGAGTCTTTAGATTTATCAATGTATTGGGCAAAAAGGTCAAAAGATGAGTTTGGTTTAAATAAACAAAAGGCGTTATTTGGAATTATTCAAGGAGGTCTTTTTAATGATTTGAGATTGCAATCGTTAAGTAAACTAATTGATATAAAGTTTGATGGATATGCCCTTGGTGGGCTGGCTGTAGGCGAAACTCAAAATGAAATGTTTAAAGTTCTTGATGCGGTTAAAAAGCATATTCCTAAAAATAAACCTAGGTATTTGATGGGTGTTGGTACGCCTTCAGACATTTTGGGTGCTGTAATGAGAGGTATTGATATGTTTGATTGTGTTTTGCCAACAAGATCAGGCAGAACAGGTCTTGCTTTTACCTGGAACGGAAGAATAAATATAAGAAATTCGAAGTTTAAATACGATAATTCACCTCTAGACAAAAATTGTAAAAAGTTTGATTTAAATAAGTATTCTAAAAATTACTTAAATCATTTATTTAATACAAATGAAATATTAGCATCCATGATACTTACACTTCATAATATTAATTTCTATCAGGAATTGATGCAATCAATAAGGAACAATATAAAAAAGGGAACATTAGAAAGGTTTCACAGGAAGTATTTTAATAAATTATGATACTTTTTAAACATTGATTAAATTTTAAAAAAGAATATATAAGAAACACTTTGGGCCGTTAGCTCAGTTGGTAGAGCAATTCCCTTTTAAGGAATGGGTCGTTGGTTCGAGTCCAACACGGCTCACCATATTATGATTATGGTGAATAACTAACTTATTTTAATAGGTGGGTACTTCAGTATTATTTCGTTTAACCATTCATTTATTTGATTTATTCTGTTGGTTGATGATGGATGTGTACTCATGAACTCAGGTGGTTCTTTGCCTTTATTAGCTTCTCTCATTCTTTCCCAAATTTTCGTAGTTTCTCTGACGTCAAAACCTGACAATGATGAAAAAATTAATCCTAAATAATCAGCCTCCGTCTCTTGTTTCCTATTAAATGGATTCATCAATCCAAGCTGAGCTAATAAGCCAACTGTATCCATTCCAGTTGTTCTGTTTACTTGACTAATTTTGCCTCCTGTTAATATATCTGTAATTTGAAAAGTAGTATTTATTAAAACGCCTCTACTTGCTCTCTCTACAGAGTGTTTCGCAACAGCATGAGCAACCTCATGACCCATTACAGCCGCAAGACCATTTTTATTTTTTGTAATATCTAATAAGCCAGTATAAACAGCAATTTTGCCACCCGGCATACACCATGCATTTTTGATTTTTTTATTATCAATAAGAATATATTCCCATTGAAAATTTGATGTAGGATCTTTTAAATTTTCTTGATAAAAATATTCGCTAATTGAGTCTTCCATTCTGCTACCAATTTCTTTAATTTCTTTAAGGGTATTTCCACTAGTAATAAGTTTTTCTTTACTTTTTACTTTTTCGTAAATTTGAGCTGCTTGAGCATTTAGCTTAGACTCGGGAATCAATTTTAACTGTTTCCGGTCAGTTATCGGAGCAGAGGTACAAGAATTTAATAAAAAACCACCACAACTACATCCAATATACTTTATAAACTTACGTCTATTCATTTTGAGTTAGATTTTAAAATCATAATATTATAGTATCAGTATCATCATTGAAAAGGAAAATGAAAAAAAAAATTTCGATATTTAATAAATTAAGAAATTATTTTATAGCTGGTATTGTTGCTATAATACCAATTGGAATAACATTGTATCTAACGATGTTTATTATTGATGTATCCTCGAAATTAATACCTAAAGAAATTAATCCAAACAATTATTTACCTTTTTCAATTCCAGGATTAGAGATTATTTTATCAATCATAATAATTACATTTATTGGGGGTATTTCAGTTTCTTTTGTAGGAAAGAAAATATTACAATTAATTAATGATTTATTTAAAAGAATACCTTTTTTAAGAACAATCTATTCAGCAATAAATCAAATGACTGAAAGTTTTACAAAAAAAGATAACAGTAAAAAAAGTGTAGTTTTAGTTGAATATCCTCGAAAAGGAAGTTGGGCAGTTGGTTTTGCCACTAAGGATAATGAAGGTGAAATCTCAAAAAAAACTAAATCTGATCTTGTAAATGTATTTGTGCCAACAACACCAAATCCTACTAGTGGTTTTCTTTTAATGTTTCCGAAAAAGGAAATTATATATTTGGATATGTCATTCGAAGAGGCCTCAAAATTTATTGTTTCTGCAGGAACTTCAAATATAAAATAGTTTAAATAATATCATTTAAAATATCAGCCCTATCATATAGTTTTAACAATGTAAGATATTTATCTAAATTCTCATTTTTTGCTTCAATTTTTTTGATTTCTTTTTCAGCTAGTATAAATAAATCTTCGTGATGAATTGGGTCAGCCAATTTAAAATTTTTTAGACCACTTTGCTTAAAACCCAATAAGTCTCCATAACCTCTTAACTTCATGTCTTCTTCAGATATTTTAAAACCATCATTGCTAGACTTTAAAATGTTTATTCTTTTTTTTGCATTTTCACTCAAGCTACTCTTAAACATAAGTATACAAAATGATTCTTTAGACCCACGACCAACTCTTCCTCTTAATTGGTGTAATTGTGATAAACCAAATTTATTAGCATTTTCAATTACAATTAAGTTTGCATTTGGAAAGTCAATTCCTACCTCAATTACTGTTGTAGATACGATTATATCTATTTTTTTACTTAAAAATTGAGATAAAATTTTTTCTTTTTTAATTTTATCTATTCCGCCGTGTAGTAATCCAACTTTATTCTTAAAAATTTTCTTTAAGATTTCATATCTTTTGATTGATGACTGATGATCAACTTTTTTTGACTCTTCTATTAAAGGACAAACCCAAAAAATTTGATTACCATTACTGATCTGTTTATCTACGAACTTTATTATATCGTTTATATTTTTCTCATTTTTACTATAAGTTTTTATGTCTTTTCGGTTTTTTGGTTTAGATTTAATAATCGATGTATCCATATCTCCATAAATAGTCATTATCATAGTTCTTGGAATTGGAGTTGCTGACATTACTAAAACATCACAATCTGCGCCAGCTTTATCAGATAATTTTTTTCTTTGCTTGACACCAAATTTATGTTGCTCATCTATAATTATAAGTCCTAATTTCTTATATTTTATTTTGTCTTGAAATAGTGAATGAGTGCCTATCAATAGATCTATATTACCTCTTGATAGATCATCAAGTATTATTTTTCTATCTTTATATTCAGTTTTACCAGTAAGTAATTTTATTTTAATATTTTTATTAAATAATTTTTGTGCCAAACTATAATGTTGCTTTGCTAAAATTTCAGTAGGTGCCATGAGGGCAACTTGAAAATTGCTATATATAACATTTAGAGTGGCAATTAATGATACAATAGTTTTACCGCTTCCAACATCACCTTGCAACAATCTAAACATTTTTCTATCAGATTTTAAATCATTATTAATATCTTTAATTGAGCTTAACTGATCTTTTGTTAATTTAAAATTTATCTTTTTAATGACTGAGTTAATTGGTTGATCATCGAATTTTTTTTTAGTTTTTTTAATTTTCTTTATTTTTCTTCTTATACTTGAACTAATTAAAAAATTAGATAAAATTTCATCGAATATTAGTCTATTAAGAAAATTTCCCTTTTGGTTAAAATTTTTAGGATCATGTAATTGAATAATTGAACTTTTCCAAGATATATTATTAAATTTATTAGACATATCCTCACTAAGCCATTCATCTAAATCTGGTAGACTTTTAAGGACTTCATTAATTACTTTTTGATATTTTTTTTCATTTAAACCATCAGTTAAACTGTACTTTGAATGTATTTTATTTATTGAATTTAAATCAGATGAAATATGATTGGGGTTTACAATTTGATATTTTTTATTGTAAAAATTAATTTTTCCACTGATAGTCACTTCTTGATTAAGAGGTAATATTTTTCTGATATATCCCTCATAACTGTTAAAAAAAACACAATCTATTTTCCCCGTTGGGTCTTCGCAAGTTACTCTGTTGGGAAGATTTCTTATTCTAGGAAAATTATATTTTTTAACTAAGACTTTTAAAGTCTGTACTTTACCAATTTCAAGTTGGTTTATTGAATAAATACTACCTCTATCTACAAAATCTCTAGGTAGATTCCATAGTAAATCAAAAATGGTATTTATGTTCTTTTTTTTAAATAAACTTGCAGTTTTTGCACCTATACCATTTATACTATTTATATTTGAAAGTAAGTATTCTATACCATCCATGTTTTATTTATATAACCATGACACAAAATAAAGAAAAGATTAAAAATAAGATTTTTTACAGAAGTTCATATAGAGGCACAAAAGAAATGGATATTTTAATGATAAATTTTGTCAAATCTATAATTAATGATTTAAATTATGATCAATTAATAAATCTTGACGAATTTATTAATCTTGATGATGAATTATTAAAATCACTCAAAAACAAAGATTCAAAAATTAGTATTGACTCAAAATTAAATTTTATATTAAAAAAATTTCAAAATTATTGATTATGGCGGAGAGACTGGGATTCGAACCCAGGAAAGAGTTGCCCCTTTGCCGGTTTTCAAGACCGGTGCTTTCAACCGCTCAGCCATCTCTCCTATGAGGTCTTTTACGATTATTCATATATATTTCAAGAACAAAATAGTTTAATTCAATCTATATAGTGTCTAAAAATAATAATTTTAATAAAGGGATTTTACTAACAGCAGCTGGTTCATTCTGGTGGGGTTTTATAGGCGTAATTTATTTTAAATATATAGCTTTTGCTGGCCATATTGAAGTTGTCATACACAGATGTTTGTGGACCACAGTTATGTTGGTTTTGACTTCAATTATTTTTTCCAAGTTAAATAAAATAAAAAACGTAATTAAAGATAAAAAAAATATTTTTATACTTTTTTTTTCTGGAATTTTAATTTTTACTAACTGGGCTGTTTGGATTTATGCTGTATCAACCAATCGCCTTATAGATGCAAGTTTTGGCTATTTTATAATGCCAATAATAAGTATTTTTTTAGGTTTTTTCTTTTTTAAAGAAAGATTGAGTTTTAAAGGTAAGATTTCAATACTTATTGTTTCTATTTCAATTTTATTTTTAATATTTTCAGATTTTAAGTCAATTCCTTGGGTGGGTTTAATTGTTGCTTTTAGTTGGAGTTTTTACAATTTATTAAGAAAAAAAATAAATGTTGAAACAGATATTGGTCTTTTAATAGAGAGTTTATTTATTTTACCAATAATTTTAATTGCTTTTTATTTCGTTGTTCAAAATAATGTTAATGATTTTGATATATCAAATCCATTTCTAATGTTGATTTTAATATTGGCCGGACCGATGACAGTGATACCTTTATACTTATATGTTAGAGGTGTAGAGCTTTGTGGTTTAGGTCCCACAGGTATGATCTTTTATATAACGCCAACTCTACAATTTTTACTTGGGTATTTTCTTTATAATGAGCCACTAAATTTAGAGAAGTTAATTAGTTTTATTTTTATTTGGATTGCTGTATTTATTTACTTAAAAGATTTTTATGAAAATAACTAAATTTTTGGCCTTCATATCAGTTTGCTTTGTTTTTTCGATTACCTCTTCATATTCTTTTACATTCGATCAATGGAAAATAAATTTTAAAAAAATTGCAATGTCTGAAGGTATTTCTGAAACTACATTTGATAATATTATGAAAAATGCAATTTTTCTTCCTAAAGTTATCGAATACGATAGATACCAACCAGAATTTTATGAAGATACAAAAACATATATTTCTAAAAGAACATCAAAAAAAAAAGTCCAATCTGGATTAAAATATTACAGAAATAATATAAAAATAATAAATAACATTTCTCAAAATTTCAAAATAGAAAAAGAGCTACTATTAGCTTTGATGGGCATTGAAACAAATTTTGGAAATTACTTAGGTAAAATGGATATAATTTCATCTTTGTCCACACTAAGTTTTGACAAAAGAAGAAGCGAATTTTTTACAAATGAATTATTAACCATTTTAAAATTAATTGATCAGAAAATCGTCGACCCTGCTATTTTATATGGTTCTTGGGCAGGTGCATTTGGAAATTTCCAATTTATGCCTTCTACAATTGAAAAATACGCAATTGATTATAATGGTAATAACTTAATTGAGTTAAAAAGTAATTCAGATTCATTTGCTTCAGCTGCAAATTATTTAAATAAAATGGGATGGAAAAAAAATGAACCTTGTTTTAAAAAGATCACACTTAAATCCAATGTACCAGAAAAATTTCTTAATACATCTGCACGAAAAATTAAAAATAAAAAAAAATTAAAATTTTACAAGAAATATATAAATGAGGTTCTAGATTTTGATGAAAATTTAAAAGTGGCAATTATTACTCCAGATGTAGATATTGTTGATGTGCAAAATAAAAACGATCCAGCCTATGTAATATTTCATAATTATGAATTAGTATTAAAATGGAACAGATCACTTAGATTTGGACTTGCTGTATGTACATTGAAGGATAAATTTAAAAATGAACTTTAAAATTATTGTTATTTTGTTAATTTTATTAACATCATGTGTAAATAATACAGAAAAACAACGTTCTGAAATTTTAAATATAAATAAAAAATTTTATAATTCAGGTTTTACTTTGATCTATACTGACAATTTATATTTTGAGAAAATAATAAATAAAAAAATGGATGATAGAGATTTAATTATATTTCAAAAAAATTTAAAAAAGGGAACCTCTGTTAAACTATTTAATCCAATAAATAATAAAAGTCTAATTGCTCAAGTTGGAAGAAATTCAATCTATCCAAGTTTTAATAATTCTGTTGTTTCAAAAAGAATAGCGTCAGAACTCGAATTAAGTTTAGAAGAACCATATATTATAATAGAAGAGATAATTCATAATAGCGCCTTTAGAGCAAAAAAAACAAAAATGTTTGAAGAAGAAAAAAAGGTTGCAAACAAGGCTCCCGTTGACAAAATTATAGTTAATGATCTTAATCAGTCTAGTAAAAAAAAAACTAATACTAATAGTCAAAAATTTAATTACTTTATTAAAATTGCTGATTTTTACTTTGTTGATTCTGCGAAAATTATGAGGAATAGGATTATTAATGAATCAAGTATTAAAAATGTTATATACAGGAATTATCAAAAAATAAGTTTAGAGTTATTTTAGGCCCTTATTTAGATTTGAAGTCTCTTCAAAAAGAATATAATAAGCTTGAAAAGTTTAACTTTGAAAACATAGAAATTATTAAAAATGTTTAAAACAAAAATTATATTTTCAATTCTTTTCCTTTTACTTAATTTTAAGGCATATTCATTCGATATAAAAGCACCTTCGGTAATTTTGCAGGATTTCTTATCAGGTGAAATTTTGTACGAAAAAGATGCTGATAGAGAAATATACCCTGCTTCAATGACAAAAATAATGACAAGTATAATAGCTTTTGAAATGCTCAAAAATAACGAAATCAGCTTAGATGATAAATTTTTAGTTTCAGAAAAAGCATGGAAACTATCTACAGCAGGATATTCCTCTATGTTTATTATGGTAGGTGATCAAGTATCTGTTGAGAATTTACTGAGAGGAATAATCGTAGCATCTGGAAATGATGCTTGTATCGCTCTAGCCGAGGGTATCGCGGGCTCAGAAGAAGAATTTGCTTTGATAATGACGTCTAAAGCAAAAGAAATAGGCATGGAAAATACAAATTTTTCAAATTCGTCTGGGATAAACGACCCTGATAATTATTCAAGTTTGAAGGATATTTTAATAATGTCTAATTATCTAATCCAAAATTTTCCAAATTATTATAGATATTTTAATGAGAAGGAATTTACATGGGATAGAACAGGAGGTGACCCCATCACACAAGGAAATAGAAACCCTTTATTATATAAAAATATTGGAGCTGACGGCATTAAAACTGGATACCTCGCTGTTGAAAAATATTCTTTAGCTTCATCTGTCGAAAGAAATGGTAGAAGATTGGTTGCAGTTTCTAGTGGATTTAAAACAAAAAAAGATAGATCTAAAGAATCAATGAAGCTGCATATGTGGGGATTTACTAATTTTGATACAATTAAAATATCACAAAATAAAGAAAGTATTTCTGAATTTGATGTTTGGCTTGGTAAACAGACTAAGGTTAATGGATATGTCAAAGATGATATATATAAAACTATTAAAAAGGGTAGAAAAAAGGATTTAAAAGTTATGGTAGAATATGATGGCCCTATTAAAGCACCAATAAACAAAGATCAGGAAATTGGGTTACTTAAAATATATTATAAAAATGAATTAATTGATGAAAGAAAAATATTTTCTATTAGCGAGGTAAAAAAAGTTAATTTATTTTCAAGAATAGCAAAATCTGTCAATTATTTAATATGGGGCGATGTATAAAAAGCCCATAATTGTATTTGAAGGTATAGAAGGTTCCGGCAAAACTACCCACATTAAAAACGTATTAAATTATTTAAAAAAAAAAAAAATTAAATTTATTAATCTAAGGGAACCAGGTGGAAACAAGAATTCCGAGTTAATACGAAAATTTATATTAAATAAAAAATCTGATCTTCATATTGTTTCAGATTTACTTCTGTATTTAGCTGCAAGAAATGAGAATATTAATAAAATAATAAAAAAAAATTATAAAAAGAAAGTAATAATAATTGATAGATTTGTAGACTCAACTATTGCTTATCAGCATTACGGCATGAATATAAGTTTAAAATTTATTAATTTAATTAATGACTTCTTAACAAAAGATCTAAATATTGATTATACTTTTTTAAATACCGTAAGTATTAATAATTTAAAAATTAGGCTCAAAAAAAGAAGGAATTTAAATAAATATGATACATTTAATAGTTATTTCTACACCAAGGTCCAAAAAGGTTATTTAAAATTGGCAAAAAATAAAAAAAATTATCTTATTGTAAATTCTGATAAAGATATAAGTCTTAATAAAAAAATAATTATTAATAAAATTGAAAAATTGATTTTTAACTAAATGAGTATAGATATTCAAAAAAAAATTTATGGATATGAAGATCTCTTTAGTTATTTTCAAAAATTAGAATTAAATAACAAGTTGCCTAATAAGTTTATAATTTCTGGCAAAAAAGGAATAGGGAAATCTTCATTTGCATATCATTTAATAAATTATTTATTTACAACAAACGAGGAATATAAATACGATACAGTAAATTTAGAAATTAATGAGCTTAATAGATCTTTTAAATTAATTCAAAAGCTCAGTCATCCAAATTTTTATCTGATAGATGTTGATGTGGGTAAGGAGAATATTGGTATAGAAAAAATAAGAAAATGCTTTGAGTTCATCAATAAATCTTCAATGAATGGTGACCGTAGAATTGTTTTAATTGATAATATTGAGTATTTAAATATTAATTCTAGTAATGCTTTGCTTAAAGTAATTGAAGAACCTAATGAAAAATTAATTTTCATATTAATTCATAACTCATGTTATAGGTTATTAGATACTCTTAAATCTAGATGCATTCTTTTTAAGAAAAATTTTTCAGAAAAAGAAGTTATTTCAATATTCGATAAATTATCTGATCAAAGTTATGTTAATCTTTTTCATGAAAATATATTAGCTAGATTTATGACTGTTGGAGAACTTATGTTTCTAAAGGAATTTTGTGAAGAAAATCAATTCGAAGGCAAATTCGATACTAATAATATTTTACATAATTACTTTAGTAACCAAAATAATAAATATGATAAAAAATATTATTCAATAATTATAAAACTTATACAGATTTATTTATACGAGAAAAATCTTAATTCTTTTGATGAAAGCATTTATACTTGGTACAAGAGTTTTTTTAAAAAGTTTGCTGAAGCAAAAAAATTTAATTTAGATATTGGAAATCTTTTTTTTGAATTTAAAACTAAAGTTCTTAATGAATAAGAAGTTCTACATAACAACACCAATATACTATCCTTCAGCTAAACCACACATGGGTCATGCTTATTCTAGTATAGTATCTGATTTTTTTGCTAGATTAAAAAAAATTCAAGGTTTTGAAGTTTTTTTTCTTACAGGAACTGATGAACATGGACAAAAAATTCAACGAGCTGCTGAAAATAAAAAAAAAGATCCACTTAAATTTTGTGATGAAATAAGTGCTACGTTTAAAGATCTTTCTAAAATTTTAAATCTTTCAAACAATGATTTTATCAGAACAACTGAGGTAAGGCATAAAAAATCTGTTGAAAATTTATGGAAAGTTTTAGAAAAAAAAAAAGAAATTTATTTATCTAAGTATTCAGGTTGGTATTCTGTATCTGATGAAGCGTTCTATAGTGAAGATGAAATAGAGGATGACGGCGATTTAAAAATAAGTAAATTATCTGGATCTAAAGTGGAGTGGGTAGAGGAGGAATCTTACTTCTTTAAATTATCTAAGTGGCAGGAACCGTTACTTAGTTTTTATGATGAAAACCCAGATTTTATCTTACCTAAAACAAGAAAAAATGAGGTTGTAAGTTTTGTTAGAGCTGGTCTTAAAGACTTATCGATAAGCAGAAAATCATTCACATGGGGTATAAAGGTTCCATCCAATAATGAGCATGTTATTTACGTATGGTTAGATGCATTAACAAATTATATAAGCGCTTTAAATTATCCAGATCAAAATAATGATCTATATAAAAAATTTTGGCCAGCAGATGTTCACATTATTGGTAAAGATATTTTAAGGTTTCATGCAATATATTGGCCAGCATTTCTTTTAGCCGCAGATATTAAACCGCCAAAACGAGTTTATGGTCATGGCTGGATTTTGTCTGGTGATGAAAAAATGTCTAAATCAAAAGGAAATATTCTTGATCCATTAGAAATAATTGAAAAATATGGTCTTGATCCTTTGAGATATTATTTGCTTAAAGAAGTCTCTTTTGGGAATGATGGAAATATTTCAAATGAAAAATTAGAAAGTTGCATAAATAGTGATTTAGCAAATAATTACGGAAATTTATGTCAAAGAGTAGTTTCATTTTGTGAAAAAAATATTGGTTTAAAAGTACCAACTAGTGAAGAATTTAATGAAGATGATTTAAAAATTTTAAAAAATTATCAAAATAATTTTGAAGATCTAATTACTAATATTGATAATCAAAATATAAATTTTTATCTAAATTTTATTGTTGATCAACTGTTTAAAGCAAATAAGTACTTCAATGATCAAGAGCCATGGAAGAGAAAAGATGATAAAAAAAGATTAAATACTATAGTATATGTATCACTGGAAATTATTAGAAAAATATCAATATTACTTTATCCAATCATCCCAGAGTCGTCATTAAAAGCACTAAATATTTTTAATATTAAGGAAATAGATATTGATTTTTCAACAATTTTAAATAATAATTATTTATCTCCAGGTAGCAATATTAATAAAATAGATATTTTATTTAATAAGATAAAAAATGATTGATTCTCATTGCCATTTAGATCATGAACCAATTTTCTCAAACTTGGATAAAGTTATTGAAAGATCAAAAAAAGAAGGGATAGAAAAATTACTTACTATTTGTACAACACTTGAAAGTTTTACAAATATTTTAAAAATCATAGAAATGGATAAAATTATCTATGGAACCTTTGGCATCCATCCACATGAAGCTGATAAAAAACTGATTACAATGGATCAGATATATTTAAATATTAAAAAAAGTAATAAGATCATTGGTATAGGAGAAACTGGTCTAGATTTTTATTATAATAATAGCAAAAGAGAAGCACAAATTAAAAGCTTCAATCTTCATATTGATGCTGCAATAAAATTTGATTTACCAATTATTATTCATTCTAGAAATGCAGAGATTGAAACTTATGAAATTCTCAAAAAAAAATTTAAACCCAGTTTAAAAATATTAATGCATTGTTTTACAGGTTCTACTTCTTTTGCAAAGAAATTATTAGAACTTAATGCTTTCTTTTCCGCTAGTGGAATAATCACTTTTAAAAATTCTGTTGACCTACAAGATACCTTTAAAATCATACCGGCAGATAGGCTTTTAATTGAGACAGATAGCCCTTTTCTTGCGCCGGAACCAATGAGGGGAAAAAAGAATGAGCCCTCATTTATCAAATATACCGCAGAAAAACTTGCTATTTTGAAAAATACTGAACCACAAAATTTAATTAATTATACAACAAATAATTTCAACAAATTATTTTTTGGTACATAGTATGAAATTTATAATTCTAGGTTGTGGAAGTTCAATGGGTGTTCCTAGAGCAGACGGATTTTTTGGTAAATGTGATCCAAATAACAAAAAAAATGTCAGAACCAGATGCTCAGCTTTATTGAAAACTAATTATTCAAATATACTAATTGATACTTCACCAGATTTAAGATCACAGTTAATAAATAATAAAATTAACTCTATAGACAAGGTTCTATATTCGCATATGCATGCAGATCAAACGCATGGTATCAATGATTTAAGAGTTTTTTTTATTAAAAATAAAAAACCTTTAGATATATACGCAGACAATGAGACCAGAAAATATTTTAATAAAAATTTCTCTTATTGCTTCAAATCAAATTCAACTGAATATCCTGCTACATTAAATATGAAACCTATCAAAAAAAATATTTTTTTTAAAAAAAAAGGTGAAAAAATTAACATAAGATGTATTAAAGTGAAGCATGGAAGTGTGAATAGTATTTGTTATATATTTAATAAAAAACTTGCGTATATAAGTGACGTCAGCAAAATTTTTCAGAAAGATTATAAATATTTTAAAAATCTTAAGTATCTTGTAATAGATTGTCTTTGGTACAGAAACCATCCTTCACATTTAAACTTAGAAAAATCTTTAGAATTAATTAAGACTTTTTCTCCTAAAAAAGCTGTATTGACCAATTTACATTCAGATTTAGATTACAAAGAATTAAAAAGTAAACTAAGAAAAAATGTTATACCTGCTTATGATGGTTTAAGTTTAGTCGTTTAATAAACTCTCAATTTTAGAGACGACTTTTTTGGACATCGGATTAGTGAGTGACGAGTAAGTTTCAGCTATTTTACCTTTTTTATCAATTAATATTTTACTAAAATTCCATTTAGGTATTGCTGATTTGCCGTGATTTTCTCTCGCCCATTTATAAATTTCATGCGCATCATCGCCTTTAACTTTTGTGATTGTTGTCATTGGAAAATTAACACTGAAATTTACCTCACAGAATTCTTTTACTTCTGAATCTTCATCTTTTTCTTGGTTAAAGGAATTTGATGGGACACCAATGACTACTAGTCCATTTTTTTTATACTTATCCCATAATTTTTGCATATCAGAGTATTGTTTTGTAAATCCACAATAGCTAGCGGTATTAACAATTAAAATTACATTATTTTTATATTTATTAAGATTAATTATTTCACCAGTGTTACTTTTGATACTAAAATCAAAAAATGTTTGTTCATAATTAGCGTTAGTTGTAGTCTTGAAGTTAAACATAGCGATTAGTATTACAGCAAATAAAATTCTTTTCATTATCTTAAATTATCTATTAGGTGTAAGTAATATTAAAAAATACCCAGCTAGGGTGGATAATAATGACCCAGTCAAAACTCCAATTTTAACCCCGTCCATATATTGCATATTTTCTACAAAAGCTAAATTCCCAACAAATAAGCTCATTGTAAAACCAATACCAGTAAGAATACCGACTCCATAAAAGTTATACCAACTTGTGTTACTCGGCATTTGAGCAATTTTTAATTTTATGGATATATAAGAAAAAACAAATACACCTAATTGTTTACCTACAAACAAACCAAGTACAATACCTAATGGAACTTTATCTAATAATGATGAAAAAGATAAGCCTTCTAATGAAACACCTGCATTTGCGAATGCAAATAATGGCATTATTCCAAATGCAACATACGGGCTAATAGCGTGTTCTACTTTAATTAATAAAGAGAAATCTTTCTCTTTTTTTCTGTGAGGAATTGTCATTGCAAGTAACACGCCAGCAATTGTCGCATGTATTCCTGAGTTATGAGTAAAATCCCATAAAAATATTCCAACAATTAAATACGGTAAAAATTTTTTAATATTAAACTTATTTGTAATTAACAAAATTATAAATGCGGCAAGCATTAACAAAAGGTATTTTATATTTAAGTCACCAGAGTAGAATATAGCGATAATTAATATTGCTCCTAAATCATCTATTATTGCTAAAGCAGTCAAAAAAACTTTAAGTGACAGTGGGACTCTTTTTCCTAGTAAAGATAATACACCTAAAGAAAAAGCAATATCAGTAGCCGAAGGAATAGCCCAACCATTCATTGTTTCTGGGTCACCTAAATTTACAAATACGTAGATTAAAGCTGGCACAACCATGCCACCTACAGCAGCTATAATTGGCAATAAAGCTTGCTTAAAATTTGAAAGCTCCCCCTGTAAAAATTCTCTTTTAATTTCTAATGTAACAAAAAAGAAAAAAATAGCCATTAAAGCATCATTAATCCAATGAAGAATACTAAGCTTCAGTCCAATTTCATTAAAACCAATAAATATATATTTCTCAAGATATTCAAAATAATGAGTTGAATAAGAAGAATTACTTATAATTAAAGCTAATACAGCGCTAAATAATAATACTAGACCACTTGCAGCTTCAAGTTTGAAGAACCATTTAAAAGGTTTGGAAATATGGTTAATCATCTTATCTGACCAAATCTTTTAAAAATAAATAGATATCTTTTAAACTTTCATAAAAATTATCTAATAATAAATTAAAACCCGGGAGGGCGGTATTTATTTGAAATTTAAAAGTGTCTAATATTAATATTAATGCTGTAAAAGTAATTATAGATAAAAATAAAAAATTTATAAATTTAAAATTTTCAAGATTTTTAGAAACTGAAATAGTATTAGTAGCTTTCATTTTTTCAGCTTCTGAAATTATTTTATCAACTTCGCTAGGTACATTTTCTTGTAAATCAATTTTTTTAATTTTAATATCTTTTTTTATATAATCATTTTCTAATTTTTTATTATTTGGTTTAAAATGCCATTTTTCATCGCAAAAACCACATTGTAAGGTTCTTCCTTCATTTGGAATTAATGATGCATCTACATTGAACTTTTTATCACAACATGGACATGTAATTATCATGTGATCTTTTATACCAGATTCTTAATAAAATTCTTTCATTTTTGATCTATTTATACTTTGAAAATAACATTATGTGCTGTATTAGTATCCCATTCGGGGCGTAGCGCAGCCTGGTAGCGCATCTGGTTTGGGACCAGAGGGTCGCAGGTTCAAATCCTGCCGCCCCGACCATTATTATGAAAAAAGCATTAATATACAAACCTTCAAAATCATCAATGCAATCTGGCAAAGCTAACACTAAAAAATGGTTATTAAAATTTGATACAGATAATCGAGGCATTAACCCGTTAATGGGATGGGAGAGTTCTACAAATACGTTATCAGAGATAAATTTAGAGTTTTCTACTAAAGATGAGGCTATCAAATATGCAAAAAAAAATAATATTATTTTTGAAGTTATCGAGCCTAAAAGTAGAAAAATTATTAAAAAATCATACGCAGATAATTTTATTAAATAATGTTTAGATTTTTTACAGAAAGAGACTGGTTTTTATGGTCATGGTTAGGATCATTTGTAATTTTATCATCACTTTGGATACAGGTAAAAATTGATGTTAAAATAAACGAATGGTTTGGTGAATTTTATGACATGATACAAAAAGCTCTATCTGCACCTAATGCAATTACAATTGAAGAATATTGGGCAAGCTTATTATCATTTGGATATCTAGCGGCACTATATATTGCAGTAATGGTAGTTGTTCTTTATTTTACTGCTCACTATTTGTTTAGATGGAGAGCAGCTATGGTTCAATGGTATCACAGTGTTTACGAAAGAGCCCGAAAGATTGAAGGTGCCTCACAACGTGTTCAAGAAGATACAATTAAATTTACTAGAATTATGGAGTCGTTGGGAACAAGTTTAATTGAAGCTATAATGATTTTAATTGAATTTACTCCTATATTATTTGGATTAAGTGTAGGTATACCAATATATTTTTTTGGTGATTGGAGCTACGGTTTAGTCACAGGAGCTTTAATTTGGTCAGTAGGAGGAACTATTTTTTTAATATTCCTTGGTTTAATTTTAAGACTAGTTGGTGTCGAATATGATTTACAAAAAAAGGAAGCCGCATATAGAAAAATTCTTGTAATCGCTGAGGATGATGGACGTGTAAGACCTAAATCTATAAATGAATTATTTGATGATGTAAGAAGTATTCATTTCTTAAGTTACGTTAGATATCTTTATTTTAATATTGGAAGATTTGCTTACCTTCAAGCAAATGTGTTGTCTGCTTATGTCTTTTTAGCTCCTGCAATAGTTGCTGGTGTTGTAACATTAGGAGTGATGCAGCAAATCATTAGAGCTTTTGGTAGGGTTGAGGGTTCAATGCAGTACATTTTAAAAGCTTGGCCAACTATAATTGAACTCGCTAGTATCTATAAACGTTTAAGAGAATTTGAAAATAAGATAAATGAAGATAATTTACTTGATGACAAAAAAATTTAATGGCGATTGATAAAAAATTTATTGATTTATTTGTAAATGTTACTTCAAAAGCAGCTTTAGCAGCTCATAATTTTGTTGGGAAAAATGATAAAATTGCTGCAGATAAAGCTGCAGTAGATGCTATGAGAAATGAATTGAATCAATTAAATATAAATGGCGAAATTGTAATAGGAGAGGGCGAGCTTGATGATGCACCAATGCTATATATAGGAGAAAAACTTGGCACTATGGTTGGACCAAATTTTGATATAGCTGTTGATCCATTAGAAGGAACCAATTTTGCAGCAAAAAATTTACCAGGGGCTCTTTCTGTTATAGCTATAGCTGAAAAAAATAATCTTTTTAATGCACCGGAAACCTACATGGATAAACTAGCTGTATCAAAAAAAGTACCATTTGATGCAACAGATTTAGATTTTCCTATTGAAAAAAATATCAAAAATATAGCTGACGCTATAAATAAAGATATTAAAGATATTACCGCATGTTTATTAGATAGACCAAGACATAAAAAAATCATGGATAAACTTAAAGATCTGAATGTTAAAATGAAATTAATATCTGACGGTGATGTATCTGGAGCTTTAATGGTTACAAATGAGAAGTACAATGTTGATATTTTTTTAGGTATCGGCGGAGGGCCTGAGGGTGTTTTAGCTGCTTCAGCTATCGATGCCTTTGAATGTAAATTTCAAGGTAGATTCCTTTTTGAAAACGATCAAGATATTTTAAGAGCTAAAAAAATGGGTATTATAGATTTAAAAAAAAAATATGATCTAAAAGAAATTGTAAAAGGTGACTCAATTTTTTGCGCAACAGGCATCACCAATGGTGATTTAGTCAATGGTATTAAAGTTAAAGAGAATAAGTTTGTGACAGAAACTTTGGTTACTCATAAAAGCTCAAAAATCAGTAAAATATTTGTCAGTGATGACACTATAAAAACTTGATAAATAGAATTTTTTACAATAAAAGATGCAAATTTGGTCCCTTCGTCTATCGGTTAGGACACATGGTTTTCATCCATGAAAGAGGGGTTCGATTCCCCTAGGGACCGCCATAATAAATAATAATTATGCTTATTAATCGTTTCCTCTTTTTACGAAGATAGTATATTTAAAAATTATAATTTTATGCATATATTTATCACAGGTATTGCAGGTTTCTTAGGTTCGAACTTAGCTGATTATTATATAAAGAAAAATTATAAAGTTTCTGGTTGTGATAATTTAATTGGTGGTTCTCTTGAAAATATTCATAAAAAAGTTAAATTTTATAAAGCTGATATTGAGGATTTTAATAAGTTAAACCAAATATTAAAAAATGTTGATATTGTATGTCATGCTGCAGCTTATGCTCATGAAGGATTATCAAATTTTTCACCATTTTCATTTTCTAAAAATAATATGGTTGGTTCAGTTTCGGTATTCACGGCTGCTATAAATAACAATGTTAAAAGAATTGTTTTTTGTTCGTCAATGGCAAGATACGGGAATCTTAAGCCGCCTTTTAAAGAAACTGATACTCCAAAACCTGTTGATCCATATGGTATTTCAAAGTTAGCTGCAGAAAAGATGCTTATAAATTTATGTGAAACAAATAATGTTGAATATAATATTGCTGTTCCTCACAACATAATAGGACCTAAACAAAAATACGATGATCCTTTTAGAAATGTTGTATCTATCATGACAAATTTAATACTTCAAAAAAGAAATCCAATTATATACGGGGATGGTAATCAAAAAAGATCTTTTTCAGATATCGATGATTGTATCTATTGTTTGGATAAATTACTTTTTAACAAAAAAATTAAAAAGCAAGTTATTAATATTGGACCAGATGATAATTTTATAAGTATTAATGAACTTTATGAGATGCTATCAAATAAACTTCAGTCTAATCTGTCGGCTAATTATTATAAAGATAGACCTAATGAAGTAAAATATGCTTATTGTTCATCAAATAAGGCAAAAAAATTATTAGGTTACAAAACAACTGTTAATACCGATGAGTCAATTCAAAAAGTTATAGATTATATTAAACTAAAGGGTCCAAAAAAATTTTTGTATAATTACGATATAGAAATAAATAATAAGCTAGTTCCAGAAACTTGGAAAAAGAAAATTTTTTAATTATTTTTTACCCCAAACAATTTCTCTTATTAATTTTTTTTTTCTACTATTTGAATTTTCATATATTCTACTGTACTTGTCAGAAATTATAAGCTTACTTTGATTGGTTATTGCATAGGTGTTACTTTTTTTCCAATCCAATTGATCAAATTTTTTACCATCTGAGTTAATTACAAACAATCTGAATTTTTTTTGTTTTAACTGTTTTGACATACCGTATCTACCACTTTCGTTTATCCAGGTTCCTTTTTTTTTATATTTATATTTCTTAGTCAATTTTAATTTCTGGAAATTTTTTGAAGATATCATAAAACAATTTGATCTAATATGTGGATTCGGAAAAATTGGAAAATCAATAAAATTAGAAAAAGCATAAATCAAAGACCTGATAAAATTTATATTTAAAAGTTTACTAAACGAATTATTAACATGACTTTCATATGAACCGCTAGGGCCAATCAATGAATCTGATGAGTAATTATTTACAAGAATTTTAAGCCAATTATCTATTATTGGATAACTGTGGCAGTTCATAAAAAGAATTATTTTATCATTAAATTTTTTTGCAACTCTTAAATAACTACCCCAGTCAAAATCGTTAAAATTATTATTATCTTTATATTTAATATATTTTAAATTTTTAAGTTTTTTAAGTTTAAATATACTATCTTTCGTATTGAAATTTTTAAAACAGATTAATAAATCGTGAGCACATCCAGATTTATTTTTTTTATAATTTTCTATAAATTTTTCAAGATTTCTTCTATCGTCATAAGCTGATATTAAGTAGACTACTAAAATTTTTGTCATTAAATTTAAATTAATTCATAATTATAAAAATAACTAGGTGCAAAAAGATAAAGTTGATATATAACATTTATGTATGATAAAAGAATCATTTCCTCTTAAGAAACACCATTTTCATGTCTTATTATGTCTACATTCTATCAACCAAAAGAAATAAAAAATTAATAACCTATACTGGTTATACTACAGATCTTAAAAAAAGATTAATACTACACAATAGTGGAAAAGGTGCTAAATTTACCCGTGGTAGTTTTTGGAAGATTGTTTTTAAAAAAAAATTTATAAGTAAAAATCGTGCTCTTAAATTTGAATACTTATTAAAAAAAAAAAGATCTTTAAAATTTAAACTATTAAATGAAAAAAGATTATAAAATTATTAAAGGAAATAAAGTCCACAAGACAGCAATAGTTAATTGGGATAATATTGATATAGGCACTGGCAATATTTTTTATCCATACAGTGTGATTGGAACGGATGCACAACATTCTTATGATAATACTTATGGAAAGTTAGTAATTGGAAATAAAAATATATTTAGAGAATTTTGTACGGTAAATTTACCAACTAAAAAAAAGAAACTTACATTAATTGGCAACAACTGTCTTTTTATGACCATGTCTCATATTGGTCACGATTGCACAGTAGAAGATAACGTGGTTATTTCTAACAATGTTAATATCGCAGGCAATACTTATATAATGAAAAATAGTCAGTTTGGACTTAATTCTATTATTCATCAAGATCAAGTAGTAGGCTCTTATTCTATGATCGGTATGGGAGCGATAGTAGGGAAAAAAATTATATTAAAACCTGGATACATATATTTAGGTAGTCCAGCTAGAGGTATTGCCATAAATAAAGTTGGCTTATCTAGAAACAAAGTTGATAAAAAGATACTAAAGAAAGAAACCAAAAGATTTGAAATAATTAAAAAAAATGCATAAAAAAATTGCTATTCTTCTTCCGTACAAAGAAAAATATACTAATAAAGAAGCTGGGGCAGCATCAATTTGGGTAAAAGATTATTTGAGAGTGAGTAATCTTAATAATAAAACAACTGTTTATGGAAATTTATCAAAAAATGAAAAACCAATTACAAATAATTTTAGAAATATAGACATTAGTAAAACTTATATTAAAAAAAATTTATACTACACAAAAAAATTTTGTGATAATTGTATTGAATATGGTCATAAAATTATTGAAATTCATAATAGACCAGAATCTCTAAATTATTTTTTTGATTTAAAAATGAAAAATAATTTCAAACTTATTTTTATTTTTCACAATAATCCATTAGAGTTGCGAGGTTCAAAAACTTTAAACGAGCGTATTAAAATAATTGATAATACAGACTATATTTTTTTTGTAAGTGAATGGGTTAAAAATAAATTTTTTGAGAATTTTGAGATCAAACACAGAAATAACTGTGAAGTCCTTTATCCATCTATTGAGCCAATCAAAAAAATCAATAAAAAAAAGAACAAAACAATTATATTTACTGGTAAATTAAATTCTTCCAAAGGTTATGATATTTTTTTGATCGCAATATCTAAAATACTTAATAAATACAAAAATTGGAATGCAATTGCAGTTGGAAATGAACCAAGGGAAAAATTTAATATTTTCCATAAAAGACTTAAAATTTTTAATTGGAAGATGCATAGAGAAATTTTAAGTCTATATAACAAATCTTCAATTTCCGTTGTTCCCTCTAAATGGGAGGAGCCATTTGGTAGAACAGCTATGGAATCTGCTGCATATGGTTGCGCTACTATTACAAGTAATAATGGTGGTCTAAAAGAGACTTTTAAAAATGATTTAATTTTAAAAGAAAATTCAAGTAATGAATTATATAAGGAAATTGACAAGTTGATAAAAAATCAAATTTATTTAAAGAAAATACAAGTTAGGAATTTCAAAAATGTAATCCATAAATTAAAAGATAAAGTTTTGAAAATTGATAAAATTAAAACTTTTTTTCTATTTGATACTTTAAATTTTTTTAGAAGTAAGAATAGGAAAATTTTGCATATTTCCACATTTGATGAGAGAAATAATCACAGATTGTTTAACATTTCATTATCGAATAAAATTTCAAAAGGTTTCATTCATAATAGTCATGATGTGATAAATTTTTCATATAGAAACCATTTGGGGTTAATAAATAAAGCAAACGCCTCTGAATCAAATTATAAAATTAAAGAAATTTATAACAACTATAAACCAGATTTAGTTATATTGGGTCATAACAATATACTTAATAGAGATGTTTTATCACATATTAAAAGAGACAATCGTTCCAAAGTAATTCTTTGGTATGAGGATGCATTGTCAAAGAAAGGGGATGGTCCGAGCTGGAACACAAATTTAGCTTTATTAGAAAAAAACTCTGATTTAATTGATAAATATTTTATAACAACACATCCAAACGATATAATGTCAAGCATTATCAATAAATCAAAATTTAACTTCTTGCCCATGCTAGTGGATGAAAATATAGAAAATTTAAAACTTTTTAATATAAAAAATAAATTTAAAGATCTTTTTTTTGCTATTAGTCACGGTGTAAATTTTGGAAAACTTAAAAAAAATAAGGTTGATGAAAGAGAAAAATTTATTAATAAATTATTTAATACTTCTAATAATATAAATTTTAATATTCTTGGTGTTGCCAATGAAAATCCTAAATGGAATTATGATTTTTATAAAGAGCTTTCAAAATGTAAAATGGCATTAAATCTTTCAAGGGGCAAACCAATTAAGTACGCTACAAGTAATAGAATTGCTAGTTTAGTTGCTAACGGAATTTATACTTTTATAGATAAAAAAACTAAATTTAATGATTTTTTTGATGAGGATGAAATGGGATTTTATACAAATGAAAATGATTTAGTGGCAAAAATAGAAAATTTAAAATTAAATGAAAAAAAATTATACAAAAATGCTAAAAACGGAATGAGAAGATATTTTTCTCTCTTTAATAATAAGTTAGTGTCAAAATATATAATTGATAGAACGTTTAACCATAATGATGATAAACAACAAATTTGGGAAAAATACTAAGTTTTAATTTTATCCAAAAACTTAAGGATTTTTGATCCAAAGTTTGAATCTATTATATTTATTTTTTTATTACTTAAAAAATATTTTATTTCATCAAATAACGGATCATTATTTTTGATTTTAGGGTTATAGTTTTCACCTTGATAAATTTTGGCACTCTTAAAAAAATATTTATCGTTAAGCTTGTGAACTTTAGGGTACATTGCATACTTATTGTAAATTTTAATTTTATCAAGCGATTTCATTTCATCAAATAAAAGCATTTTTTTGCTAGTGATAATTATTATTCTTCTTATCTTATCCGGATTAATCCAACTATTATTAATATCAGCATAAAAGTTTTTAATTTTAAAACTCAGATTAGAAATATCAGCAATACTTTTTTTAAGAATGTTATATCCATGTGAATTTATTAATTTAAATTTATGATTAAAAAGAAAAGATAATATACTAATATCATGAGACGATAAATCATAAGAGACATCAACATCATTTCTGATAGGTCCTAAATTTTGTCTTTGAAATTTAATATATAAAATTTTTCCATTATTTTTATTTGTAACAAATTTTTTAATATATTTTATGTAGTTGTTAAACATATATATATAACCAAAACTTAAGTTTTTTAATCGGCTTCCATATTTTTTTTTTAATCTTTTGAATTGATAAATATTTTTAAAACCTGGCTTTTCGATAAAAATTTTTTTATTAAATTTTAGCGCTTGATCAACTAATTTGAAATTTTTTGAGGGTGGAGTTGCTAAAATAAAAATTTTATTGTCAGGATTTTTAATTAACAACTTAAAATTATTATTTATTACAACATTATTTGGGAACCTTTTTTGTAATATTCTAGAATTATTCAAATTAGGATCACAAATAATAATTTTTTTAATATTTAGTTTTATAAGATTTTTAGCAATGTTAGTCCCCCAATATCCAGCGCCTACTAAAACTATATTTGATTTACTTTTTTTAATGTGCATATAATTAAGTAAGTTTATGTTATTTTCAATAATTATTCCAACTTTCCAAAACTATAAATATTTAAGAATGACTTTGGAATCAATATTTAAAAATTCAGAGTTTAAGCATCAATTAATTGTCCATATTAATGGTAATGATTCTTTAACAAAAAAATTCTTAGACAATGAAAAAGTTGAGTACACACATTCAGAAAATAATGTTGGATTGTGCAAAGGTGTTAACACCGCATCAAAAATAGCTAAAGCTGATTATATTGTTTATGCTCATGATGACATGTATTTTTTACCAAAGTGGGACAAATTTTTTTTAGATGAAATTAAAGCTTTAAATAACAAACTTTTTTTTTTCAGTGCTACTCAAATTGGACCGTTGCCAATAAAAGATAGCAAACCAAATCATATTAATTTTAATGCAGGTGAAAACTTGGATAGTTTCAATGAATCATATTTGCTTGAAAATTATAACAACTTAAATTTTTATAATTTACAAGGAAGTCATTGGGCACCACATATTATTCATAAGGATTTATGGAATAGAGTAGGAGGTTTTAGTGAAGAATTTGATCCAGGTTTCGGCTCTGATCCAGATTTAAATATGAAGTTATGGAATGAGGGTGTCAGATTGTTTAAAGGTATTAATCAATCTAGAATATATCATTTTGGTTCTTTAACTACTAGAAAAAAGCTAAATATTTTTAGAAATAATGGAAAAAAAACTTTTTTGATTAAATGGGGTATTTCAATAGATTTTTTTACTAAATATTATTTAAAAAGAGGTGATGTATATAAGTTTCCATTAAACGATTTTAAATTATCATATAAAAATATTTTCGATTATTTAACTTGTAAGATAAAATATATTTATTCAATATTTTTTAAGTATTAGAATTTATGAATACCAAAAACAATTTAATTATTCTGAGAGCTGCTGAGGGTATAGGTAATCAGTTGTTTATGTTTGCAAATGCTTTCGCATTATCAAAAAAATACAATTATAAACTTTTAATTGATGATACATCTGGATATTTTAAAAAAAAGAATAGAATAAGAAGTTTTGAGCTAGATAAATTTATCAAAGATATAAACATAGCTAATGACAATTTTAAATTCGATTCTTATTTAAAAGATTTTAAAAGAAAGATCCAAAAAAGAATTGATCCATTTTTAAGTACAAAAAAATTTTATATAGAAGATACTAACTCTGCAAAGAAAACTTTTTTTAAAAAGATAAATCTACAAAATTTTTCAAATTTAATCTTTTTAGAAGGACATTTTGAATCTGAGTATTACTTTATAGACTATTCTAATGATATTAAAGAATTGATATTATTAGATAAAAATTCATTAGAGATGAATAATAAATATATTAATAGTTTAATTAATTCAAATTCTATTTCTATCTGTATCCGTCAAAATAGATATTCTGAGGGAAAATTTAAGAACGATCAACGATCTTTAAGATTTACAAAAGATACTATAAGTTACGTTAATAGAGCAGTTAATTATATTAAAAGCAAAGTCTCTAATCCCAAGTTTTTTATTTGGTCAAATGACTTTAACAATCTAAGAGAATATTTTAGTGAAGACGATTATGTTTTTATTGATAATAAAATAAATAAACCCTTAAATGATTTTAATTTGTTCAATTATAGTAAACATTTCATTGTTGGTCCCACCTCTTTTCATTGGTGGGGAGCCTGGTTAAATAATAACCCTAATAAAATATGCATCAGACCTAAGGATTTAAACCCTTCTAATAATGCTAATTTTTGGCCAGAAAAGTGGATTTCAATTTGATTTTTTATATTTTAATTTTACTTAAAGCGTTATTTTTAAATATGTTAGCTTCTCTGATGTATCTTCTGACCATTTGATTAGTTTTATGTCCTGTCATTGCCATTATACTACGTTCATCCGCACCTGATTCTGCTGCAACTGTAGCAAATCCGGCTCTTAAACTATGACCAGCAAAATTTTTATTTTCAATACCTGCTAAATTTAAATATTCCTTCATTAATAGGACTACTGTTTGATCTGTAAGTCTTTTATCAGTTAATGCGGAGCCTTTAGCAAATCTTCTAAAAATAGGTCCTGATCTAATTTTAGAAATATCTAACCATTTTTTTAAATTGCTTACTGGACAATAGATTTCATTTGTGAAGTAGGGCAGTCCCTTTATCATTCCTTCTCCAAATTGGTCTGTTTTTGATCTTCTGATTGTTATTTTAAGCCCTTCAGGAACAAATTCTAGATCCTCATGATCTATTGAAATTAGCTCATTTCTTCGAAAACCTCCTCCAAACCCAATTAAGATTATTGATTTGTCTCTAAATTTTTTTATCTTTTCAATTTTTTGTTCATCTATTACATTAATTATTGATTTTAAATGATTGATTAATATAGGTTTTTTCCCTTTCTGAATACTACCTTTAACCCTTTTTATTCCCATTAAATTTTCAACAATTATAGGATGTTTGGTATCTAAATAATGACCTTTGAGCTTATGAACCATACTTATTGATACCAATCTTCTTCTTAAAGTACTTGTTTTTGAGTTTTTTGATAGATGGGTTAGGTAAATAGATATTATTTTTGGTTCAGTTGGCAATGAATTTAATCCGTGCTTAGAGCAAAAAGCACTAAAATCTTTAAAATCCGATTTATACGCCCTTAAAGTGTTATTAGCTTTAGAGTTTCTGAGGTTATTTAATGTTTCCTCATGTAGTGATTTTAGGTCCGTTGTTAGCTCGTTCATATAATTACTATTGATAACAATTAATTATCATTAGTAATAATATAACTCATTTAATAAGTCAAGCAATTAATATAGAAGATTTTAGATGCCAAGATATGTAATTATAGGACTAGCTGTTATTGTTGGAACATTTCTAATTATGAATTATTGGCCAAAATTAAAAAACCAAACAAAAACCCGAATATTAATGGGCATATTTGGAATCTTTTTTATAAGCATATTTATCCTCTTATTTTTGTTAATGTATTAGAAACTTTGATCGATATTTTTAGTATAATTATTGCTGGTATTTTTTCTTGCATAATTCTTGATATTTTAGGGTTTTTAATGAAGTTTTTGGGTATTCCTGAACCTTCCTGGGCTATTGTTGGTAGATGGACCTATTATATGATTAAAAAAGCCAAATTTTATAACCCTAATATTGCAGAAATGGCTTCGTTCAAGTATGAGGTTGTTCTAGGTTGGGTTTTTCACTATTACTTATCAATTTGTTGGGCTGTTATTTACTACATTTGTTTTATATTAATTGGTCTTAAAATGTCCTATTTTTCGGGGTTCATTTTTGGGGCTTTGACTACTTTAGCTCCATTATTGATATTTTTGCCATTTACTGGGCAAGGTATATTTGCAGTTAATACTAATATACCTATAAGAACCTCATTAATTTTTTTAATTAGACATTCAATTTATGGAGTTGCTATGTATGAGGGTTTTAGATGGTTCAATTAAAAAATGAAAAAAAGTTATCCCCACTATTCACTTATTTCTGAAAAAAATAAAAAAACAATCAAAAAGTGATTAATACAACTTATTATTATTGGTATTATTGTTTCAATTAAGAGGCAACTCTTAACTGACCGACTGGGGAAATGCCGAGAGGACCAAGCCAGGAGGCAGAAAGCTTCGCAGAGTAGCGCTAAAATTGTGAGGCGGGAGGCATGGCGGTAGCGCCTACAACGACGTGCCAAAACAACTGTTCTTTGCACTGTAAAAAGTGCAAGGAAACAGGGGTTTTTAAAATGAAAGGTACATTTTTTCAAAAAAAAGTTTGGAACTATTTAAAAACTATCCCAAAAGGTCAGGTTAAAACTTATAAACAAGTAGCAATAGGCATTAAAAGACCAAAATCGGCCCGTGCAGTTGCTAATGCATGTGCTAAAAACCCTTATGCACCCAAAATACCGTGCCATAGAGTAATTAGATCAGATGGAGGGCTTGGAGGTTACTCTGGAATAGGTGGAATTAAAAAAAAGCTCCGATTACTTAGAGCTGAGAAAGTAAGTATTTAACCTTTTTAATAAGTTATTTTCTGTCTAAAAAGCTAATAAAATCAACGTTTTTTTAACATTTTAATTAAAATTCATGTTAAGAGCACATTTCACCCTTCAGTTGTAGCATTTAGCACAGTCTGCTAAAATTAGACCCCTCTATGTCCCTTTAAATGCCATATTCAGTTTATGCATTGCTCTATTATTAAACAATAACAACACTCTTAGATTGCCCCATTTAATACGTTCTTATAATTTTTAATCTTTTAAAATCATAAATAGTTGATTCAAAAACCTATATTTTATGCCACTTTTAACATTTTAAGTTATTTTTGAGAGAAATATGAAAAATTATCCTTATTTTAAATACCATAATAACAATATTTTAATTAATAATCCTAGCTTTATTGATTAATTAAATTATTTTTATTAATAAAATAATGTAATAATTACAATAGTTTAAAAGTTACACTTTAAGTTTTACTTTATTAATTAGTAAATAATTGATACCTAATATTAAAAATTGGATTTATGATAAGTTTCTCTTCTCGCAATGTAGATTCCAGAAATAACGATTATAAACAACCCAAGGAAAGTCCAATTATCTGGAAAATCATTAAAGAAAAAATAGCCAATAATAATATTAGTAACAATTTCAAAGTAGCTAAAAGGAGCAAGTTTAGACGCATCGGCATATTTAAGGGATAATATAAGAAAAAAATGGCCTACACAGGCAAATACACCAATAGCACCCAATAGTGACCACTGATTTAACGTAGGAGCAACCCAAACAAATGGCATAGTTAAAGATATAATTATCGCCCCCACTACACCAGTTAACAAAAGCGTTAACAAGGGATTGTCTGATTTACTTAACTTACGTGTAATAATTAAATAAAATCCATACATAATACCTGTACCTAGCGCAGCAAAACTTGCAAAATTTATTTCTACAAAACCAGGTCTAATAACAACTAGAGATCCCAAAAAACCAATTATCACAGCTAACCACCTTTTATATCCAACTTTTTCTCCTAACAAAATTGGTGAAAATGCAGTCACTACTAATGGAGCTATAAATGCGAGCGTTAGTGCTTTTGCTAATGATATTATTGATATTGAATAGAAAAAACAAACATTCGCTATTAAAAGTAATAATCCTCTTAAAATTTGTAATTTTGGTTCACTTGTCCAAACAAGATTTTTTCTAAAAAGAAAAAACATTAGAGGCAAAGTAAAAACTACTGTAAAAAAATATCTTCCCCAAGTAATTTGTAAAACCGGAAGATCAACACTAAGATATTTAGCTATACCATCCATTATTGGCAACATTATCCAAGCCAATAGGTTAAAAGCTATAGCCTTCATTAAGGAAAGAAACTTAATGCTATGAATACAATAATTGGAATAGTTACAAATGAAATAACTGTTGATACAAAAATCATGCTTGCTACATTATCTACGTTCTCTTTAGGTGAATACATTGAACCAACAAGAAAATTTAGAATTGCGCTAGGCATAGAACATTGAATTAATAATACACCAGCGGCAAAACCACTTAAATTGAAATAATAAATAATTGCAAAACCAACAGCTGGACCTAAAATAACTCTAGCAAATGATGAAATTAATGATCTTTTTAAAGAAAAAACTTTAAGACGAGTAAGTGCAATTCCTAAAGACATTAAAATTAGAAATATAGTAGCATACATTAATAAAAATGAAGTATTTTCAACAAATACTGGAAGCTCGATATTAAAATAAAGTAATAATACAGATATAATAATTGTATAAAAAGGTGGACTCTTTAAAATAACATCAAAACTAAATTTTCTATCAGCTAAAAAAACACCAACAGTGAAATGAAAAAGAATAATTAATGCTGTTATTGCAGCAGCCACACCTAATCCATCAAAACCATATGCAAAAAGACATATAGGAAAACCCATATTACCTGTATTTGGCATCATAAAAGGTGGTAATTCTCTTATAATGTCCTTAGATTTTATAAAATATAAAAAAATAACTCCTATAACTGCAAAACCGCATATAGCTATTAAATAATACCAAAAATAATCAACGAAGGTTTGAAAATTTATATTTTTAACATTTAAAGCATAAATAATCATCGCGGGAGAACCGACATTTGCCGCAAAGTTAGTTATAAATTTTGTATCAAATTTTTTATCTTTTTTACCAATAAAGTACCCAATACCTATTATGAAAAAAACAGGAAATATGACTTCGAAAAGTTTTATGTATATTTCCATTTAAAAAAGTCTTAATAAAACTGGTTTTTTAATGATATTCTTATTTGATGTAATTGATTTTAAGCATTTTTTTGAATTATTTTCTTTAACACTATGAGTTATAATAATTATTGATGCCTTTTTGTTAGCATTATTAGGAATCTGTATTAATCTTTGGATAGAAATTTTATACTTAGCTAGATGTTTAGTAATTTGAGACAAGACACCAGGTTTATCTTTCACTTCAAATCTTAAATAAAGTGAATTAATATAATTTTTATCATCATAAATTTTAACTTTTTTTCTAACATTATTTGGTAACCCAAAAGGAAATTTAATATTACCTCTTAATACAGATAAAAAATCTGACATCAAAGCAGATGAAGTTGGACCGGGTCCTGCCCCTTCTCCCTGAAGAACGGATTCACCAACTGGTTTTCCCTCAAGAATAACCGCATTCATAACCCCACTAACATTTGCAATATATGTATTCTTTTTAACTAAACACGGGTGAACTCTTTCAAAAAGTTGATTATTAATCATCTCTGTTACACCAAGAAGTTTAATTCTTAGATTTAACTGTTCGGCCATATCAAAATCTTTGCTTTCAATATTTTCAATTCCTTCCATCATGCATTGTGATTTCGAAATTTTTTTATTAAATGCTAAGGCAGAAAGAATCTTCACTTTTGCAAGTGTATCGTAACCATTTAAATCCAATTTTGGATTTCCAGGTTCAGCATATCCAAGATTTTGTGCTTTCATTAATGCATTCTTAAATGAACTACCTGTATTTTCCATTTCAGATAAAATATAATTACATGTGCCATTAAGTATCCCATAAACTTTATGAATACTATTTGTAGCTAACCCTTCTTTAATGGTTCTTAAAATTGGAATACCACCTCCTACAGATGCTTCAAATTCTAGATTAACCTTATTTTTTACTGCTAAATCTGATAGATGTTCGCCATGTTTTGCGATTAAAGCTTTATTGGGAGTTATAACATGAACTTTTTTCTTAATTGCTTTTTCTACTGTCTTTTTAGAAATTCCGTCAGAAAGTCCTATACATTCAAATAAAATATCTATTTTTTTATCATTTATTATTTTTAAAGGATTTGAGAAAAAGATTTTTTTGTTAACCTTAAAAATCCTTTTTTTATTCTTATTTTTTGCGCTGATAGCTACTATATTTACAATCTTTCCAGTTTTATTTTGTATTTCTTTTTTTTTGGACGAAATCTCTTTGTAAAGATATGAACCAATCTGCCCCAATCCAACTATAGCAACATTATATATCTTTTTCATTTATCTATATTAGGAAAATCTTTTGAATTATTATAATCATCAAGTTTTTTTTTATATTCATCAATACTTAAGTCGTAGAAATTATCAAAATCTACCTTTTTAGATACATTTTTTTTATTGCTGAAAGCACAAGAATTTAACAAAATTAAAATTACTATTAATAGTCTAATCATTTTATACCCTCGTTTTCACTAAGACCCAATCTTAAATTCATATTTTGTACTGCTTGACCAGATCCACCTTTAATTAAATTGTCTATAACAGATAATAAAATAATTTTATTTTTATACTTAGACTTGCAAACCGAAATAATACAATTATTTGTATTTATTACGTTATTTGTACTAAGATGTGTGTCTTTATTTGCTATTTTAACAAATCTTTTTTTTCTATAAAAATTTTTGAGCGTACTTAAAATTTTATTTTGATTAATGCCCTTTTTGGTATCTACATAAATAGTGCTTAATATACCTCTGAACATTGGAATTAAATGAGGATTAAAAGTAAATCTAGGTTCTCTATTTGTATAATAATTTAGTACTTGTAAAATTTCAGGATTATGGCGATGCAAACCAATACCATATGCACTAAGTGATTCATATAAATTACCTTTTTCATATTTTTTATGCACTCCTCTACCAGCACCTGAATATCCAGATTTTGAATCAATAACAATGTTGTCAGTGTTTATTATATTTTTTTGAATTAAAGGAACTAAGGGTAATAGAATTGACGTAGGATAGCACCCTGGACATGAAATTATATTATAATTTTTTAATTTATGATTTAATAATTCAGGTAAAAGATAAACGCTTTTTTTTATATTATTTTTTGCTTTATGTTTTTGCTTGTACCATTTCAAATATACACTGCTATTTTTAAGTCTAAAATCTCCTGATAAGTCGATTAAAATATTTTTTTTGTTTAGTTGATTAGAGATAAGCTGAGCTTCACCATTTGGTAAAGCAGAAAAAATTATATCACATTCGTTAATTTTAGATTTAGTAATTTTACTGATCTTAGGAAGTTTTAATTTTATAGATTTATCATAATCTGTAACTTTTTTTCCTATCGAACTATTACCACACAAATATTTGATTTTAATTTTTTTGTGTTTAATTAAAATTTTAACTAATTCAATACCCAGGTAACCAGTCGCACCAGCAATTAAAACATTTATTTTGGACATTTTATACTTATAACAGTTTATATTGAAAAAAAAATTATCTTTTAGAAAACTGAAAGCTTCTTCTAGCTTTTCTATGGCCGTATTTTTTTCTTTCAACAGCTCTAGAATCTCGAGTGGTTAGTTTTTCTTTTTTTAAAGTAGATTTGGAATCAGGATCAATCATAACTAAAGCCTTGGAAATACCGTGCACCATAGCACCAACCTGACCCGTTAAACCCCCACCTTTGACTTTGCAATTTACATCATAAGTTGTTGATTGATTTAGGATCTCAAAAGGTCTCAGTAATTGCATTTTATGATTAGCACGTTTAAAATATTCATTGTAATCTTTACCATTTACTATCACTTTTCCAGAACCTTTTTTGAGCCATATACGCGCAATAGAAGTTTTTCTTTTACCTGTTGCATACATGCTGTCTTTAAAATTTAAATCAATTTTATTATCTTTTTTATTAGTATCTAAATTTGTTTCCATATTAGTTTCTAATTATATTTTTACTATTCATTTTTGATATGTCTAAGATTTTTGGGTTTTGTGCTGAATGAGGATGTTCTTCGCCAGCATAAATTTTTAATTTTTTTAATTGATTTCTTGCAAGAACACCGCCAGGTAGCATTCTTTTCACTGCTAATTTTAGTATTTCTTCTGGTTTATTTTTTTCACTAAGTTTTTGCGGAGTGATTTCTTTAATACCACCTGGATAACCAGTATGCTTAAAGTATTTTTTATTTTGAAATTTGCTGCCCGTAAACTTAAGTTTTTCAACATTTTTAACTATTACAAAATCACCATGGTCTACGTGTGGAGAAAAAGTATTTTTGTTTTTACCACGAAGAAATTTAGTAATTATTGTTGCCAATCTTCCAACTACAGCGTCTTTTGCATCTATTTCTACCCATGAGGTCGTTATTTCAGATTTTTTTAAAAATTTTGTCATTTTGCTGGGATTAATACTTTTAATTAATTAGTATGTCAATTAATAGGTTGTATTTGTTGGATAAAAAAAGCTTATACAACAGGGTTTTTTATTAAATTGGACATTCAATCTAGCTGTAATAAAATAAAAATTATAAAAAGGGAGGAAATTAATGTCAAAACAATCTAAAAATCCGGAAACTATTGCATTACATGGTGGAGATTACAGAAGTGATCCCGCAACTACTGCTGTAGCTGTTCCAATATACAGAACAACATCATATCAATTTAACAATACAGGACACGCAGCAAATTTGTTTGCTCTTAAAGAGTTTGGAAACATTTATACAAGAATAATGAATCCAACAAATGACGTACTTGAAAAAAGAGTTGCAGCACTTGAAAATGGATTAGCATGCGTAAGTGTTGGTTCAGGTCAAGCCGCTTCTACATTCGCTATATTGAATGTATGTCAGTCTGGAGACAACTTTGTAAGTTCAACAGACTTATACGGTGGTACTGTAAACTTGTTCACTCATACTTTAAAAAAATTAGGTATAGAAGTTAGGTATGCAGACCCTTCAGATCCTAAAAATTTTGAAAAAGCAATTGATGATAAAACTAGATGTTTTTATGCAGAAACTTTACCAAATCCTGCATTAAGAGTTTTTCCAATTAAGGAAGTATCAGATATAGGTAGAAAACATAACATTCCACTAATAATGGATAACACAGCTGCACCAATAATTTGTAAACCTTTAGATCACGGTGCTGCCGTAGTAGTTCATTCTCTAACTAAATTTATTGGTGGTCATGGAACTGTAATAGGTGGTTGCTTAGTAGATGCAGGTAATTTTGATTGGACTGCAGATCCTAAAAGACAACCATTGTTTAATGAACCTGATATGAGTTATGGAGGAGCTAAATGGGGAGAAGTAGTTCCACAATTAACTGGTGCAAATGTTTCTTTTGCTGTGAGAGCTAGAGTTTGCTTGCTTAGAGACTTAGGCGCACCATTAGCACCTGATAATGCTTGGGGAATTATTCAAGGTCTAGAAACAGCTCCATTAAGAATGCAACAGCATTGTTCTAATGCAGCCAAAGTTGTTGACTTTCTTCAAAAACATAAAAATGTAGAACGTGTTATATACCCTACTCTTCATAAAGGTGCTGTTGGGGAAAGAACTAAAAAATATTTCTCTGGTGGAAATGGAGCTTTAGTTGGTATTGAGGTTAAAGGTGGCGTTGAAGCAGGTAAAAAATTTATTGAAGCTTTAAAAATGTTTTACCATGTTGCAAATATTGGAGATGCAAGAAGCTTGGCAATCCATCCTGCAACAACAACTCATAGTCAATTAACTCCTGAAGAGCTTTTAGCTGCTGGTGTTACACCAGGATACGTAAGGCTTTCGATTGGAATAGAACATCCTGATGACATTGTGGCTGATCTAAAACAAGCTTTAGATGCTTCAGGAAAACCAAATCTTAAGGCTGTTAGCTAGAACTTTGTTTGTTTAAAAATAAAAAATAAACACAGGAACTAACTAAGAAAATTGAACTTATCTGGTGCATAGATGCCAAATAAATCTGTGCACCATATAGCAATGTTAAAATTCCTAATATAACCTGTATTATCAAAAATAGACCTATAAGATTAATCGGTCTATAAAGTTTTTCAATTTTGGCTCTGTACACATTAAAAAAAATAAATAAATAAATTAATATGATTACATAAGCCAGGTTTCTATGCATAAATTGAACTAAAGATGGATCATTAAAAGCTGAAAAAGATAACAAATTAAAAAAATTATTATCATCGGGAAAGAAATTAGACCCCATCATTGGCCAAGTGTTATAAACAGTGCCAGCATCCATGCCAGAAACAAAAGCCCCTATTGAAATTTGCGCATAAACAATGATTAAAAAGAAAAAGGATAAATTGTAATTAAGTTTATTTTTTTCCAAACTTTGATATTTAAGCTCAAGAAAATTCCATAAAATCAAAGAAATTATGAAAAAAGCAATCATTAAATGTAGTGCTAGTCTATAATGACTAACATCAACTCTATCTACTAACCCACTAGAAACCATGTACCATCCTATAAAACCCTGAAAACAAATTAAAAAGAAAATTAGATATAATTTTAATAAAGTTTTGAAACTAGTACGGTATGTGTAATAGATCAATGGAATTAAAAAAGAGATACCAATAAGCCTTCCTAAAAACCTATGTATCCATTCCCACCAAAAAATTATTTTAAATTCACTCATTGTCATATCGTAATTTTGCAATTCGAATTCAGGAATTTCTTTATATAAATCAAAATATCTATTCCAGTCGTTTTGATTAAGAGGCGGCAGAAAGCCAGCAAACAACTCCCATTCAGTTATTGATAAACCAGAATCTGTTAGTCTAGTTAGACCACCAACTATTATCATGATGGCTATAATGAAAAACATAAATAAAAGCCAGGAAGAAATACTATTTCTTAAATTAATATTATCTATATACATATTAAAATAAATATATTAATTTTTGTTAAAACCAATTGAATAAATGTCGCCAGAAAATAAAAAAAAACTCAATATACTCAGAAAAAAACTTGATAAAATAGATGACCGATTAATAGATATAATAAAAATTAGGACTAATTTAGTTACAGAAGTGGTAAAACTTAAAGATTACAAAAATCAGATTATTGATAAAAAAAGAATATCAATAATTTTAAAAAAAATTAAGAAAAAATCAATTTCAAAGAGGATTGATCCACAAATAACAAATAGAATTTGGAAAAATATGATTTGGTCCTATATAAATTATGAGCGAAAAATATTTAAAAAGAAATAAATTATTTACTGTGTGGAGGTAATTTTTTTTCTACAAAAATTTCATGTTTTCGAGTTGATGGATTATACTTCCTTGCTTTTAATTTAACTTTTGCTTTTTCACCACCAGCAGGTTTTTTGACATAATAAAAAAAAGGACTATCAGGTTTAGCCTCAGGAACTAATCTTACTTTGACGTGAGTTTTCTTTGCCATTTTATTTTATTTTATTTTTTTAAATCTTTTAAAATATTTGAAATCTTAGTTAATCTATCTTTCAAAAATTTATTAGACATACTTATATGATCATCTGATCGATCGTCAAGGATTAATCTTTTATCGTTGAGAAGCTTTTTAACGCCTTTTATGGTCATACCTTTCTCTTTTAACAAATATTTAATTTCAACTAATAAATTGATAGTTTTTTTATCGTAATACCTTCTACCATTATTTAAAAAGTAAGGTTTTAGTTGTTTAAATTCTTTCTCCCAGAATCTTAATATATAAGTATTTAATCGACCTGTTTTTTTATTTTTTAAATTTAATAATTCAGCTACTTCTCCAATAGTTTTATATGCATTATTAGTCTTATTAATCATTATTATTGATATAATATTTAAATTCTTTTGAAGGTTTGAATAAAATAACGCTTCTTTCTGAAATTATTTTTTTTTGTTTTGTCTTAAAATTATATCCAGGACGACTTTTTTTATTTTTTAATATAAAAGTTCCAAAATTACTTATTTTTAGTTTTTTATATTTAATTAAATTTTCCATTATTACATCTAGAATGTCATCAAATAAATTTTCAGATACTTTTTTGGAGAAACCTATCTGCATATAAATAGAATTAACTATATCTTTTTTTGTAAGATTAATTCTCACTGTAAATATTGCCTTTTATTTTATTGATCAAATCACCTCTTACTATTTTCTCGCATACTGATAATGAGTTCGAAAAGCCTATATAATCTGTTGATCCATGGCTTTTTACTACGGGAGAATCTAAACCAATAAAAATTGCTCCATTGTAAAGTCTTGGGTCTAATCTTTTTTTAAACGACTTTAAATTTAAATAATTTATTAAACCAGATAACTTGCCTAAAAAATTATTATTAAACATTTTTTTTAATTCATTAGTGATAAAGTTTGCTGTTCCTTCTGCTGTCTTAAGAGCTACATTACCTGTAAATCCATCTGAAACTATTACATTTACATTGCCATTCATTAAATCATTTCCCTCAATAAAACCTTCAAAATTAAATTGAGAACTTTTAATTTCATTCATTTTTTGATATGTGTTTTTAAGTACTTCGTTACCTTTCATTTCCTCTGATCCTATATTTAGTAATGCAACTTTAGCTTTTTCATTTGGATAAAGAGATTTAAATAAGGATGCTCCCATAATAGAAAAATCTATTAAATTTTTTTCATTACATTCTATATTTGCTCCAAGATCTAAAACAACGCTCATACCAGTTTTATTTGGCCATAATGCTGATAAAGCTGGTTTGTCAATATTTTCAATCATTTTAAGATTAAGTTTTGATATAACTAACAATGCACCAGTGTTGCCTGCTGATATCACAATATCTGCCTTTCTTTCTTTTACACTTTCAATTGACAACCACATACTTGTATCTTTTCCTCTTTTGGCTGCCTCTAATGGAGTGTCTTTTCCCTCAACTTTATTTTTTGTATGTATAATTTTATAGCATGATTTATTTAATGATTTTGGTATATAAGTATCGATAATGTTTTTATCACCAAAAATTAAATATTTAACGTTTTTCGATTTTTTATTATGTTCATTAATACCTTCTAAAATCTTTTTCGGGGATCCGTCACCGCCCATTGCATCTACAGCAATCGTAATATTATTATCCATTAATAAATTATAAATTATTTATTCTTTAGGGTCTAAAACTTGTCTTCCTTTATACATGCCAGTTTTTAAATCTAAATGGTGAGATAGACGATATTCTCCACTTTTTTTGTCTTCAATAATATTCTTTGAGGAGACCTTTATATGTGATCTTCTTTTGCCTGCTCTAGATTTTGAGGTTTTGCGTTTTGGTACAGCCATAATTAAATTTTTAAATTAATTACACCGTTTATGAAGGAATTAAAAGATTTATTTTTTAGAAAAATACTATATTTATCGAAATATTTTATCAAATTGCTAACATCACCATCATAATTAAAAAAACTTTCAAAAATTTGATTTTTTTCCAATGAACTAAGATTATCCCAATTTTCTATTTTTTCTAATATTGAGTAGAGAGAATTTACATAAGTTTTCATTTTTTTATTTATAGATGCGTCTCCATATCCAATTTCTCTGATACTAATTTCAAGTTCTTTAAAAATATAATCAAAAATATCTTGTAATATTTCTTTTTTTTGAGTTTTTTTATATTCTTTTAAAAAAAAACCAAAATGAAATAAAAAGATTAATAGTCTATCTGAGAATGTATCCTTTTCTGTAAAAATTGAAAAAATTGATTTATTTCTAGAGAATTTAATCAAATTGTTATAGATATTAATATAATTTTTTTTGGTCATGAAATTTTTAATTTATATTTTTTCATTTATTTTTATTTTAAGTTGTTCATTTAATAAAGTAGTTAAACATCACGGGGTTCATTTTTTAGAGAAAAAACATCAAAAATTGACAATAAATACTACGAATAAAAATGATATAATAAAATTACTAGGGGAACCATCTACAAAAAGCTCCTTTGATAATGATTTATGGATATATATAGAAAGAAAAATTTCGACAGGTAAGTTATATTATCTTGGAAAAGAGAAATTGATAGTGAATAATGTTTTGGTGCTTGAATTAAATAGTATGGGATTATTAGCTAAAAAAAAATTATATAAAAAAGAAGATATGACAAATTTAGAATTTGCACAGAACTCGACTGACCCTGTTTACAGAAAAAGATCTTTCGTTTATGATTTTTTATCTAGTATGAGGCAAAAAATTAATGACCCGTTAGGTAAAAGAAAAAAATAAATTAGCTGATATCAACCAGCAATTACAGCTAGAAGAAGTAATGCAACAATATTTGTTATTTTAATCATTGGGTTTACAGCGGGTCCCGCAGTATCTTTATAAGGATCCCCTACTGTGTCTCCAGTAACTGCTGCTTTGTGAGCCTCTGAACCTTTTCCTCCAAAATTTCCATCTTCAATATATTTTTTGGCATTATCCCATGCGCCACCGCCCGCAGTCATGGATATTGCAACAAAAAGTCCTGTAATAATTACTCCTAAAAGCATTGCACCAACTGACGATAGTGCTGCAACTTGTCCGCCGATTGGTAAAATTATAAAGTAAAGAAGTATTGGTGATAATACTGGAAGTAACGATGGTATAATCATTTCTTTTATTGCAGCTTTAGTTAATAAATCAACTAACTTTCCATAATCTGGTTTTGATTTTCTTTTCATTATTCCTGGAATTTTTTTAAATTGTCTTCTTACTTCAATAACTACAGCACCTCCAGCTCTACCTACGGCTTGCATACCCATTGAACCAAATAAGTATGGAAGCATACCTCCAACCAATAGTCCAACAACTACAAATGGATTAGATAAATCAAATGTAACCACTATACCTTCGAGTTGCGACCCAGCAATTTTTGAGAAATGTTTTATATCTTCAGTATATGCGGCAAATAAAACTAGAGCACCTAATCCGGCAGACCCTATTGCATAACCTTTTGTAACTGCCTTTGTAGTATTTCCAACAGCATCCAACGCGTCAGTAGTTTTTCTAACATTTTTTGGTAGATTCGACATTTCAGCTATACCACCTGCATTGTCAGTTACTGGGCCATATGCATCTAAGGCAACCACCATCCCAGCCAAAGCTAGCATTGTAGTAACAGCTATTGCTATACCAAATAAACCAGCTATATAATTTGTTAAAAGAATTCCACTTACAATAATTAATGCAGGGATTGCTGTGGCTTCCATTGATACTGCTAGACCTTGTATAACATTGGTACCATGACCTGTTGTTGATGATGATGCAACACTTTTCACTGGTCTATAATTAGTTCCAGTATAATATTCGGTAACCCATATTAGTAATCCAGTTATTGCCAAACCTATTACTCCACAAAGATATAAACTCATACCTGTAAATGATTTATCAGATACAATATAAGTATTTTCTAAACCTAAAACATAATCTGTTATTGGGTATAAAATTACTAATGATGTAATTGCTGTTACTATGAAACCTTTATACAAAGCAGCCATAATATTTTTTGATTTACCTAGTTTAACAAAATACGTTCCAATGATAGATGTTAATATACAGGCACCACCAATAGATAAAGGGTAAACCATCATATTAAGATCACCATGAAAGAATATTGATGATAAGACCATAGTAGCAACAATTGTAACAGCATATGTCTCGAATAAATCTGCAGCCATACCTGCGCAGTCACCCACGTTATCACCGACATTATCCGCAATTACTGCTGGATTTCTTGGATCATCCTCAGGAATACCGGCTTCAACTTTACCTACTAGATCTGCACCCACATCTGCTCCTTTAGTAAATATACCGCCTCCAAGTCTTGCAAAAATTGAAATTAAAGATGCACCAAAACCTAAAGCTACAAGAGCATTAACGATTTCTCTTTCGTCTATACCAAATGATAATAATAAGTAATAATAGACGGAAATAGATAATAAGGCTAAACCAGCCACTAACATCCCTGTGACAGCTCCAGATTTAAAAGCTATTGAAAGGCCTTGGTGTAAACCTTTTCGAGAAGCTTCAGCAGTTCTTACATTTGCTTGGACTGATACTAGCATTCCTACATAACCGGCTATTCCTGACAATGCAGCTCCAATTAAGTATCCTAATCCAACTAGGATGCTAAATGCTAAACTAATAATAACTAACACAACAACACCAACAATTGCTATTGTTTTGTATTGTCGATTTAAATAAGCCTTGGCTCCAACCTGTATTGCTGATGCAATTTCTTGCATTTTAGAATTACCAGCACTGGAATTTAAAATATTCTTTCCTGTGAAAAATCCATAAACGATTGATAATAAGCCTGATAAAATTATTAATTGTAGTATGTTTGAAGCTGAGTCTTCCATAAGTCCTTTTAATTATTAGTTAGTTAGTAAGTGTTAAAATGCGGACATTACAAAAAAAAGGGCAAAAGGCAATATTTAACTTTCTAAAACTTATGTGAATATCCTTTAAAATTCGATAATTTTAATGATTTATTGCCCTCTTTTAACAAATTTTTTTTATAACCATCATTGATTTTGCCAATAATAGTAACTTTTTGGTTTAACTTATTGGCAATAGTTCTAATTTTCAATCTATTTTTTTTAGATGAGGTAAATAATATTTGATAATCGTCACCATTAAATACTAATTTATTTTTAGATTTATTATGCTTTTTTAGATAATTATTTAATTTTTTTGAAATTGGAATTTTATCAACATCAATATAAAAAGATAATTTTTGAGAGTTTATTAATCTCATCATATCAGAAATTAATCCATCTGAAATATCAATAGAAGTATTTGCAAAACTAAATAGATACTTTGAAAAATTGTAAGGAATATCAGGGCAATAGTATTTGTTTATAAAATATTTTTTTAATTTTTCCTTCATACCATATTCTTTCTGCAAAACTTTAAGTCCTATAAAACTATCACCAATATTACCTGTAACGTAAATATCATCATTTTTTTTTGCTTTGTTTCTTTCTATGATTTTTTTTGCAAAGCCTATTGTAGTAACAGAAAATGAGGGAATTTTTGAATAAACCGTGTCACCACCTCCAATTTCAATTGAATATTTTTTTTGTTCCTCTTTTAAGGATTTAGAGATTAGATAAAGATTTTTTTTAGTAAAAGTTTGCTTATTTCCACCACCTGATAAGAAATAGTATTTTGGTTTAACTCCTTTACATATCAGATCTGATAATGAAGACCTTATAATTTTCTTTGCTATATAATATGGATATTTAAATCCCAAGAAATGTATACCAGAATTGTATGTATCTAAAGATATAACAACTCCTTTTTTTTTATCAAAAAAAACATCATCATTTAGTTTTTTTGCAGAGGGATTTTTTTTAGTAAGGGACTTAAAATAATTATTTATTATTTTAAACTCATTCATAATTTTTTCTAATATTTTTACCAAGTTTATCAATAATTGAATGTAAATACTTAATTTGTGAAGGATCTAAAAAAAAATTTGATGCATTTAAATATTCTTTTATAATAATTTTCATAGGTGTTTTGGATTTATATAAAAACTCAAAAATTGCTGCTTTAATAATAACTATGAATATTTTATCCAACTTTTTTAAATTATAATTTTTTTCTAAAACTATAAGTTCTTCTTTGATGACGTCATCTCTTTCAATTGTTCCAAATACTACATCTTTAATAAATTTTTTAAATCGATGTTTTGGAAATGATAGTAGCTCATCATTATTAAAAATCTTTCCATATAATTTTTGTATAATTATTACTCTAGTGTTAACAATCCTGTTTTTTTTATCTGTCATAGATTATTGATTCAAAACAGAAATAATAGCGCTAGATGCCTCGAGGCCTTTTTTAACTCTAGCTTTGGCTTGCCTCATGTTCAAACATGTTAGGATTCCATTTCCAACAGGTTTGTTACTATTAATGGACAATTGCATGATCGCATCAGTTGATGCAGATGAAATAAAATCAAAATGTGGTGTTTGACCTTTTATAACACATCCTAATGCCAAGAAAGCATCAAATCTTCTTATATTTTTTGAGATAGTAACTGGGATTTCGAATACACCTGGAACTTTTATAACTGAGATTGAGTATGAACCTTTTAATTTTGATTGAGCTGATTTTAAAAGACCACTTGATATATTCTTGTAGTAATCCGCTACAACTATCAAGATTTTTTTTTTCATTTTATAATTTCCTGTCTAATTATTCTAAGCCCAAAACCCTCTAAACTCACTATTTTTTTTTGGGATCTGGTTACTAAAATCATATTTTTAATATTCAATGATTTGATAATTTGGGCACCAATACCATAATTTCTGATCAACTTGTCAGAACTTTTGTGATTTTTATTAGATTTGTATGCGGTAAGGGTTTGCGAAACAGATTTTAAATTTGTATCTTTAATAAATATCAAAACACAATTATTAAAGTTTTTAAAATATTTAATAGTTTTATTAAATAAATCTGGAAATTTTTTACCCATTAAGTAATTTCTCACTAAATTTGACGAAATAACCCTAACCCTGATTTTTTTTCTTGCTAATATTCTACCTTTTATTAAAGCAAAATTCTCAGATCCATCGAGAATATTTTCAAATATTTTTATTTTGTATTTTTGATTTTGAATTTTAATTGTATCAGTTTTTTTAAGTTTAACTAATTTTTCAACTTTTAATCTATGTGCAATTAAATCATCTATTCTACCAATTTTTAATTTATGATTATTTGCAAAATCAATTAATTCTTTGCCTTTTGCCATTTTACCTTTATCATTCATTATCTCACAAATGACACCTGAGGGGTTTTTTTTTGCAAGTTTTGAAATATCAACAGACCCTTCTGTATGACCAGCCCTAACTAATACGCCACCTTCTTTAGCAATAATTGGGAATATGTGTCCGGGAGAAACAATCTCTTTTTTTTTTACATTATTCTTAATTGCAGTTTTTATTGTAACGTATCTATCTTTTGCTGAAATTCCTGTAGTAACACCTTTCTTTGCTTCTATTGAGACAGTAAATGCAGTTTGATTTCTAGATTTATTTACAGGCGACATTAGTGATAAGTTTAATTTTTTAGCTTGCTTACCAGTAAGTGCTAAACATATTAATCCCCTACCATATCTCGCCATAAAGTTTATTTTTTTTGCTGTAATATTAGAGGCAGGCACAACTAAATCTCCCTCATTTTCTCTATTTTCATCATCAACAAGAATATACATTTCTCCTTTTTTTGCTGCATTTATAATTTTTTCAATTTTAGTGAAACTATTTTTTTTCATTTATAAATTTTTTTATATATTTAGATAAAATATCAATTTCTATATTTACAATATCATTTTTTTTTAAATCTTTAAGATTAGTAAGTTTTAAAGTGTGAGGTATTGCCCATATTTGAAAACCATTGCTAGTAATCTTTGAAATAGTCAAAGAAACACCATTAATCAGTATAGAGGCCTTTTCAATTAGATATTTTTTAAATTTTTTATTTATTAAAAAATTGTATATGGATGATTTATCGACATAAGAAATTTTACTAACTTTTGCTACTGTATCAACATGGCCTTGACAAATATGACCTGAAATTTTTTGGCCGTGTTTCATTGGTAGTTCAAGATTAATAATATCATTTATCTTAATTTTATTAAATTTAGACCTGTTAATAGTTTCTTTTGAAAGATAAAATTCTAAAATATCCTTTTTTATTGAGATTAATGTCAAACAGACACCATCGCAGCATACAGAAATACCCAAATCCTTTGTGGTTAGTTTTAAATTTGACTTTAAAAAAAGATTAAAACCCTTTTTCGTGGAGGCTATTTTTTTTATTTTACCTTGATTAAAAATTATTCCATTAAACATATTTAATAATATCTTAAAATTTTATCATCTCCAGTATAAGTTGAGACTTCTTTAATTCTTTTAAACTTGCTTTTTACTTTTTGTTCAAAATTTGATAATCTGATAAAACCATTGTTATTTAGTTTTTTTGAGGATTTAAAATGAAAAAACTCATTAAATGCATTATTTTCAAAAAAATTATTAGTTATGTTTCGACCACCCTCTACAAGCAAATAAAATATATTCTCTTTATAAAGTTTTTGAAAAATATCTTTTGGTAGGAAATTGTTGTTAATTAATTCAAGTTTTATTGTTTTAACACCTTTTTTTTTAAGGAATTTAATCTTTTTGTAGTTATCTTTATTGTAAAAAATATAAGTAGGTATTTTTTTGGCAGTGTTAATTAAAAAAGTATTTTTATTAAAATTTAAATTTTTATCTAGTATTATTCTTTTAGGAGAGTATTTTTGAAGACCTTGAAGACGACAATTCAATCTTGGATTATCAGAATTTAAAGTTTTATAAGATATTAAGATTCCATGATTACGGTATCTCATTAAATGTGAAATATTTTGCAAATTATTATTTGTTATCATTTTATCTTTATTTGACTTGATATAAGCATCTTTTGATGAGGCAATCTTTCCAACAACATAGGGTAATTTATTTTTTCTGATATAAAAGTAGCTTTTATAAAAACTGTTAAGTTTTATTGATAATAAACCTTTGTTAAAATTAATATTATTTTTTTTAAAAAACTTTTTTGCTGCTTTAGACGTTCTTGAATCAACATCGTTCACTCCATAATAAACTTTTCTAATTTTTTTTTTTTTAATTAAGTTAGTACAAGGTGGTGTTTTTCCATAATGATTACATGGCTCAAGTGTTACATAAAGTGTCGAACCATTAACTTTTTCTTTTGAATTATTAATTGCATTAACCTCTGCATGTGGTCTTCCATTAATGCCTGTAACCCCTGATGAAATAATTTGGTCTTTTTTTACTAATACACACCCAACAGAAGGATTTTCACCAGTTAAGCCTTGATTTATCTTAGCCAAGCTTAAAGCTTGATCCATATAATAAATATGATTATCAGGTGAACTATTTCTTTTTGAAGACATCTATCTTGTCAACAAACTGAATAAAATCTTTTTCTTCCCGGAAATTTCGGTATACAGAAGCAAATCTAACATAAGCAACTGGATCTAATTCTTTAAGCCCTTCCATGACCATTGTTCCGATAGTATTCGATGCTATTTCGTTTTGACCAAGCTCCTCAAGCGACCTTGATATTCTTGTAATGAATTTTTCAACCGTGTCAGTATCTATAGGTCTTTTTTTTAATGCTATGTAGATAGATTTAGAAAGTTTTTCTCTATCAAAAGTTGATTTTCTTCCATTTTTTTTTACTACCGTTAATTCTCTGAATTGAACTCTTTCAAATGTAGTAAATCTTTCGCCACATATGCAAAGTCTTCTTCTTCTTATGCTGGTACCATCTTCTGTTGGTCTAGAGTCAACAACGGAAGTTTCGCCTTTTTTGCAAATAGGACAAATCATAAATTTTTTTAAGTACTATCTTAAGTGCTTATATATAGGAAAATTTGAACAAAGATCCACAACTTCTTTTCTAACTTCAGCCTCGACTTTACTATTATCTTCTGGATTTTCCGATAAACCTTTGATTACTTTCGTAATTAAATTACCAACTTTTTCAAATTCTTTTAAACCGAAACCTCTAGTAGTTGCTGCTTGAGATCCTAATCTGATGCCAGATGTTATCATTGGGCTCTCTGTATCAAATGGTATTCCATTTTTATTACAAGTGATGTTGGCTCTAGACAAACTATCAGATGCAATATTTCCTTTCACATTAAAAGGTCTTAGATCAACAAGCATTAAATGAGTATCTGTACCACCTGAATAAATTTTAAAACCATTATTTTTTAAAGTTTCAGCTAGCATTTTAGCGTTTGCTAAAACAGAATTGATATATTCTCTAAACTCAGGTTTTAAAGCCTCTAAAAATCCAACTGCTTTAGCAGCAATAATATGCATCAACGGTCCACCCTGATATCCAGGAAAAACTGCCGTATTAAATTTTTTAGCAAGATCTTCGTGATTAGTTAATATTATACCTCCTCTAGCACTTCTGAAAACTTTATGCGTTGTAGATGTTACTACATGTGCATGCTCAACTGGATTAGGATAGCCCTTTCCTGCAACTAAGCCTGAAAAGTGAGCCATGTCAACCATAAGGTATGCACCAATTTTATCACAAATTTCTCTAAATCTTTTAAAATCAATTACTCTAGAATAAGCACTAGCTCCTGCAATTATTAATTTTGGTTTATGTTCAAGTGCCATTTTTTCTATAACATCATAGTCGAGAAGTTCTGTTTTTTTATCAACGTCATATGAAATTGCGTTAAACCACTTTCCTGACATAGATATTTTTAAACCATGAGTTATGTGGCCACCTGAGTCTAAACTCATACCCATGAAAGTATCTCCAGGTTTTAGCAATGCTAAGAAAACAGCACCATTAGCTTGTGCGCCAGAATGTGGTTGTGAATTTGCAAATTTACAATTAAATAATTTTTTTAATCTTTCATTAGCTAATGTCTCTGCAACATCAACATATTCACATCCATTATAATATCTTTTTCCAGGATATCCTTCTGCATATTTGTTTGTTAATACGGAGCCTTGCGCCTCAAGTACAGCTTGAGAAACTATGTTTTCAGATGCGATAAGTTCAATATGATTTTGTTGTCTGATTAATTCGTCTGTAACTGCTTTATAAACTTCTGGGTCAGTTTCAGATAATTTCTTTTCAAAGAAATTTTTGTATTCCACATTTAAATATTTACCTTCACTTGACATAAATAATCCTATATTTTTTTAACTCTTTTTAAGTGTCTTCCACCCTCAAAATTAGTGTTCAAAAATGTACTTATAAATTTTAAAGCGTTATTTTTTGAAACTAGCCTTGAACCTAATGTAATGACATTTGCATCATTATGCAATCTAGATAATTTCGTTGATTTGAGGCTAAAGCATTGAGCTGCTCTTATTTTTTTATGCTTATTTGCCGCCATACTCATCCCTGTGCCTGAGCCACATATCAAAATTCCTACATTATCTTTGTTTTTTACGACTTTATTTGCCAATTTATGTGCATATAAGGGATAATCAGTTCTTTTTTTAGAATAAGGGCCTAAATCAGTGAAATTGAAATCTTTACTTTTAAAATGATTAACAATTTTTTCTTTCAAATTAAATCCAGCATGATCAGAGGAAATAAATATTTTTCTCAAGAAAATATTATATATAAAATTAATTAAATTTATAGTCTAAAACACACGCTACTAAGTGAACTCTATTTTCTTCTCCACCATTAAATGCATTGTGATATTTTAAATTATTTGTAACCCATACTGATCCATCTGCGGGCATATGCTCTGCAGCTTTATCGATAACCATAATAGCTCCGGGATTTGTATAGATTGGAATATGCAATCTAGGTTCTGGATCTCTATGCCAACTTAAAGTTGATCTTGGTTCTTTTAATAAAAGTCTTACTCTTCCAAGTTTATATACTTTTGATAATTCTTCATAAACTTCTTTGAAGTAAGTATGTTCATAATCTTTAACAAATTGGGTATATTTGCTTTCGTCTATTGTAACATCTCTTGAAACTTCAACTCCTGTAGCGTCAGGCTTTGTCCAATAAACTCCTCTAACTTTGTTTCCTTTAATTGAATCAGGATCACCAGGTATTTGATTTAGAGAAATTCCAGCGAAGTGAGGTATCCCTAAACTTGTATCAAAACCTTTAATCTTTAAAACCTCATTGCAAGCGTTTCTTAATTTATCTATATCAAATTTGATATTTTGTTTTTGGAAATCGTTTGATAAATTTTTTTTTTGTAATTTATTAATAGAAGTCACGTTATTCATTTAAAAATTAATACTTTATTTCCTCTTATAATACATATAACTATTGTCGCATATATAAAAATTATTGAGAATGATTATCACTGGTAAATATCCACAACTCAGACTTAGAAGAAGCCGACAAAATAAATGGTCTAGAAGATTAATAAGTGAGAATAATCTGTCAGTAGACGACCTTATTTTACCGATATTTATTGTTGAAGGAAAAAATAAAAAAATACCTGTCAAATCTATGCCGGGTATTTTTAGGTATACTTTAGATAAGTTAAATTCAATTGTTCGCAATGCTATTGATTTAGGAATACCTATGATAGCTCTTTTTCCCTACACTCAAAAAAAGTTAAAGGATTCACTAGGAACGGAGTCATTAAATCCTAATAATTTAGTTTGTAGAGCTTGCAAGCAAGTTAAAAAAAAATTTGAAAACAAGATTGGAATAATGTGTGATGTAGCGCTCGATCCATACACTTCTCATGGACATGATGGTATTTATGCAAGTGGTGATGTGCTTAATGATGAAACAATAAAAATTTTGGTTGAACAATCATTATTACAAGCCTCAGCTGGTTGCGATGTATTAGCTCCATCTGACATGATGGATGGAAGAATTGGCGTAATACGTAAAGCTTTAGATAAAAATGGTTTTAAAAATGTTCAGATACTATCTTATGCAGTTAAATATGCTTCAAGTTATTATGGTCCTTTTAGAGATGCAGTAGGAACAAAAAATTTACTTAAGGGTAATAAAAAAACTTATCAAATGGACTTTAGAAATTCTAACGAAGCTTTAAGAGAAGTGGCATTAGATATAAAAGAAGGCGCGGACATGGTTATAGTCAAACCTGGTTTACCGTATTTAGATATTATCGAAAAAGTAAAAAATAAATTTAAAATTCCAGTTGTAGCTTATCAAGTTTCTGGTGAGTACAGCATGATAACTAACTCGATAAACAAAGGAATATTAAATAGAGATGTTGTTCTAGAAACACTTATGAGCTTTAAAAGATCAGGAGCTAATGCGATAATTACCTACTTTGCACTCCAAGTAGCCAAAGATTTATAATTAATTTTGAAGTAAATTAATAAACTCAGATCTTTGGGTTGGAATTTTCATATTATTTGGAAAAAAAATATTTTTTTCCATATAATTACTCACAAGTGTAATTCCTTTTAAAATATCAATAAGATCAACTGTGTCCACTTCTTGATTTACTAAAAAATTTGGTACGATTTTTTTTTGTGTTGAAGATTTAACATAATAAACAGTCTTATTATTAACAAACTCCTTCTGCACAATATTTTTTAAATTTAAATCATAACCGATATATTTTAATAATGTTAATTCCCAGATAATATAACTTTTTAACCAATCTTCTTTATTTAATTGTAAGAAAAAAAATTCTAATAAATCAAATATATTTTTATTATCTTCATTTTCAGATGTTAAATATTTAGTTAGGGTCATTGCTGAAATTATACAATGTAACTTTTTTTGATTATTAAAAAATAAGGGTGTGTATGGCTTAATTATTTCTACCTTAATTGAGGAAGCTTTTGTCTCGTTTTTGGAGTTAATATTTAAATGAAAAAAATTTCCTACCTGAAGATAACCTTTAATTTTTTTTGAAGTACCACCAAAAATTATCCCAGATATTTTTCCATTATTTTTTGTATAAAAATCAGCAATTATAGAATTTTCATTATATTTAAATTTACTAAGTAAAAAACCTTCGTCTATTTTAATCATATTATATCGATTTTTTTTAATAATTTACTAGCCGCATTTTGTTCTGCAGTTTTTTTTGAAGATCCAACTCCAAATTCAGGTTCAGAATTTTTTATTTTAACTTTAATTTTAAAAATGGGTTTGTGATTTGGGCCTTTGCTTTCTATTAATTTATAAACAGGTAGGACTTTAAATTTCTTTAGAGAAAATTCTTGCAACCTAGTTTTAGCATCAATTTTAGTAACTATGGAGTTTTTTAATTCTGATGACCATAAATATAGTATAAATTTTTCAGCCACTTTAATACCTTGATCTAAAAAAACTGCTCCAATAATAGCTTCGCAAGCATCAGAAATTATTTTTGTTTCAATATTATTATTATTTGTTGAAGATGGGCTCGTTTTAACAAATTTGTTTAAATTTAAAAACCCGCAAACTTCATAACATTTTTTTTTGTTTACTAAAGAGGCTAATTTTTTATCTAATGCGCCTTCTTTATCATCTGGGTACAGTTCGATTAATTTATTAGCAATAACAAAACCAAGAACTCTGTCTCCTAAAAATTCAAGTTTTTCATTATTATCATTTTTATCGTAACTTTTATGAGTAAGAGATTGATGCAATAATCTCTTGTTTTTAAATTTTATTTTTAATTTTTTTTCAATTTGCTCAATTTGCATATCATACAATTTTCTTAAAAAATCTATTAAACCTAATTAACTCATGCCAACGCCATATCTCAAAGATGCTCCCTTCTCTACTGTTTGATGAGAAAAAAATAAATCGGGCCTTGCCTACTAAATTATTTTCATGAACATAACCTACGCTACTTAAAAATCTACTATCTTTCGAACAATCCCGATTATCACCTAAAAAGAAATAATGTTTGTCTGGAACGATAAATTTTTCTGAATTTTGAAAACTATAATGTTTTCCATATACAGTAATAAACTCTTTGCCTGATATTCTTTCTTTAAATGTATTTACATCAATTAAATTATTACCGCAAAAAATTTCATCTTTTCTTGATTTTAAATCTTTAAGAACTTCAAGATCATTGATAAATAATAGACCATCAATAAATTGAATAGTATCTCCAGGCAAACCAACTAATCTTTTAATATAATCAGTTCTATTATCCGCTGGTGTCTTGAATACAATAACATCCCCCTTTTCTGGTATTGTATTAAATATTCTATTCTTAAATAAAGGAGGACTAAATGGAAAAGAATGCTTGCTATAACCATAACTATATTTTGTAACAAATAGTCTGTCACCTACAAGTAAATTTGGCTCCATTGAAGACGAGGGTATATAAAAAGGTTGAATGAAAATCGATCTTATAATTATAGCAATGAAGAGTGCATATGCTAAAGTTTTTAAATTTTCTGAAATTACTTTTTTCATTTTTTATTTAAAATAACATAAGCAATTGAGTAATCTTTTTCGTCAGATAATGAAAGATAAAAATTAAAATTTTTTGTGTTGAATTTTTTACTTAAAATTTTTTTTACTTTACTACTTAATATTATATTTGGTTTACCTAGTTTGTCATTACGAACATATATATCTTTAAGATTAATACCTTTTCTAAATCCTAAGCCAATTGATTTAACAAATGCCTCTTTAGCTGCAAATCTTTTCGCAAAAAAATTAACTTTATTTTTAATTTTTTTTGATTCATTTATTTCATTTTTTGAGAAAATTCTTAAAATAAATTTTTGGTTCTTAATTAACTTTTTAATTCTGGAGTTTTGAACTATATCAACACCATTTCCTATAATTTCCATTTATTTACAGATCTTTTTAAACTTTTTAATTACTTTTTTTAAACCGTCGAAAATCGACTCTCCAATAATAAAATGACCAATATTAAACTCTGATATTTCTTTTATATTTGCTAGAAGACGAGTACTTTTATAATCTAGTCCATGACCAGCGTGCACATCTAAACCTAATAGATTTGCTAATTGAGCGCATTTTTTAATTTTTTTTAGCTCATTTTTGAAATTTTTATTTTCTCTAACCATTCTAGAAAATTTACCCGTGTGAATTTCTATGCATTTACTATTAACTGATTTAGATAATTTTATATCTTCGATATTTGGGTTTATAAATAAACTAGTTCTAATATTATTTTTGTTAAACAAATCAATAATTTTTTTTATTTTCCTCTTATTTTTTTTTAGGTTTAATCCACCCTCTGTAGTGATCTCATTTCTTTTCTCAGGTACTATGCAAATAAAATTAGGTTTACATTTAATTGCTAAATTAATTATTTTTGCATTGTTAGCTAATTCTAGATTAATAGGAATTTTTCTTACTTTAGATAAATTAATTAAATCATTATCTTTTATATGTCTTCTATCTTCTCTTAAATGTATAGTTATAGAGTCAGCGCCAAATTTCATAACATCGCTAGCAGCTTTTAAGATATTTGGATGACCTTCACCTCTAGCATTACGTATAGTAGCGATATGATCTATATTTATACCAAGTCTCTGCATTATACTCTTCTACTTCCAGGACTGGTTACAGGAATTTTTTTTAAATATAAGGGTAGATTTTTGCTATGAAAAGTATCGGCCTGAATTTTTAATTGTGAAATAAGAGGTTTATTTTTTATTTTCAAATTTTTTTTATTAGATCTATCTATAATACAAGCAAAGCCCACTAATTTAGCTTTGGCTTTTTTGATAAGATTAACACATTCCATACTAGATTTACCTGTTGTAATAACATCCTCAACTATAAGAACATTTGAATTTTTATTGATTTTAAAACCTCTTCTTAAAATAAATTTTTTTTTAACTCGTTCACAAAAAATAGTTTCTTTATTTAAAATTTTTCCAATTTCGTATCCTATAATAATACCACCCATTGCTGGAGACAAAATTAAATCAATTTTTTTTATTTTTTTTTTAATTTTTTTGCTTAGAGATTGGCAAATTTTTTTTGAAATATTTGGGAAACTAAGTAATTTTGCGCACTGTATATATCTATTTGAGTGTAATCCAGATGATAAAATAAAATGTCCCTCAAGAAGAGCGTTAGTTTTTTTTAAAACCGCTAAAGATTTTTTGTAAGAAAGCATATTTTTTGTCTTTTTGTCTAATAATTTTAAAATTATATTCTTTCTGTTTTAACTCACTTATAAGTTTTGTAAAGTTTTTGAGATCTCCAATTATTAGATTAAATTGGAAATTTATACTTTGTTTAGTTTTTTCAATCATTTCTACACTAGAGATGTTAAGATTATTCTCTCCAATAAGAGAAGTAACTTCACCCAACTTACCGGGTTTATCTGGTAATGAAATCCACAACTTAGTATTATATATTTTCTTTTTTGTTAGCTTGTGACTATCACGATATTCCCAGTATCTTCTAATTGCTGCTCTTGCTTTACCAGTTTTTGTAGATGTCAACCAATGAAGAGAGGGAGAAACTTTTTTTGAAGTAATAATTTTAACTACATCACCATTAGCTAAAATAGATTGAAGTGGGCTTTCTCTTCCATTTATTTCACAATTTACTGCTGTGTCACCAACTTGAGTATGAACAGCATATGCAAAGTCTATAGGTGTAGCATTTTTTGGTAGTTTAATAACTGAACCTTTTGGAGTAAAACAAAAAACATTTTCTTGGAACATTTGAAGCTTTGTAAATTCATAATAATCTTCTGGATTTTCGTTCCGGTCTATAATCTCTACTAAATCCGCTAACCAGTCATATTCCTTCCACGTTAACGAATTAAATTTTTCTGATGACTTATATTTCCAATGAGAAGCTATACCTCTTTGGGCAAATTCATGCATTTGCATTGTTCTTAATTGAATTTCAATAGGCCGATTATTTGGTCCTATAATAGCTGTATGTAATGATTGATATTTGTTTATTTTAGGTGATGATATGTAATCTTTAAAGCGTCCCGGAATACAGTTCCACTTGCTGTGAAGTATTCCTAATGCCTTATAGCATGATGGGATATTATCTAAAATAATTCTAAATCCAATTATATCTGTAATTTGCTCCAAGGAAATTCTTTTTTGCTGTATCTTTCTCCATATCGAAAATGTCGTTTTTTCTCTTCCATAAATTTTTACTTCAACTCCATTAGATTTCAGTAAATTTTTGAAATCTTCAGATATATTGTTAAAGTTGTTTAAATTATTTTCTTTTATCTGATCAAGTCGGTTTTTAATCATTTTTCTTGCGCTTGGATTTAAAACTTGAAACGATAAATCTTCTAATTCATCTCTAATTCTATTCATGCCCATTCTATCGGCTAAGGGTGCATAAATTTCCATTGTTTCTTTTGCTTTTCTAATTTGTTTGTCTTTATTTGTCACAAATTGAATAGTTCGCATGTTATGAAGTCTATCTGCTAATTTTACCAACAACACTCTAATATCTTTAGATGTGGCTAAGATTAATTTTCTAAAATTTTCAGCTTTAGAGTCTGATGCTGCTTGATTTTCATAAGCAGAAATTTTAGTAACTCCATCAACTAAATCTGCAACCTCTTTTCCAAATTCTTTTTCAATTGTTTTATATGTTGCATGAGTATCTTCAATTGTATCATGCAGTAATCCTGTCGCAATAGTTGCACTATCAAGTTTTAGTTCAGTTAGTATATTGGCTACAGCTACTGGATGAATAATATAAGGTGATCCTTCATCTCTTTTTTGTTTTTCATGAGCTTTAAGTGCAAAATTATACGCTTTATCTAACGTATCAGGGTTTAAAAATTTATTATACGATTTTACTTTATTTATTAAATCATCAGAGTTGAGCATACTTACTTATACCATGAAATTAAAAAAATTTAATAGTTCTTAAGGTATCACTTGGTAGATTACTTAGTAATTCCGCTACTTTTTTATTATTTAAAGGGTTACACCATTGCTTATCAATTTCATATAAAGGCAATAAAACAAAACTTCTATTTTCCAATCTTGGATGAGGTAAAATCAAGTCTATATCTTTAAAAACTTTATCTTTTTGGGAAAAATCAATAATATCTATATCGCAAACTCTTGGAGCATTTCTGTAAGATGGCACTCTACCTATGTCGCGTTCTATTTTTTTAATAATTTTAAAGAGTTTTCTAGGAGTTAGATTGGTATTACATTTTATTACTACATTCAAAAAAAAAGGATTTTTCTTATTTGGCCAAGACAGAGTTTTGTAAAAACTTGAACAGCTTAAAATTTTAATATTACTATTTAAGCTCAGTTTAAATTTAGCCTTTTCAATATTTAGTTTTTTATCACCTAAATTTGATCCTATGGCAAGAAATACTGGCTTAACTCGATTTTCTAACATATCTAGCCTTATCTCTATTCCAGTCTCTAGTTTTTTTTGTTTGTCTTTTGTCATATTTTTTCTTGCCTTTTGCTACCGCTATTTCAATTTTAGCTTTACCCTTTTTTAGGTATAGCTTAGTTGGAATAAGAGTAAAACCTTCTCTATTAATCTTACCAATAAGTTTGTTAATTTCTTTTTTATTTAACAAAAGTTTTCTATCATCATAAGGATTATGGTCAGAAAAACTTGCTTGTTTATATGATGCAATATTAGAATTAATTAGAACTATCTCCCCATCTCGTTCAATAGCATAAGCATCAGAAATATTAACTTTACCTGCTCTGATTGATTTAATCTCTGAACCTTTTAAAACAATACCTGCCTCATAAATATTTTCAAAAAAGAAATTAAAACTAGCCTTTCTATTAAGAGAAATAATTTTTAAACCAGGATTGGTTTTTTGCTTCATTAAGCTATAAGTTTTGCTGATGCTAGAGTTTCTTTAACTTTAAGTTCAGTTTCTTTTTTTATTTTAACTAAAGGCAATCTTATTTCATCACCACATAGGCCTAAGAGTTTTGCAGCAAATTTTACTGGGGCAGGATTACTTTCAATGAATAAAGATTTATGTAAAGGTTGTAAAATTTGATCAATTCTTTCTGCTTCTTTAATTTCATTATCAGTTTTAGACTTTGAATATTTTTGAAAGTCAGAGCAAAGTTTGGGGGCAATATTAGCTGTAACTGAAATAATTCCAACTCCTCCTCTTTTATTAAATTCATAAGCAAATCCATCTTCGCCAGTTAATTGAATAAATTCAGGTCCAAGTTTTTTTAAAGTATCAGATATCCTTTCAGGATCACCAGTTGCATCTTTGACTCCAACTATATTTTTTAATTCAAACAGTCTAGCCATCGTATCAACTGACATATCAATCACACATCTGCTAGGGATATTGTAAATTATAATTGGTAAATTTGTATTGTCATTGATAGCTTTATAGTGTTGATACAAACCTTCTTGTGTAGGTTTGTTATAGTAAGGTGTAACCACTAGCGCTCCATCAGCTCCAACTTTTTCAGCATGTTTTGTTAACGATATAGCTTCAGAAGTTGAATTAGAACCTGTACCTGCTATGACTGGGATTTTTCCCTTACTTTCGCGAATACATAGCTCAATAACTTTTTCATGTTCATCATGACTTAATGTAGGTGACTCACCAGTTGTACCGGCGGGTACTAACCCATTAGTTCCATTATCAAGATGAAAATGAATAAGTTTTATATAAGCATCTATATCGAGTTTATTATCCTTAAATGGTGTAATTAGAGCAACATTTGAACCTTTGAACATAAATACTTATAGCATATATATCGTATAATTAGATACGAAAATTTATGAAAAAATTTTATTTTTTAATAATCATATTTTTCTCTTTTATCTCTTATAATGATGTCAGTCATTCAAATGAAGAGATTGTTCTACCGAAAAAAAAACCTACTTTAAATGTAGAGCTTGAACAAAAAAAATTATCAAAAAATATAATAAAACCAATCAAAAAACCCTCTCCAGAAATTGATACACTAAAAACAGAAGTAACATCAAAAGAAAAAACTATTGATATTATAGGTATTATTGTACCTAAAAATAAACCCAAAATAGTATCAAAAACAGTTAAGACTGCTGAAAATAAGTCAAAATATTTTTCTAAAAAAAAATTTAGACTGGCAAAAAAATCAATAGAGGCTTTTGAAAAAGGAAGATGGACAGAAGCATTATCACTTGCAAAGAAATCTAAAGATAAGAATATTAATAGTTTTGTACAATGGAGACATCTCCTTACTAGAGGAAATAAAGCATCGTTTTACGATTACCAACAATTCATTTTAAACAATCCCAACTACCCAAGAATTGGTAGAATTAAATATTTATCTGAACATAAGCTATCAACCGAAAGAATTTCCCCAGTTAAAATTGTAAATTTATTTGAAAATGAAAAACCACTGAGTGGTTATGGTGAAATGATATACGGTGAAAGCTTAATTGCTCAGGGTAATTACGAACTAGGAGTTAAATTTATTAAAAAAGGATGGATTACAGCCAAGTTAAGTAAAAGCGACTTAAGATTTTTCAGGAAAAAATATAAAAAATACCTTGATAAAAATGATTATATCAAAAGAGCAGATTATTTAGCATGGGAAAATAAATATTGGGACTTACAAAGAATGTTAAGATATTTACCAAAAAATGAGCAGCTTCTTTATACAGCAAGGCAATTGCTTATGAGTAAATCATATGGTGTAGACAAGGCTATTTCAAAAGTTCCTGCAAAATATAAGAATGATGCAGGATTAAACTATGACCGTTTAAAGTGGAGAAGAAAAAGAGGTCGAGTGGACTCATCCTTAGAAATTCTACTAAAAATAAAAAACAATAAAGATTATTTAGTAAGACCTGACAAATGGTGGAAAGAAAGAGAGATTATATCCAGATCTTTAATATACAAGAAAAAATATGAGCTAGCTTATAAAATATCAAGTAATCATGCTCTTACAGAAGGACCTGAGTTTGCATCTGCAGAATGGATGAGTGGATGGATAGCGTTGAGTTTTTTAAATGATCCTATTTTAGCAATTGATCATTTTAACAAATTTTATTCAAATGTTGGTTATCCTATAAGCCTAGCTAGAGGGGCATTTTGGCTTGGTCGTTCCTATGAAAAAATTGGTGATAAAAGCTCTAGCGATAAATGGTACAAAGATGCTGCTAAATTCCCAACAACGTATTATGGTCAACTTGCTTTTATGAAAGTTTACCCTGACAAAAAATATGAACTTAAATTAGAAGAAAATATTGATAAAGATTATAAAAAAAAGTTTTTTGAAAAAGATATTGTTAAAATAGTTTATCTACTAGATGAACTTAATAAATCAAAATATACAAAATTCATCTTAAGACATCTTGCAAATGATAATATTATTAAAGGTAGTGAAACATTTGCAGCAGAACTAGCTACAGATATATCAAGATATGATTTTGCGATTCAAGTTGCAAAAATTGCTTCTTACGAAAAAAGGTTTATAAATAATTACAATTATCCTGTTATTGGAACCCCTAAAATAATTAATGGAAGAAAAATACCAAATAGTGCTCTTATACTATCAATAATTAGACAGGAAAGTGAGTTTGACATATCTGCTAATAGTTCAGCTGGTGCAAGAGGATTAATGCAATTAATGACTTACACTGCAAAAGTAGTCGCCAAACAAGCTAAACTTCCATATTCAAAATCTAGATTAACTTCTGATCCTGAATATAATATTAATTTAGGTTCCCATTATATTGCTGGTTTAATTCTTGAATACGATGGCGCATATCCTTTTGCAATTGCTGCATATAACGCTGGACCCAAAAGGGTTAGATATTGGAAAAAAATTAATAAAAACCCGCAAAAAAAAGAAATTGATTATGTTGATTGGATTGAATTGATTAAATTTAAAGAAACAAGAAATTATGTTCAGAGAGTTTTAGAAAATTATAATGTTTATAATTATATAGTTCAAAAAAAACCTGTTGAAATTATTGATTTTTTTAAAAATAAACCACTATATTAGATAAGTGCTATCTTATGGCGGTGAGGGAGGGATTCGAACCCTCGGTACGTCATTATAACGTACGGAAGTTTAGCAAACTCCTGGTTTAAACCAGCTCACCCACCTCACCATTTTGTTGTAAGTGTGTAACTTGAAATCATTGAATATTCAATATTTATAAAGTATTTTTGATTAAATTATGAAAAATAAATACTCTATATTCTCATTAATTAAAAATGCTCTAAGTGGACATGAAAATTGGCAAAGAGCTTGGAGAGACCCAGAACCTAAAAAAGAATATGATACAATAATTGTTGGTGGTGGAGGTCATGGTTTAGCCACAGCCTACTATTTAGCAAAAAAACATAACATGACAAATATTGCAGTTGTTGAAAAAGGTTGGATTGGAGGTGGTAATACTGGAAGAAATACAACAATAATAAGATCTAATTACTTATGGGATGCGAGTGCAGCCCTCTATGATCACGCATTAAAAATTTGGGAGGGTTTATCACAAGAACTAAACTACAATGTAATGTTCAGTCAAAGAGGTGTTATGAATCTGGCTCATAATCTTCAAGATGTTAGAGATTTAAAAAGAAGAACTCACGCAAATAGACTTAATGGAATTGACGCTGTGTGGCTTAATAATGAAGAAGTAAAAAAATTTTGTCCAATTATAAATACGTCATCAAATATTAGATATCCAGTTTTAGGTGGTACACTTCAAAAAAGGGCTGGTACAGCAAGACATGATGCTGTTGCTTGGGGTTACGCTAGAGGTGCCGATGCTATGGGTGTAGACATAATACAAAATTGCGAAGTTAAAGGCATTAAAAGAAATGGTGATAAAGTTGAAGGTATTGAAACTACAAAAGGATTTATCAAATCAAAAAAAATTGGAGTAGTCGCTGCTGGTCATTCAAGTGTTTTAGCAAATATGGCTGGCATACGATTACCACTAGAAAGTAAACCTTTGCAAGCTTTAGTTTCAGAGCCTGTGAAACCAATTATTGATACTGTTGTAATGTCTAATGCTGTGCATGCATATGTAAGTCAATCTGATAAAGGTGAACTTGTAATTGGTGCGGGTACAGATGACTATGTTTCTTATACACAAAAAGGAAGTCATAACATTGCTGAAGGAACACTAAAAGCTATATTGGAACTTTATCCAATCTTTAGCAGAATGAAAATGCTAAGACAATGGGGTGGAATTGTAGACATATGTCCTGATGCAAGTCCAATATTAAGTAAAACTCAAATTAAAGGATTATATTTTAATTGTGGTTGGGGTACTGGAGGATTTAAAGCAACTCCTGGGTCTGGAGATTTATTTGCCCATACTATAGCAAATGACGAACCACATAAACTGAATGCAGCGTTTAATTTAAATAGATTTGTGAGTGGTGATCTAGTTGATGAACATGGTGCTGCAGCAGTTGCTCACTAAAAAATGTTTATAATTAATTGTCCTTATTGTGGTAAAAGAGATCAAGTAGAGTTTTCCTGTGGTGGTGAAGCTCATATAGAAAGACCTAAACAACCAACAGAATTAAGTGACGACCAGTGGGCTGAATATTTGTTTATGAGAAAAAACATTAAAGGTGTTCAATTCGAAAGATGGAACCATACACATGGATGTAGAAAATGGTTTAATATGGTCAGAGATACCTCCAACGATAAAATTCACGCTACTTATAAAATGGGAGAAAAACCACCCATAAAATAATTATGTCAAACGAACTTCGAATAAATAAGAATAATTTTATTGATCAAACCGTAAGAATATCATTTAAATTTAATGGGAAAAAACTATTTGGTTTTAAGGGAGATACACTAGCATCTGCTTTATTAGCAAACGATATTCACTTAGTAGGAAGAAGTTTTAAATATCATCGACCAAGAGGTATTATGACATGTGGGTCTGAAGAACCTAATGCTATTGTTCAAATAGGTAGTGATCCTGCTTCAACAGAGCCAAATGTAAGAGCAACAGAAATTGAATTATATGAAGGGTTAGAAGCATTTAGTCAAAATTGTTGGCCAAGTGTAAATTTTGATGTTGGTGGAATAAACAATTTATTATCCCCTATTCTACCTGCTGGTTTTTATTATAAAACTTTTATGTGGCCAGCCAGCTTTTGGGAGAAATATGAGTTTTTTATAAGATATTCTGCTGGTCTAGGAAAATCACCAACAAAAGCTGACGATGATTTATATGATCACCAATATGCTCATTGTGATGTCCTGGTCATTGGTGGAGGAATTTCAGGAGTTATATCAGCAAAATTAGCTGTAGAAAAAGGATTAGATACAATATTAATTGATGATAAAAATTTTCTTGGTGGATCGACTATATATCAAGATGAGGAAAGTTCCAAAATAAATAATGCAAATTCAAACCAATGGTTGGCTAGAGAAATAGAAAGTTTAAAGAACTATAAAAATTTAGTAATAAAAAGCAGAACCAGCCTAGCAGCATTTCATGGATATAACTATTTACTAGCTAGAGAAGCTTTAACAGATCATCTAAGTGTACATGAAAGAAAAAATAAAATTAGGCAAAGATTATGGAAAATAAGAGCTCAAAAGGTAATTATAGCAAGTGGCTCTATTGAAAGACCATTAATATTTAATAATAACGATAGACCTGGGATAATTTTATCATCGTCAATTAAAAAATATATTGATTATTTCGGAGTAAAAACTGGAAAAAATATTTCATTATTTACAAATAATGATAGTGCATATGAGACAGCAATATCATTAAGTAAGAGCGGAGTTAATGTTAATGTAATAATAGATATTAGAGAAAATTCAGACTCAAATATAGTTAAGGAAGCTCAAAAGTTAGGTATTAAAATTTTATGGGGACATACAATTGTTGAGACTAATGGCTATAAACGAATTAAATCATTCGAAGCAATGAAACTATCATCCAATGGAGGAAATGTTGTTGGCAACAAAATTAAATTTAATTCTGATTGTATAGGAATTTCTGGTGGATGGACACCTATGGTACATCTGTATACGCAGTCAGGTGGAAAATTACAATTTAAAAGTAATGATAATATATTCATACCAGATGAGACTAAAACTCCATCAGAACAAATTAGTGTTGGGTCATGTAATGGGGATTTCGAACTAGATGATGTTGTTAATAATACTATTTATAATGTAAAAAAATTTATTAGTTTAGATAAATCAAGCTATGACAAAATTAATGTTACCTGCTCAAAAGAATCCTCAAAAAAAAATATCTGGTTATTGCCATCGGATAAACCTCTATACAAAACTAAACCCTTCTTAGATTTTCAAAATGATTCAACTGCTAAAGATGTTAAATTGGCTCTTAGAGAAGGTTTCAAATCTATTGAACATGTCAAAAGATATACGACCACTGGAATGGGTACAGATCAAGGTAAGCTTTCAAATATGCATGCTTTAGGTATTATTGCTGATACCACAGGGACGAATATGGGAGAATTAGGAACAACAACATTTAGACCTCCTTACACACCTCTTACATTTGGGACAATTGTTGGTAGGAATGTAGGTAAGTTTTTTGATCATACAAGAAAAACTGCAATTCATAATTGGCACGTGGATAATAAAGCTGAATTCGAAAATGTTGGACAATGGAAAAGACCTTGGTATTTCCCCAAAAATGGAGAAACAATGCATGAAGCAGTCCAAAGAGAAAGTAAAGCTGCAAGAGAAAGTGCTGGTATTTTAGATGCATCAACATTAGGAAAAATAGATATCCAGGGATCAGATGCCTCAGAGTTTCTTAACAGAGTATACACAAACGCTTGGTCAAAACTAGCTATTGGAAAATGTAGATATGGGTTAATGCTAAATGAGGACGGCATGGTATATGATGATGGTGTTACTACAAGATTAGCTGAAAATCATTATATAATGACAACGACAACTGGAGGGGCAGCTAATGTTCTTTCTAAACTTGAGGATTATCTTCAAACAGAGTGGCCTGAGTTGGATGTTTATTTAACAACTGTAACAGATCAGTATTCAACAATTAGTATTTGTGGACCAAACTCAAAAAATATTATTAAAAAAATTATACCAGATTTAAATTTATCAGATGAAAATTTTCCACATATGTCATTTAAAAATTCAAAAATAGATGGAGTAAATTGTAGAATAATGAGAATAAGTTTTACTGGAGAACATAGTTATGAGATAAATATTCAATCAAACTATGCAAATGATGTTTGGAAAGCGTGTATGGATGCAGGGAAAGAATTTAATATTACTCCTTACGGTACAGAAACAATGCACCTTTTAAGAGCTGAAAAAGGTTTTATAATCACAGGCCAAGATACAGATGGAACACTAACACCTTCGGATTTACAGATGGATTGGATAATTAGTAAAAAAAAATATGACTTTATTGGAAAAAGGTCTCTTTACAGAAGTGACACTATCAGAGAGGATAGAAAACAATTGGTAGGTCTTTTAACTGATGATCCTAAAGAAGTCCTAGAAGAAGGAGCACAACTTGTTGAAGATATAAATAAAAAGCCAGTAGAAATGCTTGGGCATGTTACATCTAGTTACTACAGTCCAAATCTTAACAAATCTATTGCACTTGCTATAGTTAAAAGTGGAAAAAAGATGAAAGGTAAAAAACTTATAGTACCTATGGAAGAAAAAAATATAAATGTAACAATAACTGACACCGTATTTTATGACAAGGAAAACAAGAGATTAAATGCTTAATTTTAATTCACCAATACAAAATGAAAAAAAGTATAATGAAATTAAAATTACTGAACTCGAACCTACAATTAAAATTAACCTAAGAAGTAATAAAAGAGAATTTTCGACCAAAATTGGAAAAATATTATCAATTTTACCTCCTACAGAGGCTAATACCTCATCTGGCAATGAAAATTATAGCTTACTATGGCTTAGCCCGGATGAATGGTTGGTTTATTCAAAAAATAAAAATCAAAATTTTAAAGACCAAATAGAATTAGAAAAAAAATTATTCAATGAAATATCAAAAATAAATCAAGGAGCTGTTACAAACGTTTCTGATCATTGGGTCTTATTTAATCTAAAAGGTAATAAAATTTATGATTTATTGACAAAAAGTTGTCCTTTTGATTTTAATGAATTTAAAAAGAAGAAAGGATCTGTTTTACAAACTATTGTTAATCACATTGATGTAATTATACATAATAATGAAAATAATGATTTAAATCTATTTGTAAGACGGTCCTTCTCTGAAGACTTATGGTTGTGGATTAACGATAGCGCTAGTTTTCTCTAATTTAAATTTAATATAGAAAATTAAAATACTAAGATATATTCCTGAAAAAACCCAATTAACTACAGCCCAAATCCAAAAAAAAGTTTCAAAACTTGCATTTATATAACTTGCAAGAAAAAAAACTGTTATGGGATTGAATCCATTTCTAAACAAATTAGATATCATTGCATACTCAGCTTTTTTTATAGCCATGAACATACCATTGGATAGGAAAAAGATTGGATATGCTGGTAAAATGAATGAACATATTTTAAGATATTTTGAGCCAAATTCAATTACAGTCTTATCGGTAGAGAAAAAACTCATTATTAAATCGGATAACATGAATAGAAGTATTCCAGATATAATCATTATAAAAAAAGAATATTTTATTGATGTAAAATAAGTTTCTTTAACTCTATCAATATTTTTTGCACCAAAGTTCTGTGCAATTATCGATATGATTGCTGTATTAATGCCCAATATAGGTAATAACACAACCTGTTCTATTCTTGTACCAGCTCCATATCCAGCAACGGCATATTCACCAGAGATACCAACATACTTTATAACGATGGCGGCAGTAATAGAGTAAGCAAGTATTGAAACAACTATTGGCATAGCTGTAAAAAAAATATTTATAAAATAGTAGATTTTCGGAACTAGAAATTTTTTTGTAATTTCCCCTATTCTTGAATTTTTTAATATTTTAAAAAAAATGATAAGAAATGCTACAGATTGAGAAAAAATAGTTGATATAGCAATTCCTTTTACGCCTAAAGCGGGAAAGATAAACAATCCAAAAATTAGAATTGGGTTTAGTATTAAATTGATAAAAAAAGACAATATAAGAACATTTCTATAGGTTTTAGTATCACCCTCTGCATGCAATAAAGAATTCAATGCAACAACTAAAATAAATAAAACTGAACCTGAAAAAATTATATCTGTGTATTGGATACCTAGCTTTGTTACCTCATCTGATGTTACCATTAAAGCAAAAATTTCATCTGAAAAATTTAGACCAATTATAGTTATCAAAATAGATATTATAATTGCAAAATAAATTATATGAGTAAAATAATTTAAAATATTTTTTTTATTGTTTTCTCCAATACTATTTCCTATTAAAGATGTTCCAGCAACTGTAACACCAATGGAAGAAGCAACAATAATAAAATATATTGGAAAAGATTTACTTAAAGCAGCTAATGCCTCAGGTGAAATTTTACCAGCGTAAAAAGTATCAACAATATTATATAAAGTTTGGAATAACATTCCAACCATAGCTGGTAACGCTAATTTCCTGACCAGTTTTGGGATATTATCTTTAAGTAAATTCATATTAAGTTTCTCTTTGAAAAAAATATTTTCTCCCATCCTTTTTAGCAGCTTGTACTTGTTTTTGTCTCATTCTAAATCTTGCTTTTTGAATACTTGATGATTTGTAAAAACAGCTACTACAACTCACTCCCTCTTCATAAAGATTAGATTTGCTTTCTGAAGATTTAATAGGCTTCCTACAACCAGGACATATTTTAAAATTTCCAACTTTTAATCCATGCTTGACAGTAACTCTATTATCAAAAACGAAGCAATCACCCTTCCACAAGCTATGCTTTTTATTAATTTTATTAAGATAATTAATTATACCACCCTTCAATTGATAAACATTTTTAAATCCATTATTTCTCAAATAAATACTCGCTTTTTCGCATCTAATACCACCTGTGCAAAACATTCCAATATTTTGATCTTTTTTTAGTGTTTTGAAGTATTGAGGAAAATCTCTAAAATTACTTAATTTAGGATTAATTGATCCTTTAAAAGTTCCTACTTTAAATTCAAAATCTTTTCTTGTGTCAATAAGGACTAAGTTTTTTTGTTTAATAAATTTATTCCATTTTTTTGGATCAACTTGATTATTGGATATTTTTTTTTTAATTTTAATTCCAATTGGAACAACTTCTTTTTTTATTTTAATTTTACCTTTATTAAATGCTTTATATTTATAGTCGGATAAATTTTCATTATCAAAATTTCTTATACCAAAAAAAGTTTTGATTTTTTTCTTAATTTTAATGTACTGATTTGACTTAAAGGCAATTGACCCATTTACACCTTCTAATGATATAATTATAGAACCTTTGATATCTTCATTTTTAAAGAAAGTTTCCAAAGTATTTTTAATAGATTTTAAATTTTTTAACCTCTTAAATTTGTAGAAGCCGAAAATTCTATACATTATATTTTCCTACACACTGATAAACCATCACCAATAGGAAGTATTACACTTTCAACTTTGTTATTTTTTTTTATAAATGAATTAAATTCTCTTATTTTAGTTGTTAGTCGATCCTTTTTTTGTCTATTTGCAACATCCCCGTACCACAAGACATTATCGACAATAATAAATCCATTTTTATTTGTAATATTTAATGATTTCTCAAAGTAATTAATATAATTTTCTTTGTCTGCATCAATAAAAGTTAAATCAAAAGATTTATTTGATTTTATTATTTTATCTAAACTTGTGCTAGCATTATTGATCATTATTTCAATTTTTTTTCCAACATTAGCCTCTTCAAAAAAAAATTTTGCAACTTTAGATGTCTCATAATTTTTATCTAAAGCTATGATAAAAGATTCTTTACTCATGGCTAAACCCATAGTTAGAGTACTTAAACCTGTAAATGTACCTATTTCTAAAATATTTTTAGGGTTTAAAATCTTTATAATGAAATGTAAAAAGTGGCACTGACTTGTTGAAATTTGCATTTTCTTAATATCGCCAAGTTTTTCATTATATTCTATAATTTTCTTTTGAACTGGGTGCAATGATAATGAATGGTTATTTATATATTCTACTATTTGATTGTTTAACTGAAGATTTGAACCCATTTTAGTTCAATTTTTTTTTTAATATTTCATTAACTAACTGTGGGTTTGCTTTTCCACCTGATCTTTTCATTACTTGTCCAACAAAAAAACCAAATAATTTATCTTTACCTGATTTATAAGACTTAACATTTTGAGGATTTTCTAAAATTACCTTATCTATAATCTTTTCAAGTTCTTTTGGATCACTTTGTTGTTTAAGGCCTTTTTCCTCTACAATTTTATTTGGATCTTTATCTCCATCAGCCATCATTTCAAAGATTGATTTAGCAAGTTTTCCTGAAATAGTTCCATTTTTAATCAAAGATATAAGTTTAGCTAAATTATTTGATGAAATTGGACTATCAATAATTTCCAAATTTTTTTCATTCAATAATGCAAATAATTCACCAGTTATCCAATTTGTAGCAAGTTTAACATCTGAATTTTTTGATACTTCCTCAAAATATTTAGATGTTTCAATATCTGAAACTAAAATATTCGCTTCATAAGATGATAATTTAAATTTTTCGATAAATCTTTTCTTTTTTTCATCGGGCAATTCCGGGATAGTTTTTTTTATATCATTTATAAAAACATCATTTAATTCTAGTGGTAAAAGATCAGGATCAGGAAAATATCTATAATCATGAGCATCTTCTTTAGTTCTCATTGACCTTGTTTCATTTTTTTTAGTATCGAATAATCTTGTTTCTTGGTCTATTACTCCACCTTTTTCTATAATATCAACCTGTCTATTTGCTTCATAGTCGATTGCCATTTGCATAAACTTAATAGAATTAACATTTTTTATTTCACATCTTGTACCAAGTTCTTTAGTACCTTTTTTTCTTACTGAAACATTAACATCAGCTCTTAGTGAACCTTCCTGCATGTTTCCATCACAGGTTCCTAGGTATCTCATAATTGATCTAAGCTTTTTAATATAAAAATTTACTTCATCTAAAGATCTAAGATCTGGCCTACTGACAATTTCCATTAATGCTACACCTGATCGATTTAAATCAACAAGTGTACTTTGAGGATCTATGTCATGAATGCTTTTACCGGCGTCTTGCTCTAGATGTAATCTTTCGATATTTACTTTTTTTTCACCTGTAGGCATATCTAATATTACAGACCCCTCACCCACAATTGGATTTTTATATTGTGAAATTTGATAACCTTGTGGTAAATCAGCGTAAAAATAATTCTTTCTATCAAACACAGATTTTTTGTTAATTTTAGCTTTAAGTCCAATTCCAGTTTTAATAGCTTGTTTGATGCAAAATTCATTTATTACAGGTAACATGCCTGGAAATGCAGCGTCTACTAAACTCACTTGAGTATTTGGTTCAGAACCAAATTTTGTTGGAGAACTAGAAAATAATTTTGACTCAGATAAAACTTGCGCATGTACCTCAAGTCCAATAACTACCTCGTATTCATTTATCTCTCTTTTAATTAAATATTCTTTACTTTCTTTGCTCAGTTTATCCACCAATCATTTATGTTATTTTTGAAATTAATATTTTTTTCTATTGAATAAGCAATATTTAAGATATTTTGTTCATTGAATGCTTTTCCAATGATTTGAAGACCTAAAGGATAACCTTTGTTGTCGTGGCCAGCTGGAATCGATATTGCAGGTAAACCAGCCAAATTAATTGGTACAGTAAATATATCATTTAAGTACATTGAAACTGGATCATTTGTTTTTTCTCCAATTTTAAAAGCTGAACTTGGCGTCGATGGAGTTAAAATTGCATCAACTTTTTTATAGGCTTCGTCAAAATCATTTTTAATTAACCGTCTTACTTTTTGAGCTTTTAAATAATATGCATCATAATATCCTGATGATAAGACATATGTACCGATCATTATTCTTCTCTTTACCTCGTCTCCAAATCCTTCTGATCTTGTCTTTTCATACATATCGATTAAATTTATCCCTTTTGACCTAAAACCATACTTTACGCCGTCGTATCTTGCTAAATTTGATGATGCTTCTGCTGGCGCAACAATATAATATGCTGGTAACGCGTAATTAGTATTAGGTAAGGAAATTTCAACAATTTCACCTCCGTTACTTTCGATTATTTTTATACCTTTATCCCACAGTTCATCTATTTCTTTTGGCATCCCATCAACTCTGTATTGCTTTGGTATTCCTATTTTCTTTCCTTTAATATTATCATTTAAATCTTTTAAATAATTTCCTCTATTAAATTCAACAGATGTTGAGTCTTTATTGTCATAAGAACTCATCACTTGGAATAATAGTGCACAATCTTTGACATCCTGTGTCATTGGACCAGCTTGATCCAATGATGATGCAAAAGCTACAATTCCATATCTTGAACAACTGCCATAAGTTGGTTTTAATCCAACTGTTCCTGTAAACGATGCAGGTTGTCTAATTGAACCTCCGGTATCTGTACCAATAGTTGCTGGTGTTAGTTTTGCGGCTAATGAAGAAGATGAACCACCTGAAGAACCTCCAGGAACTAAATTCTCGGATATAGGATTTTGAACATTCCCAAAATAACTAGTTTCATTAGATGATCCCATTGCAAATTCATCACAATTTAATTTTCCAATAATTATTCCACCTTCATTTAAAATATTTTGTGTAACAGTTGACTCATAAGTTGGAATAAAATTTTCTAATATTTTACTTCCTGCGGTTGTTCTTATATTATTTGTACAAAAAAGATCTTTAACAGCCAAAGGTATACCAGGTAATTTTTTATTAAAATCTGGTTTGTCGTCAAATTTTTTAGCATTTTTAAGAGCATCTTCAAAATTTTCAGTAATATATGTATTTAATTTTTTTGATTTTTGCGATCTTTGTATGAATGCCTCGGTGACTTCTTTTGAAGATAAATCTTTTTTTTTAATTTTTTCAACAAGGTCAAATAATTTTAAATCAGTAATATTTGACATTATTCAACTACCTTAGGTACAACAAAAAAATCTTTATTATCTTCTGGTGAATTTTTAAGTATATCCTCTCTTATATTTTTAGATTTAATTTCGTCTTTTCTTAATTTTAAATTAGTTTCTGCAATTGACGTAAGAGGTTCGATTTCTTTGGTATCTAATTCATTAAGTTTTTCAATAAATTTAAATATAGAATTTAAATCATCGCTTAATTTTTTAGCTTTATTATCATCAATCGAAATTCTTGATAATTTTGATATGTGCTTTACTGTTTTAAGATCTATTGTCATATGATAAGAATATCAAAAACTATCATTTAATCTGAAAAATACAATATGATCACTATAGATACTCTTAAAGACAAAATTGAGAATAACTCAAGATTATTAGGATTAGACATGGGATCAAAAAGAATTGGTGTATCAATTTGCGATGACAGGAGAAAAATCGCTACTCCATATAAAACAATTGAATTTATAAATATGGAAAATTTAATATTTGATCTATCAAATATTGTTAAGGAAAACGATATTTTTGGTATAATTATTGGAAATCCAGTAAATATGGATGGATCATTTGGTAAGAGTGCCCAGTCAATTCAGGATAGAGCTAAATTAATAGGTAATAAAATTAACATTCCTGTTTGTCTTTGGGATGAAAGGCTGTCCACATCCGCTGCTTATAACTTATCTAGTAATTTAGATATTAAATTTTCGCTAAAAAAAAAGAAAATTGATGAAAAAGCAGCAACTTTTATACTACAGGGAGCAATAGATTATTTAAATAATTAAATGCTTGCTTTAGGTAGTCGATAAGTTTATAGAGTTGGTTTTAATGGCACTCAATAAAAAAGCTATTAAAATTTCTCAAAAACACTTACTTGGAATCCAAGACTTATCAATTTCTGATATAAATATAATTTTAGATGAAGCAAAATCTTTCATATCACTAAATAAAAGCAAAAATAAAAAAATCGATATTTTGAGAGGAAAAACACAAATAAATCTATTTTTTGAACCTTCTACCAGAACGCAAAGTTCATTCGAGTTAGCAGGAAAAAGATTGGGTGCTGATGTTATGTCAATGAACATAGTAAATTCCGCAATTAAAAAAGGTGAAACACTAATAGATACTGCAATGACATTAAACGCAATGCATCCAGATTTAATTGTTATAAGACATCAAGATTCTGGTGCATGTAACTTATTATCTCAAAAAGTAAATTGTGCAGTATTAAATGCTGGAGATGGTCGTAGAGAACATCCCACTCAAGCTTTGCTAGATGCTCTAACCATAATTGATAGGAAAAAAAAAATTAGTGGTTTGAAAATTGCAATTTGCGGTGACATTCTTCATTCAAGAGTAGCAAGATCAAATATTTATTTATTGAATATGCTTGGTGCTGAATTAAATATAGTAGCTCCATCAAATCTTATGCCAAAAGATGTTGAAAAATTAGGTGTAAATAAGTTTACTAATATGAAAGATGGTTTGAAAGATTGCGACATTGTAATGATGTTAAGATTACAAAATGAAAGAATGACTAGCTCATTCCTATCATCTAATAGAGAATATTACGAATATTACGGTCTTACACCTGATAAATTAAATTTAGCTAAAGAAGATGCTTTAATTATGCACCCAGGACCAATGAATAGGGGAATAGAAATTGATACAAAACTTGCTGACGACATTAACAAAAGCGTAATTAAAGAACAAGTAGAATTAGGTGTGGCTGTAAGAATGGCTTGCTTAAAAATTTTTGGAAATCAATGAAAAAAAAGTATTTTTTAAATGCAAATATAATAGACCCATATAATGCTATTGAAGAGGTTGGTGGATTAATCGTCAATGAGGAAGGTAAAGTTGAAGCTGTTGGAAAAAAAGTAAATAAAAATAATATCCCGTCTAGAGAAAAATTTATTGATTTAAACGGCAAATATATCTTCCCTGGACTAGTAGATATGAGAGTTTTTGTAGGAGAGCCTGGTTTTGAATATAAAGAGAATTTTAAAACTTTAAGCAATGCTGCACTATCTGGTGGTGTTACATCAGTTGTCACAATGCCAAATACCTTGCCAGTTATCGATAATGTGTCAATTGTTGATTTTCTAAAACGAAGAGGACGGGATAAATCCAAAATAAATATTTACCCATCGGCTTCTTTAACAAAAAATTTAGAAAGTACTAACATGACTGAATTTGGCCTTTTAAAAAAAAAAGGCATCATTGCATTTACAGACGGTCTTAAAACAATTCAAAATACTCGATTAATGTCGAGAATTATGAGATCAGCTTATGATCTTGATTGCTTAGTTATGCAACATGCCGAAGATTTTGAGTTGTCAAAAAATGGAAGTGTTAATGACGGTATAGTTGCAACACGTTTAGGCTTACAAGGTGTACCTGACCTAGCAGAAAGAATAATTATTGAGAGAGATTTAACTTTATTAGAAGATTTTAATTGCAGGTACCATATTTCGCAAATCTCATCTTCAAAATCTGTTGAGGTAATTAAAAAAAAAAAAGATGTAGTTAAATTCACTACGGGTGTGTCAATAAACAATTTATCTTTAAATGAAAACGATATAGGTGATTTTAGAACTTTTCTGAAACTATCTCCCCCTTTAAGAACTGAGGAAGATAGAATGTCACTTGTAGATGCAATAAATAAAAATCTTATTGATGTAATTGTTTCAGATCATAAGCCAGAAGATGAGGAGTCCAAACGTTTAACTTTCTCACAAGCAGCAACAGGTGCATCAGGTATAGAAACACTTTTACCATTAGCATTAGAACAGTTTCATAATAATTCTATTAAACTTTTTAAAATAATTGAACTTTTAACAAGTAATCCAGCTAAAATACTTAAAATAAATAAAGGAAATCTTACAATAGGGAGTAACGCAGATTTTTGTATAGTGGATATTAATAAACCATGGATAGTTAAAAAGGAGAATTTGATTTCTAAGTCTAAAAATACATCTATAGAAGATAAAAAAATGCAAGGTAGAGTAATATCAACATTTGTTAATGGCGAAGAGTTATATAAAGCAAATTGAATATGTTATTCTTAATTTTATTTTTAAGTTATTTAATAGGGTCAATTCCATTTGGATTTTTATTAACAAAAATATTTTTAAAGAAAGATATACGTGAAATTGGATCAGGTAACATTGGTGCCACAAACGCTCTAAGGACAGGTAATAAATTAATCGGATTTAGCACCTTAACTCTAGATATAAGTAAAGCTGTGATTTTACTTTTAATTATTAAATTTAATTTTTCAGAATATTTATTTATATCCTCTATTGCAGTTTTTTTAGGTCATGTTTTTCCAATATGGTTAAAGTTTAAAGGAGGAAAAGGAGTTGCTACATATGTTGGCATACTTTTTTGTATTAATATTTATTTAGTAATTGTTTTTATAGTTAGCTGGCTTGTTATATTTACTTTAACAAAGTATTCATCGCTTGCCTCAATGCTGTCATCTCTTTTTGTCCCACTCACAAGTTATTTTTTACTAGGAGATATCAACTATTATTTTTATATTATTTTTAGTTTGCTCATATTAATTACTCACAGAGAAAATATAAAACGCTTAAAAAATAATACAGAATCAAAGACTAAAATTTATTAATTTGACTAAAAGTATAATTTATGTGTAGTTTCAGTCATTATGAATCTAGTTATTGTTGAAAGTCCCGCAAAAGCAAAAACAATAAATAAATATTTAGGAGATAATTATACAGTTTTAGCAAGTTACGGCCATATCAGGGATTTACCATCTAAAAATGGTTCTGTTGATCCTGAAAATAAATTTAAAATGATATGGGAAGTTGATAGTTTTTCCAAAAAATATTTAAAAGAAATTACTGATGTTGCAAAAGAATCTGACAAAATAATTCTTGCAACTGATCCTGATCGTGAGGGTGAAGCTATTGCATGGCACGTAAAAGAATTTTTAGATGAAAAAAAACTATTAAAAGATAAAAAAATAGAAAGAGTAGTATTTAATGAGATAACAAAAAACGCTGTCACTAAGGGGATTGAGAATCCTAGGAAAATTGAGTATCAACTAGTTGATGCATATATGGCGAGAAGAGCCTTAGACTATCTTGTGGGGTTCAATATTTCACCCATACTATGGACAAAACTTCCTGGTTCAAAATCAGCCGGTAGAGTTCAATCAGTTGCTCTTAAGTTACTAACAGAAAGAGAGCATGAGATAGAAATATTCAAGCCTGTTGAGTTTTGGACATTAAATATAAATTTTACTACAAAAGATAATTCAAAAATTAATTCAACAATATTGCAATTAGATGGAGATAAAATTGAAAAATTTAGTTTTAAGAATAAGGAAGATATTAATTTAGCAATCGAAAAAATTAAAAGTAAAAAATATCAAATTACTGATATTACATCTAAAGTTTTTACTAGAAATCCTGTTGGACCATTTACAACATCTACTTTACAACAAACTGCATCTAGTAAATTAGGTTTCGGTGCTTCAAGAACTATGCAAATTGCACAAAGATTATATCAAGGTATAGATATTGATGGGGATACAAAAGGTTTGATAACCTATATGAGAACAGACGGAACTAATATATCAAAAGAAGCTGTAAATGAATTTAGATCTTATATAGATGATAATTTTGGCAAAGATTATTTACCTGAACAGCCACTAAATTATTCTGGCAAGAAAGCTAAAAATGCTCAAGAGGCACATGAAGCAATAAGGCCAACCAATATTGAAAATTCACCCGAAAAAATGAAAAAATATTTAAGCTCTGATCAAAATAAACTTTACAACTTAATTTGGTCGAGAGCTTTGTCATCTCAAATGGAGTCTGCAAAGTTTGATAGAAAAACTATAAGTATACAGTCAGATGATTCCAAAAATCTTTTAAGATCAAGTGGATCTGTTATTAAGTTTGATGGGTTTTTAAAACTTTACAAGATTGATGAAGATCAAAATGATGAAAAAATACTTCCAGATGTAAATAAAGGTCCAATAAATATCGAAAATTTCATTGATGAGCAGCATTTTACGCAGCCTCCACCAAGATACTCAGAGGCTAGTTTAGTTAAAAAGCTTGAAGAATTAGGCATTGGTAGGCCATCGACGTATGCAAGTATAATTTCAGTAATAGCTAATAGAGGCTATGCAGATATTGTAAATAAAAGATTTTTTCCTACAGATAGAGGTAAATTAATATCAGCATTCTTAGAAAAACTTTTCACTAAATATGTTGATTATGGCTTTACTGCTAAACTTGAAGATCAACTTGACGACATTACATCTGGCAAAGAGGACTGGATAAAAGTGCTGGAACAATTTTGGGCAGATTTTAATAAAAATGTAACATCGGTTAAAGAAAAGAGAACCAGAGAAGTATTAGATTTGCTAAATGAAAGTTTAGGAAGTCTTATTTTTGAGATCAACGAAGAAGGGAAAGTAGATCGAAAATGTAAATTATGTGCCGACGGTATCTTAAGTCTTAAAAATAGTTTTAGAGGTGGTGCATTTATAGGTTGCTCTAACTATCCTGAATGTAAATTTACAAGACCTCTTTCAAAGGCAAAAGCAGCAGAACAATTAAACTTGGCAGAGCCAAAATTAATTGGAAAACATGAAAATGGGAAAGAGATATATTTAAAAAATGGAAGGTTTGGTCCGTATCTACAATATGAAATTGACAAAAATGAAATCGATGAAAAACCTAAAAAAAAGAAAAAACTTAAAAAACAAAAAGACGATAGCTATAAAAATGTATCTATACCGAAAGGTATAGATATTGAAACAATAGATATAGATAAAGCAAAATATTTATGCTCTCTACCAAAAAACCTTGGCATGAACCCAGAAAACCAAAAAGAAATTTTATTAAATTCAGGAAGATTTGGTCCATACCTAAAATGTGAAAACAAATCTGCAAGACTAGAAAATGTTGAAGATATTTTCACCATAGGGTTAAATAGAGCTATAACTTTAATAGCTGAAGCAAAACCGGGAAGAATATCATCATCACTTATTAAAGATTTAGGCGAACATCCAGAAGATAAAAAGCCAGTAAGAATAATGAAAGGTCAGTATGGACCATATATTAAATATAAATCATTAAATGCAACAATACCTGAAGAAAAAGATCCTACAGAACTTACTATGGAAGAAGCTTTAATTTTAATTGAGAAAAGAAGAGAATACGATAGAAATAAAAAAAAGAAAAAAAGATGAAAAAAATTTTACTTATTATTGTTTTTTTAATTTTTTCAAATCATTTATTTTCTGAAGAAATTGATTGTAGTAAATTGGATAAATTATCTTCAGATTATGCAAAATGTATAGCTAAAAAATCTAAAGAACAAGGAAAATTGATAAAAGATAAAATTGACAAAAATTTAGAAAAATCCGGGATAAAAGAAAAATATAAAAAATTTGATAGCAAAAAAACTTTAAAAGACTTATTTAAAAAAGAATGAATTTTGAAGAAAATATAAAGAATAATAACTTTACTCTGCCAAATGCAGCTGACCCGGTTGGTTCATATGTGGCAACCAAAATTGTAGGAAAGTTACTTTATATATCTGGACAAATTTCAATAAATGCTGAAGGTAAACTCATAAAAGGTAAAATTGGAAAAGACTTATCATTAGATGAAGGTTATCAAGCTGCTATTAGATGTGCATTAAGTATAGTTGCACAGTCAAAAAAAGCTACCAACGGAGATCTTTCAAAAATCAAGACATGTATAAAATTAACTGGTTTCGTAAATTCAACCGACACTTTTACAGACCAGCCTAAAGTAATTAATGGTGCATCTGACACGATATCAAAGATATTTGGGGATGCAGGAATCCATACAAGAGCTGCTGTGAGCGTAAATAGTTTACCCTTAGGTGTAGCGGTTGAGGTCGATGCTATATTTGAACTGAATTAAATTATTTATCTACCTAATCCAAAATATTTTAAACCTTGTTGTTTCATTTTTAAAGGTGAATAAATATTACGCATATCAAAAATAATAGTTTTTTTATTTTTTATTAAACTTCGAAAATTAATTGATTTAAATTCATTCCATTCAGTATGAATTATTATCAAGTCAGCTTTATCTACAGCGCTTTTAATATTTTTACTAAATAAAACATTTTTATATTTTACAAAATCCTTCTTTACTCCGGTAGGATCAAAATATTTAATTATTGCACCTTTCTTATTTAAGTAAGGTATCATAGTCAAACTAGATGAATCTCTCATATCATCTGTATTTGCTTTGAAAGTAACACCAAGAAAGCAAATTATTTTATTTTTAATTTTATTTTTTAGAAAAAAATGGACTCTATTTAGTAACAATTTAGATCTATTTTCATTTGATTTTATAACAGCTTTAACTACAGAAAGATCAGTTTTAAATTTATCAGAGGTTGTAATTATTGCTTTTGTATCTTTAGGAAAGCAAGATCCTCCATATGCAGGTCCTGCTCTAAGAAATCGACTCCCGATCCTTTTATCTAAACCCATACCAATTGAAATATCTTCAACATTTACACTTAGTTTTTCACATAGATTAGCTATTTCATTAATGAAAGTGATTTTTGTGGCTAGAAATGCATTAGATGCATATTTAACCAATTCAGACGCTCTCCTGGATACATGTATATATTGAGAGCCTTTAGAAATTAGTGGTGCATAAAGACTTTTTAATATTTTATTAGATTTGACATCATTGGTACCAACTACAATTCGATCGGGATATATAAAATCTCTTATCGCCTCACCCTCTCTTAAAAATTCTGGGTTTGATACTACAGAAAATTTAGCTTTATTATTTTTTTTTGAAATAATTTTTTCTATCTCATCACCGGTGGTAATTGGGACTGTGGATTTAGTTGTTATAATTTTATATTTGTTTATATATTTTGATATTTCTTTGGTAACGTTAAACACTTGACTTAAATCAGCTGCGCTTCCACCTTTTTTTGTAGGAGTTCCAACACATATAAAAATAATATCTGACTTTAAAATTGATTCTTTTAAATTTGTTGAAAAATTAAGCCTTTTGTTTTTATAATTTTTAATTACTAATTCTTCTAAACCAGGTTCATAAATTGGTATAATACCTTTTTTTAAATTTTCAATTTTCTTTTTATCAATATCAACACATGTAACATTATTTCCTAAATCGGAAAAACAAACGCCACTAACTAAACCAACATAACCTGTTCCAATCATACATAATTTCATACCTTAGAAATCTCCAAAGATGACTTTATATAACCATGCATAGTACCACAATCCAAGTACTTACCATCAAAACTATGACCAATGAATTTATAATTCAAATTAATTAGTTTTCTTATTGCGTCTGTAATATGAATTTCACCACCTTTACCTTTTTTTTGATATTTTAGTATATCAAATATTTTTCTTGGTAGTATATATCTTCCGATAACTGCATTATTTGATGGTGCGCTTTTGATGCTTGGCTTTTCTACAACATCCTTTATATAAAAGTTCTTTTTATCCAAATTAGTTTCTTTCGAATAAATACCCCAACGTTTGACTGTTTTTTTATCAACTTTCATACTTGCCATCACAGAGCATTTTCTTTTATTGTGTATTGAAATCATACTTTTTGAACAATTTTTTTTTATAATTAAATCATCGGGTAAAAGCATTAAAAAAAAATTATCTTTAATCATATTTTTTGTTTTATATACAGCATCTCCAGTGCCAAGTGGTTTATTTTGATAAACAAATTTAATCATTTTTTTATATTTTAGAATTTTTTTATATTCACCAATAATCCTCTTATCCTTTTTTTTTTTTATAATTTTTTTGAAAAATAAATCGTTATAAAAATATTTTTTTATAATTTTCTTTTTACTTGATATAATAAAAATGACTTCCTTTATACCTGCATCAATACACTCGTCTAAAATATATTCGACTCCTGCTTTACCGTTAATAGGAAGAAGTTCTTTTGCAAAAACGCTTGTTAGTGGCAAAAGTCTTGTACCTAGACCTGCTAATGGTATTATAGCTTGTTTAATCATTAAATTCTGTAATATTAAATAGCTATCATAAATGATTATTTTTAAAAGTATAAATAAATTAAAAGAAAAAGTTAATTTTAAAGCAAATATTGGTTTTGTTCCAACAATGGGTGCCCTTCATAAAGGGCATATTTCTCTGGTAAAATCTTCAAAACTTAAATGTGATAAAACAATTGTTAGTATTTTTGTTAATCCATCGCAGTTTAACAAAAATAATGATTATAAAAAATACCCTCGCAAAATTTTAAGCGATATTAAAATCTTAAGAAAATTGAAAGTTGATTACGTTTTAATTCCTGAAGTTGATGATGTTTATAAAAACAAAAAACAAACGAAAATTAGACTTAAGAAGAGGGATAAAGTACTATGTTCTAAACACAGGCCTGGACATTTTGAAGGTGTTTTAGGTGTTATATCTATATTTTTTAAAAATATTAAAGCAAAATATATTTTTTTAGGAGAAAAAGACTTTCAACAAATATATATTATTAAAAAGTATTTAGGAAAAAAATTTAAAACAAAAATTATTAGTTGTAAAACAATAAGATATAAAAGCTTTGCATACTCTTCGAGAAATCAATTGTTATCAAAAAAAGATATTTATAAAGGTATTTCTATTTCTAAAATTCTTAAGAAATTTTATAATCAATCTAAAAAGGACTTTTCAAAAATTAAAAATTTAAATAATGTGAATAAAAAAATATCACAAATCTGTTCAAAAGTTGAATATTTAGAAATAAGAAATAAAAAAAATTTATCTAAAAAAATAAATAGGAAAAATTTTAAAATATTTATATCTTACTATTTAAATAAAATTAGATTAATTGACAATTTTTAATTATAAAAAAAGAAAGCTCCAATTCCTAAAAAAGATAAGAATCCAATTACATCAGTTATAGTTGTTACAAACACACTTGAAGCAATAGCTGGATCAATATTAAGTTTTTTTAGTGTTATTGGTACCAGTATTCCAAATAAGCCTGCTACTATCATATTTAATATCATAGATATAGAAATTATTAGTGAGAGCGTGATATCTTTAAACCAAATATGAACAACAATTGCACTAATTATAGCAAATATAAAACCGTTTAAAATTCCAATTGAAAATTCTTTTACTACATTTTGACTAAAATTATTTTTTGTTAATTCATTTGTTGCAATACTTCTAATGGTTACAGCTAAAGTTTGCATGCCCGCGTTACCACCCATGGATGCTACGATTGGCATTAATACTGCAAGGGCAACAACTTTTTCTATATCATCTTGGAAAAAACCTATAACAATAGATGCAATAACTGCTGTAAAAAGATTTAACAACAACCAATTAAATCTTCGTTTAGTTTTTTTTAGTATTCCATCTGTAATTTCTTCGTCACCTACTCCAGCTAATCTGAGCGCATCTTCTTCTGCCTCTTCCTTTAAGACTGTTAATACATCATCACTTGTAATCATTCCAACCAACTTATTACTCTTGTCAACTACACAAGCTGAATTTAGGTTGTAATTCTCAAATAAATGTCCAACCTCTTCCCTGTCCATATCAACTGGTATTAATAATTGTGACTCATTCATTATAGAAATCATTTTTGCTTCTCTTGCTGTTCTTAATACCTTTGAGGAAGGTACAGTACCAATAGGTTTAAATTCACTATCTACAATAAAAATTTCTAAAAACTCTTCGGGTAAGTCTTTATTTTCTCTTAAGTAATCAATAGTTTGTCCAACTGACCAGTTGCTTGGTATTGCTGTAAATTCTCTTTGCATTATTCTAGCGGCTGTGTCCTCTGGATAGCTTAAACTCTCAAGTAGTACAAACCGATCTTTTGGAGGTAAAGATCCTAATATTTCATTTTTGTTTTTCTCCTCTAAATTTTCTAAGATTTTTATTGAGTCATCTGACTCTAAATTTTTAAGGATATCTACGATCGAATCTTTAGAAATATATTTAATTATTTCAGTTTGAATTGATTCATTTAATTCTACAAATACTTGTGGGTCCAAATTAAAATTATTTAGTTTTATTAAATTCTCTCTATCTGACTCATTTAAGTGCTCAATTATGTCTGCTGCGTCGGAAGGATGCATTTCTTTGAATGAATTTGTAATAAAAGTAGCATCATTATTTGCAATTTTGTCAGTTACAACTTTGATGTATTCTTTATTAAACTCAAAATTAACTTTTTTATCTTTTATTTTTTTTACTAAAGTCATAAAATTCTTTAATTAAATTATATGCTTTAATAATGCATAATTTATATAATACAAATATTTAATGACTATTGAGATCAAAATATCAAGAAAACCTATAAAATATGATAGAGCTATTGATTATCTCGAAAAAAAGGTAATTTCATTAAATTCAAAAAAAGGGAATCAACTATTATGGATTTTAAATCATCCAGATACTTATACTGCTGGCATATCTGCGAAAAAGGAAGAAATATTAGATAAAAATATAAAAATCATAAGTACAAATCGTGGTGGCAAAGTAACCTGGCATGGGCCAGGCCAGAAAATTTACTATTTTGTTATTGATTTATCAAAAAAAAACAAAGATATAAGAAAATTTATAAAAATGATCGAAAAAACAATTATACAAACTTTGAAGGAATTTAATATTAGATCTTTCGCAGACAGAAAAAATGTTGGCATTTGGATAAAAAAAGGTTCAAAAATAAAAAAAATTTCTGCAATTGGTATAAAAGTAAAAAAATGGATTGCCTATCATGGCTTTTCAATAAATATGAATAATGATCTAAAAAGATATGATAAAATAATTCCATGTGGAATAAGAAATAGAGGTGTAACTAACCTTATGGAATTAAAAAATCAAGATTATAAGAACTTTGATAAAATTATAATCAAAAATTTCTTAAACAATTTAAAAAGCTAATCTTTTAATTTTAAGGTATTTTTCGAAATATACGGGTAATGGTGCTGTATAAGTAAATTTTTGACTATTAATCATAAATTTAATTTGACTTGAGTGTAACATTAAATTTTTATTTATGCTTAAGTTTCCTTGGCTTGGTGAGTTATATTTCTTATCACCGATTACCGGATGACCTAATAATAAAAGTTGTTTTCTTAGTTGGTGCTTACGCCCAGTGATTGGTTTCATTTCAACTAATGTACAGGAAGAATTTTTATCAATCACGCTAAAAAAAGTTTCAGCATTTTCTGAAATTTTTTTGTTGTTGTCATAACGTATCAAAACATTTTTCATGACACCTTTCTTGCTTTTTATTGAACCATGACATATTGCCAAATAAGTTTTATGCACCCTCCTCAATCTGAATAAGGATGTTAATAATTGAGCAGTTTTCCTATTTTTGGCAATTAAAAAAATACCAGATGTATCTTTATCCAATCTATGGACAGAGTAGGGCTTAGTATTCTCAAATATTTTGCTATCCCTAAAAATATCAATTAAATTTTTACTTGACTTAGTCCCACCTTGGACTGATATGCCTGAATCTTTATTAATGACAACAAAATTATCATTATTCTCTATAATTAAATCTTCATTCGATTTAATTAAATTTTTTGATGGTTTGTAAATTAATTTATTTTTAATAATAGAATTGTCAAAATTAATATTAAATAAAGTTATTTTATCACTTATTTTGACTCTTTGAGAACTTTTTACTTTTATATTATTTAATTTTATTTTACCATTCCTCAAGTTTTTTTCAATTAGTCCTTGGGGAACGTCTTTAATTTTTTTCTTTATAAATCTATCAATTCTCATACCTGAAAATTGCTCATCTACTGTGAAGATTTTTATCATCAAAATGATAAACTTAATTTAGGCTGTAGCTACTTTCTTTTCGTCTTTTTTTGGCTTTTGTTCGCTTTTAGATGCATCATTTTTCTTTTTATCAATCTTTTTCGCCTCTACATCTCTATCTACAAACTCTATTATCGCAACTGGAGCCTTATCGCCATATCTAAAGCCAGCTTTTATAATTCTAGTATAACCACCGTTTCTTTTTTCATATCTTTTAGATAATGTTTTAACAACTTTGGTTGCTGTGGTTTTATCTTGAAGTTTTGATATTAGCATTTTTTTATTTTTTAAACTTTCTTTCTTGCCTAATGTTATAATTTTATCTGCTTCTGGTTTTAAAACTTTAGCTTTAGGCAGTGTAGTTTTAATCTGCTCATATTTGATTAGGGAATTGAGCATATTTTTAATCAAAGCTTTTCTATGTTCCGATGTTCTATTTAGTTTTTTATATCCAAATTTATGACGCATTATATTGATTCCTCAAGTTTTTTAGACAGTTCTGCTATATTATCAGGAGGCCAATTTGGTATCTCCATACCAAGATATAACGACATACCAGTCAAAACTTCTTTAATTTCATTTAGAGATTTTCTTCCAAAATTCGGAGTTCTTAACATTTCTCCTTCAGATTTTTGAACTAGATCACCTATATAAATAATGTTATCATTTTTTAAACAATTCATAGATCTAACAGAAAGTTCTAATTCATCAACTTTTCTGAGTAAATTTTTATTAAACTCAGGTTCTGTAGGTTTTTCTCTCACAATAACTTCTTGTGGTTCATCAAAATTTACGAACATTCCTAGCTGATCTTGAAATATTCGAGCAGCATAAGCAACAGCGTCTTCTGCAGAAATTGATCCATTAGTTTCAACTTCCATAGTTAATTTATCATAATCTAAAGCCTTTCCTTCTCTTGCTGTACTCACAGAATACGAAACTCTTTTAACTGGACTGTATAATGAGTCTATTGGTATTAATCCCAAGGGAGGATCTTCAGGTTTATTCATATTTGCAGAAACATACCCTTTTCCTGTTCCTACATTCATCTCAATATGAAAATTTGTATTTTCATCTAGATTACATATAACTAAATCAGGATTTAAAATCTCAATATCTGCAACCTTTGATATATCTGATGCTTTAATTTCACCAGGTCCTTTTGCGTCTAAAATAAGTTTTTTGTTACCTTCAGAGTGGCTTTTTAATGCAAGAGATTTTATATTTAGAACTATATCCGTAACATCTTCTCTAACTCCTTTGATAGAACTAAATTCGTGAAGAACACCATCTATTTGTATGGATGTCACTGCAGCACCTCTTATAGATGATAATAACACTCTACGCAATGAATTACCCAAAGTAAGACCGTAGCCTTTTTCCAAAGGTTCTGCTGTTATTTTTGCAAAAGTTTTGTCATCATTTAGTTTGATATCCAATTTTGGTGGTTTAATTAAAGATTTCCAATTTTTTATATTTACATCTACACTTTCCATTTATACTCTCCTTTTTTTGGGTGGTCTCGTTCCATTGTGCGGTAATGGTGTCGTATCTTTTATTGATAAAATTTTAAAACCTCTTGCTTGCAGTGCTCTAAGAGCTGTTTCTCTGCCAGAGCCAGGACCTTTTATTTCAACAGTTAAAGTTTTCATACCATATTCTAAGGCTTTAATAGCAGCAGAGTCTGCTGCAACTTGTGCAGCATAAGGGGTTGATTTACGAGATCCTTTAAATCCTTTTTGGCCAGCAGATGACCATGAAATAACATTTCCATTTATATCTGTAATTGAAATTATTGTATTATTAAAAGTTGATAGTACATAAGCTTTACCATTAAGAATGCTTTTTTTGGTTTTCTTTTTTTTTGAGTATGTACTTTTCTTTACTGGTTTAACTTCTTTTTCATTCTGATCTTTTTTTTCAGTATTCATAAATTTACTTCTTCAGTGGTGTAAGTTTTTTTCCTGCAATAGCTATTGCTTTACCTTTTCTAGTTCTAGCATTACATCTTGTCCTTTGACCTCTTGTAGGTAATTTTTTTTTATGTCTTGATCCCCTGTAACAAGCTAAATCTATTAATCGTTTGATACTCAGAGAAGTCTCTCTTCTTAAATCTCCCTCTACAGTATAATTTTTATCTATATATTCTCGGATTTTTAAAATTTGATCATCAGTTAATTCATTTACTCTCTTTGCTTTAGGTATTTCTAAATCTATACAAATTTGTTTGGAATACTTATCACCAATACCATGTATATAAGTTAGCCCTACTTGGACAATCTTATTTTGTGGTATATTTACACCTGCTATACGAGCCATATATTGTGATTAAATTTTAGCCTTTTATATAAGAAGAAGTTTTAATGTCAATGTATTAAACCTTAAGTATTTCCTCAATTTTTTGAGAAATATCGTTTATTTCCATAGATCCGTCAACCTCATGAAAATTTTGCTTTTTTGAATAATAATCTAAAACAGGCCTAGTAACTTCCATATAAGTATCATATCTTTTCAAGATAGTATTAGCATCATCATCTGATCTTTTTTCTAAAATTTTTCTTTTTTCAATTCTTTTTATTATTGATTCTTTATTTACATTAAGAAAAAAAACAAAATGTATTTTTTGATTGGATTTACTCAATATGCTTTCTAAATTTTTTGCTTGATTTAAAGTTCTTGGATATCCATCAAAAATTAATTTATTAATTTTAAGTGGATCAAAAATTATTTTTTCTAGAAGGCTATTAACTATATCGTCGTCAACAAATTTACCATCATTCATATTATTTATAATTTTTTTTCCTATTTCAGTATCTTTTTTAATTTCCTCTCTCAACATATCTCCTGTTGATACTTGAAAACTTTCTAATTTTTTAACTAAGTGTTTAGCTTGTGTTCCTTTTCCTGCGCCCGGAGGGCCAAAAATGATAATGTTCACTTACCTATTTTCCAAATTTTGTTTTTTTAATTAATTGTTCATATTGTGAACTCATTAACCTAGTCTGAATTTGCGTTACTGTATCAATGGCCACAACTACAACAATTAATATTGACGTACCACCTAAATAAAATGGAATAGGATAATTTGCAATTAAAAATTCAGGCATTAAACAAACCAAAGTTAAATAAAGTGCTCCAATGGTAGTAAGTTTAGTTAGAATGTTATCTATATAAATAGCTGTACTTTCACCTGGTCTTATGCCTGGAATGAAGCCTCCATACTTTCTTAAGTTTTCCGCAGTTTCATTTGGATTAAAAACTATTGATGTATAAAAAAAAGTAAAAAATATTATTCCAGATGCATATAACAACATATAAAGTGGTTGTCCTTGAGAAAAAAAAGATGAAATATTTAAGAAAGTTTCATTTTCAGAAATACTAAAATTAGAAAATGTAACGGGCAGTAATAATAAAGCAGATGCAAATATTGCTGGTATAACACCGGCAGAATTTATTTTTAAGGGTAAATGAGATGAATCACCCCCATAAATTTTATTACCCATCTGCCTTTTGGGGTAATTAATTAAAATTTTTCTTAAGGCTCTTTCCATAAAAACTATAAACATAATAGTTGCTACTAGCAAAACAAGTATCATAAATATCATGAAGCCTGAAATTGCTCCAGTTTTACCAAGTTCAAAAGTTGTAACGAGAGCTCTTGGTATTTCAGCTACTATTCCTGAAAAAATTATTAAAGAAATACCATTACCAATACCTCTTTGTGTAATTTGTTCCCCTAGCCACATTAAAAAAATAGTTCCTGCTACAATGGTAGTTACTGTTGATATTTTAAAAAATAAACCCGGATTTATTACAAGATTTGATGATGACTCTAAACCAACTGCTAAACCATAGCCTTGAATAGTACCTAACAAAACAGTTCCATATCTAGTAATTTGTGTTATCTTTTTTCTTCCTACCTCACCTTGGTTTTTTAAATTTTTGAAATAATCAGAAACCCCTGTCAAAAGCTGTACTATAATTGATGAAGATATATATGGCATTATCCCTAGGGCAAAAATTGCCATTCTACTCACTGCGCCCCCTGCAAAAACATTAAACATTCCAAGCAAGCCTTTTTGATTGCCCTCCATCATTATTTGGAGTTGTCCTGGATCTATACCTGGTAAAGGAACAAAAGTTCCTAATCTATAAATTGCTAAAATAAATATTGTGAATAAAATTCTATTTCTTAAGTCGTTTGAAGGTGAACTTGAGCTCATTAAATATTTTTAATTTTAACAGTACTTCCATTTTTTATTAATTTTTCTTTCGCAGATTTGGATATGAAATCAACTTCAAGATTTACTTTATCTTTTAAATCACCATTTCCTAAAATTTTAATTTTTTTGATTTTTTTATTCACCAATTTTAATTTTTTAAACAATATTAGGTCAATTTTTTCTAAATTTTTAATCTTTTTTTTATCAATTAATTTTTGAATATTTTCAATATTGAACGTCGCCAAATTATTTTTTTTAATTGGGTTAAAACCTCTTTTTGGTAATCTTCTATAAAGAGGCATCTGTCCACCTTCGAAACTTTTGATTGCAACACCTCTTCTAGATTTTTGACCCTTATGTCCCCTGCCTGATGTTTTTCCTTTACCAGATCCTATACCTCTACCAGGTCTAATTTTTTTTACTTTAATTGAATTTGTAGAATTCAGGTACATTTTATCCTCTTTTTTCAATAATCTCAGATATTTTTTTATTTCTTATATTTGAAATTTGTTTTGGTGAAGTTTGTTTTAATAATGCTTTCATACATGCTCTTATAACATTATGTGGGTTTGCAGTGCCTAAAGATTTTGCAACAATATCTTTTATACCTAAAACTTCACAAACAGCTCTAACAGGGCCTCCTGCAATTATTCCAGTTCCTTTAGGTGCGGATCTTAACTTAATTTTTCCTGCGCCATCTTTACCAAATATATCGTGATGTATTGTACGACCTTCTCTAAGGGGTATTTGAATTAATTTTCTTCTTGCTAATTCATTTGCTTTTTTAATTGCATCAGGAACCTGTTTTGCTTTAGCATGTGCTACTCCAATCTTTCCATTCTGATTACCCACAACTACCAATGCAGAAAATCCAAATCTTCTTCCACCCTTAACAACTTTAGTTATACGATTGATATGTACAAGCTTTTCGATAAAATCAATATTTTTTTCCATAATTAAAATTTCATTCCATTTTTTCTTAAAGTTTCAGCAAAGACTTTAACTCTACCATGATATTTATAAATACCTCTATCAAAATAAATTTTTGATATTTTTTTTTCTTGCGCTTTTTTTGCAAGCTTTTCTGCTACTAACACAGAGATATCTGTTTTATTTTTTTTCATAGATCTCATCTCTTTTTCATTTGATGATGCAGATAAAATGGTAGCATGGCTTTTATCATCAATTATTTGAGCAGATATATTCTTGGTTGACCTGGATATAGATAATCTTAACCGATCACCCTTAGAAATCTTTTTTAATTTATTTCTTACCCTAAATTTTCTTCTAATAGCAGCTGTAAGTTTCATTATTTCTTTTTACCTTCTTTTCTTAAAATATACTGACCTTTTTCCTTTATTCCTTTACCCTTATAAGGCTCAGGAGGTCTAAAAGATTTTATTTTTGATGCAATCATACCTACTTCTTGTTTATCAACACCACTAATTTTAATTATTGTTTGTTTTTCAATTGCTACTTTTATATTGTTTGGAATATCAAAATTTATATCGTGACTAAAACCCAACTGTAGATTTAACTTACTTCCTTTTAACGCAGCTCTGTACCCTACTCCTACAAGTTCTAGAGTCTTCTCATACCCTTTATCAGCACCTATGATAGCATTGTTTAACAAACTTCTGTTCATACCCCATAATCTTTTTGAATTCTGATCGATTTTTTTTGGTTTTATTGAAATATTTTTTCCATCATTAATTTTTAAATCGAAATTTTCTATATCAATGGATAAAGATTTTTTGCCAAAGGGTCCCTCCACGTTTACATTATTGCCAGTTAATACAACTTTGACTTTATCTGGGATTGATATATTTATTTTTCCAATTTTCGACATTAAAATACCTTGCAAATTATTTCGCCACCAATTTTTTGTTTTCTTGCATTTACATCAGTCATTACGCCTTTGGGCGTAGATATAATTGCGATTCCTAAACCGTTATTTATTTTTGGTAAACTTTCAGCGCTAGAAAATATTCTTCTTCCAGGTTTTGACACACGCTCAATGGTATTTATAACAGGATTACCATAATTATATTTTAACATTATTACTAAATTTTGTTTGTTTTCAATTTCCTCAATTTTATAATCAATGATAAAACCTTCTTCCTTTAATACATCGGCAATTTTAGTTTTAAATTTAGATGAAGGCATCTCTACCATTTTCTGACTTCTTATCTGAGAATTTTTAATTCTTGCTAACATGTCTCCTATTGGGTCACTTAAACTCATAATTTATCCTTTCTACCAACTTGATTTAACCATACCTGGAATTTTACCTTCAAGACCAAGTTTTCTTAAAGCTATTCTTGAAATTTTCAACTTTCTATAAACGCCATGAGGTCTGCCAGTAATCTGGCATCTATTCATAACTCTGACTTTTGCAGAGTTTCTAGGCAGCTTTGAAAGTTTTTGCTGAGCTTTGAATCTCTCTTCAAGCGAAAGCTTCTTATTCATGATTATTTTTTTTAATTTCACTCTTTTTTTATAAAATTTATCAGAAAGTTTAATTCTTCGGTTATTTTTGTTTATTGCGCTTAGTTTTGCCATATTTAATTATTCCTTTCATTTCTAAACGGGAAATTAAGTTTTTTTAATAATTCTAAACTATGTTCTTTGCTCATAGAACTTATTATTACTGAAATATCTAAACCTCTTATTTTTTCAACTTTATCGAAATTTACTTCTGGAAAAATAATGTGCTCTTTTACTCCAAATGTATAATTGCCAAAACTATCAAAGCCTTTTGCTGACAGTCCTCTAAAATCTTTAATTCTAGGAAGTGCGATATTTACCATTCTATCAATAAATTCGTACATTTTATCTTTTCTTAAGGTTACCTTTAGACCTGCATTAGTATCTTTTCTTGTCTTAAAGTTTGAAATGGATTTTTTAAATTTTGTGATAACTGGTTTTTGACCAGTTATTTTACTCAAATCATCCTCGCAAGACTTTAAAATTTTATTATCATTTCCATCTACACCTAAACCCATATTGATTACCACTTTTTGTATTCTTGGAGCCATGAGTAAATTTTTTAATCCAAATTTATTCATCAAGTCCGTTTGTATTTGATTTTTATATAATTCTTTTAACCTTGGGATCATTTTTTAGTCTTCTCCTTAATTTTTTTTTCATTATCAACGATTGCTAAGTTAGAAATATTTATAAAGTTCTCCTTTTCAAAAATACCCCCTTTTTTTTCTTTAGTTGTTTTGACATGTTTTTTAATTATATTAAGCCCTTTAACTTTAGCTCTAAATTCGGATCTATTAATTTCAATTACTTCTCCTTCTTTATTTCTGTCTTTTCCAGTTAAAACTTTAACCTTAATTCCTTTTTTTAAGTTCATTATAAAACCTCTGGAGCTAATGAAATTATTTTCATTTGACCCCTGCTTCTTAATTCTCTTGTAACTGGACCAAAAATTCTGGTACCAACTGGCTCACCTTTATCATCAACAAGCACTGCTGCATTGTTATCAAATTTTACTTTTGAACCATCTTCTCTATGAATACCTTTTTTAACCCTCACGACTACTGCTTTATGAACTGATCCTTTTTTAACTTTGCCTTTAGGTATTGCCTCCTTAACTGCAATGACAATAGTATCGCCTATACTTGCATATCGTCTTTTAGATCCTCCAAGAACTTTTATGCATTCAATTTTTTTTGCTCCAGTATTATCAGCTACCTGTAATTCTGTTTGAATTTGAATCATCTTTTAACCTCCATAACTTCAAATTTTTTATTTTTTGAATATGGCTTACATTCAATAATTGAAACTTTATCACCAATCTTAAATTTATTATTTTCGTCGTGTGCACTATATTTCTTTTTACTTTTCACTACTTTTTTAAAGAGAGGATGTTGATATTTTCGCTCTATCATAACTTTTATAGTTTTATTTTCTTTATCACTCACAACAACACCATGTAATATTTTTTTAGGCATTTGTTTTCCTATCTATTATAGTTTTTAGTCTAGCAATATTTTTTCTAGTTAGGTTAATTTTAGATGGATTGGTTAATTGACCGTTCACTTTTTGAAATCTAAAATTAAATAAATCTTTTTTCATTTTATCAAGATCTTTTAAGGCTTGTTCTTTTGTCAGTTTTTTTACATCTTTTTTTTTCATTATGTAAACCTTTTAATAAATTTAGTTTTAATTGGTAGTTTGGCTGAGGCTTTATATAAAGCTTCTTTTGCAACATCCTCCGACACACCATCTACTTCAAATAAAATTCTTCCTGGCTTAACTCTACAAGCCCAAAATTCTGGTGAACCTTTTCCTTTACCCATTCTTACTTCAACTGGTTTTTTTGATACCGGTATATTAGGAAATACTCTTGTCCACACTCTTCCTTGTCTCTTCATGTGTCTTGTAAGTGCTACTCTAGCAGCCTCGATCTGTTTTGAAATAACTCTATCTGGGGACATAGCCTTTAATCCAAATGATCCGTAATTCATTAAATTACATCTTGAAGCATTTCCATGAATTCTTCCTTTATGAGCTTTTCTAAATTTTGTTCTTGTTGGTTGTAACATATTTATTTTTTATTTGTCTCCTGACTAAATTCTTTTGTAAAAATTTCTCCCTTGTAAATCCAGACTTTGATTCCAATAATTCCATAGGTTGTGAGAGCCTCAGCTTCTGCATAATCAATATCTGCTCTCAATGTATGAGAAGGTATGCTTCCTTCCCTCAACCACTCTGTTCTTGCTATTTCATTTCCACCTAGTCTACCACTTATAGAAACTTTAATTCCTTTTGCACCAAGTCTTAAAGCGGACTGCATTGATCGCTTCATTGCTCTTCTATAAGAAACTCTTTTTACTAACTGCTGAGCAATATTTTCTGCCACAAGATAGCTGTTAGTTTCTGGTTTTTTTACTTCTTTTATATTCAAATTAACTTCATTTACTGTTAGTGACGAAAGTCTATTTTTAATTTTTTCTATATCACTACCTTTTTTCCCAATCACAAAACCTGGTCTTGAAGTATAAATAGTAACAAAACATTTTTTAGAAGTTCTTTCGATCATAACTTTTGAAACTCCAGAATTAATTACGTTTTTTTTTATATATTCTCTAATTTTAAAGTCCTCAATTAAAAAATTTCCAAAATCTTTTTTCTTTGCATACCAAACAGAGTCCCAGCCTCTATTAATACCCAATCTTAAACCAACAGGATTAACTTTTTGACCCATGTTTCTCCTCTATTTTTTTTGTTTCAGTTAATATAATAGTTAAATTTGAGTATGGCTTTTTGATTGGTGAAGCACGGCCTTTTGCACGAGGTCTAAATCTTTTCATAACAACTTGTTTCCCACAGTAAGCTTCCTTAACAATAAGTTTGTCAATATCGTATTGAAAATTATTTTCTGCGTTTGCTATTGCAGAAGATAATGTTTTTTTAACATCATTTGCTATTCTCTTGTCTGAAAAGGTCAAATTTCTTACAGCTACATCAACTTTTTTACCTACAATAGATCTAAGGATTGGTTTTAGTTTTCTTGTACTAGATCTTACACTTTTATTTATAGATTTAGCGATCTTCTCAGTTTTTTTATTTTTAATTGCCATTATTATTTTTTCACCTCTGGTTTAGCTCCACCACTTTCTTTTGCTTTCTTATCTGCAGGTGTATGTCCGTAAAACTGTCTAGTAGGTGCAAACTCTCCAAATTTATGTCCAACCATATCCTCAGAAACTGTAATAGGTATGAATTTTTTTCCATTGTAAATTAAAAAACTAATCCCAACAAAATCAGGAATAATTGTAGATTTTCTTGACCAAATTTTTATAGGTTTTTTGTTTGTATCACTCTTTTGTTTATCAACTTTTTTGATCACACTCTCTTCTACAAATGGTCCTTTCCAAATCGATCTAGCCATATCTATCTATTTTTCTTTGCCTTTCTTCTAGTTACTATAAACTTATCAGTCCTCTTATTATCTCTGGTTTTTAAACCTTTAGCTGACTGTCCTGTAGGTGATACTGGATGTCTTCCACCAGCTGATTTACCTTCTCCACCTCCATGAGGATGGTCTACTGGGTTTTTAACAACACCTCTTGTATGTGGTCTTATTCCAAGCCATCTTGACCTTCCAGCTTTTCCAATTTTTATATTCTTTTGATCAGGGTTAGATAGTACGCCAATCGTAGCCATACATCTTGAATTAATTTTTCTTACCTCGCCCGATGTCATTTTAACTAATGAATAATTGCCGTCTATACCAGATATAGTAACTGATGTCCCAGCAGATCTTGCTATTTTTCCACCAGCACCTGGATGCAATTCAACATTATGTATCTCGATACCAGCGGGTATTTCCTGCAATGGCATACAATTTCCAACCTTAATTTCTATGTTGGATCCATTCTTAATTTTATCACCAACATTTATTTTTTGTGGAGCCAGGTAGTAAAATTTCTTACCGTCTTCAAATTTAACAAGCATTATGTGACATGATCTATTTGGATCATATTCAATTCTCTCAACTTCTGCAGCAGAATCAAATTTTCTTCTGTAAAAATCTACATTTCTATATTTTTGTTTATGACCACCACCATGATTTCTTGAAGTTATTCTTCCTAGATTATTTCTTCCCTTTGATGAATTATTAACAGATGTTAGAGGTTTAAAAGGTTTTCCTTTCCATAAATTTGTTCTATCGACAAGAACTGTACCCCTTGTTGATTTTGTATATGGTTTAAAAGATTTCAATGACATAATTAAATACCTGTAGTGAGGTCAATCGTTTGTCCTTTTTTGAGTGTTATTATTGCTTTTTTGTATCCTTTAACTTTAACTTTTTTTCCCCTTGAAATTTTGTTTCGTGTTTGTTTGTTTATGATATTGACCTTAGTAACATTGACCTTAAATATTTTTTCAATATTTTTTTTAATAATATTTTTATTTGATGAATTTGGAACTTTGAAGATTATTTTATTTTGTTCGGACAATATTGTCGACTTTTCAGTTACTATTGGAGATAAAATTTTATCGTAAGAGTGAAACTTATGCATATTTTTTCTCCAGTTCTCTCATTGAGGTTTCTGTAAATACAACTTTCTTAAATTTAATTACATCATAGCTACTAAAATGATTTACGTCAGTAACTTTAACATTTGGTATATTTTTAATTGCTCTATTAATTTTTTCATTTGATGATTTATCCAGAACAATTAATGAATTTTTAGCTTTAAATTTTTCTAAAATTTTATTCATTACTTTAGTTTTTGTAATCTCAGTTTTAAAATCAGAGAAAATTATTAAATTTTTTTCGTTATTTTTTTCAGTCATAAGAGAAGATATGCTCATTTTTTTTTCACTTTTATTAATTTTCCTTTTTTTATATTTATCTTCACCCTTTGGTCCATGTGCTACACCACCACCAACAAAAATAGGTGCTTTTCTACTTGCGTGTCTTGCATTACCAGTACCTTTCTGGGCATAAATCTTTGATGTAGACCCAATAATCTCGTTTTTTTGTTTCGTTTTGGCTTTTCTACCTTTGTAATTAGCATTAGTTTTATAAAGAAGGTTACTTACTAGTTTTTTATTAATTTTAGATGATATAATTGAATCTAATATTTCGATTGTATCTTTTTTACCATCTAAATTAATTTTATCAATTTTCATATTATTTTTTTTTCTTATCTGGTGTTTTTTTTAATTTCTCAAGAACTTCAACTTTTTCTTTAGTTGTAAGTTTGTTAATGTTTTTCACAGATTTTTTTACTAAAACTTCAGAATTTTTTGCACCAGGAATTGATCCTTTAATGAATAAAAGCTCATTTTCAATATCTGATTTGATTATTTCGATATTCTGAATTGTTCTTATTTTATCACCCATATGACCAGCCATTTTTTTTCCTTTAAATACTTTTCCTGGATCCTGTCTTTGTCCAGTAGAACCATGAGATCTATGAGATACAGAGACACCATGTGTCGCTCTTAAACCACTAAAATTATGTCTCTTCATACCTCCGGCAAAGCCTTTTCCGATAGTTTTTGATTTTATATCAACAAATTTAATATCTTTAAAAATCTCAAGACCAAATTCGTTACCAGCCTTATATATTTCAGTATCTTTGACTCTAAATTCTTTTAATTTTTTTTTAGGTTCCGTATTTTTTTTTGAAAAATATCCTTTCATTGCCTTTGAAAGTTTAGAATTTTTAATTTTTCCAAACCCTAATTGGATAGCTTTGTATCCTCTGTCATTTGAATCAATAACATTTATTACTCTACCTTTTTCGATTTTTAAAACTGTAACAGGAATTGACTGGCCAGTTTTATAAAATTCTCTAGTCATCCCAATTTTTTTTCCTATTAATCCAATTTCACTCATAATTTTAAATTTTAATTTCTACATCAACACCAGAAGCTAAATCTAATTTCATCAAAGCTTCAACTGTTTGTGGTGTTGGTTCAATTATATCTATAAGTCTTTTATGTGTTCTTGTTTCAAATTGTTCTCTACTTTTTTTATCAATATGAGGTGATCTTAAAACTGTATATCTTTCTATTTTTGTTGGTAATGGTATTGGTCCCTTAATATTTGCTCCAGTTCTTTTTACTGTATTTACTATTTCCTCTGTTGATTGATCTAAAACTTTATTATCGTAAGCTCTTAGTTTGATTCTGATATTTTGTTTTTGCATTTTTTATCCAGTTTTTTTTGTTACTTCGTCTTGAACATTTTGTGGAACCTTTGCATAATGATCAAAAAACATTGAATATTGAGCTCTGCCTTGCGACATTGATCTCAAATTATTAATGTATCCAAACATATTAGCTAAAGGCACCATTGCTGTTATAACTGTCGCATTTCCTCTTTGCTCCTGCGTATTAATTTGACCTCTCCTACTGTTAAGATCACCTATAACATCACCCATATAATCTTCAGGTGTCACAACCTCTACTCTCATAACGGGTTCTAAAAGTTTCAGTGTGCCACGAGTACATGCTTCTTTGAAACATTGACGTGAAGCAAGTTCAAAAGCTAATACACTTGAGTCTACATCATGATGTAACCCATCTAAAATTGTAACTTTATAATCTATCAAAGGAAAGCCTGCTAGAATTCCACTATCTGAAACAGTTTCTACACCTTTTTCAACACCAGGTATAAATTCTTTGGGTATTGCCCCACCTTTAATTTTACTCACAACTTCCCTTCCCTTACCAGGTTCTAAAGGCTCTACTGAAAGTTTTACTCTTGCAAACTGTCCAGCACCTCCACTTTGTTTTTTATGTGTATAATCAAATTCAGAAGAGTTTTGAATAGTCTCTCTATAAGCAACTTGGGGAGCTCCTACATTAGCTTCAACTTTAAATTCTCTTTTCATTCGGTCAACAATAATATCCAAGTGCAGTTCACCCATACCCTTTATAATTGTTTGTCCCGACTCTTCATCAGATGTAACTCTGAATGATGGATCCTCTTTAGCCAATCTTCCTAAAGCTTCACCCATTTTTTCTTGATCGGCTTTGGTTTTAGGCTCAACCGCAATTTCAATTACTGGGTCAGGAAATTCCATGGGTTCCAGTAAAACTGGTTTATCTTCGTCTGCTAAGGTATGGCCAGTTATGGTATATTTTAAGCCTGCTAGGGCTACTATATCTCCTGCATTGGCTTCTTTAATATCTTCTCTCGAGTTAGCATGCATTAAAAGCATTCTTCCAACTCTTTCTTCTTTATCTTTTGATGTATTGTATACCCCTGTGCCAGTTTTAATTGTTCCAGAATAAATTCTTATAAATGTTAAGGATCCAACAAAAGGATCATTAGCCACTTTAAATGCTAATGCAGAAAAACCTGCCTTATCATCAAATTTCATTTCTATTTCATCTTCTGTACCAGGTTTGGTGCCTTTGATGGATCCAATATCGACAGGACTTGGTAAATAATTTACTACTGCATCTAAAAGAGGTTGTACTCCCTTATTTTTAAAAGCTGAACCTGTAGTTATTGGTACAAAACTAAAATTTAAACATCCTTTTCTAATACATTTTATTAAATCTTCTTCTTTAATTTCTTCTCCGTTCAAATAACTCTCCATTAGATTTTCGTCTTGCTCTACAGCAGTTTCAATAAGTTCTGTCCTATATTTTTGAACAATTTCTTTAATATCTTCTGGGATTTCTTTATATTCCCACTCAGCTCCTAGATCTTCATTTTTCCAAATAATAGCTTTCATCTTAATTAGATCAACAACACCCTTTAAAGAAGCTTCAATTCCAATTGGAATTTGCATAACTAAAGGTTTTGCACCAAGCCTATCTTTAATCATATCAACACATCTAAAAAAATCAGCTCCTGTTCTATCAAGCTTATTAACAAAACAAATTCTTGGAACTTTATATTTATCAGCTTGTCTCCACACAGTTTCCGATTGAGGCTCCACACCAGCAACACCATCAAAGACTGCTACTGCTCCATCTAAAACTTTTAGTGATCTTTCGACTTCAATTGTAAAATCAACATGACCAGGAGTATCAATAATATTAATTCTATGGTCTTTCCAAAAACATGTTGTTGCAGCTGAGGTAATTGTTATTCCTCTTTCTTGTTCTTGCTCCATCCAATCCATGGTTGCTGCTCCATCGTGTACTTCGCCTATCTTATGACTTTTACCGGTATAGTATAAAATTCTTTCAGTAGTTGTAGTTTTACCAGCATCAATATGTGCCATGATCCCGATGTTTCTATATTTATCTAACGTATGCGTCCTACTCATAAAATTTTACCACCTAAAATGTGCAAATGCTTTGTTGGACTCTGCCATTTTGTGAGTATCCTCTTTTTTTTTAATAGCAGAACCTCTGTTTTGATATGCATCAAAAATTTCGTTAAATATTTTATCAGACATATTTTTATCTTTTCTTTTTCTTGAAGCGTCTATTAACCACCTTAAAGCTAAAGCTTGAGATCTTTTAGATTTAACTTCAACCGGAACTTGGTAAGTTGCACCTCCGACTCTTCTTGATCTTACTTCAACTGTGGGTTTGATATTATTTATAGCTTGATTGAATATATCTATCGGCTCATCTTTAGTTTTTGACTTTATTTTATCTATAGCATCATAAATAATTTTTTCCGCTATAGTTTTTTTTCCATCATACATGATAGAATTAATTAATTTTGGTATAACGCTTGATCTAAATCTCGGGTCAACAATAGGAATTTTTTTGGGGGCTTTTCTTTTTCTAGACATGGTTATTTACCTTTTTTTGCGCCATATTTAGAACGTTGTTGTTTTCTTGCTGTTACTCCCTGAGTATCCAGGTTACCCCGTAAAATATGATATCGAACACCGGGTAAGTCTTTTACTCTACCACCTCTTATTAAAACTACTGAGTGCTCTTGTAAATTATGACCTTCACCAGGAATATAAGATGTAACCTCATGTCCATTAGACAATCTAACTCTTGCAACTTTTCTTAATGCTGAATTTGGTTTTTTTGGAGTAGTTGTATAAACTTTTACACACACACCTCTTTTTTGAGGAGATTTTTC
>CABXWY010000002.1 GCA_902515985.1 uncultured Pelagibacteraceae bacterium
TTCCTAAAGAGGAAACATAAATTTTTCCTGCTATTTTATAACTTTCTATATTTTTCTTTTTTAAAATCTCATATCCAATTTCTCTATAGATTCTTCTTGCAACTAATATTGCAAATCTACTCAAAAATGGTATTTCACTTATAGCACTAAAAGATCTTCTATAAAAAATGTCGGCAAATTTTATTGTGTCTTCTATTGTTTCAAAATCTAAATTTATGTAATTTCTATTTCTATTTTTATCCTCTAATACATCTCTAGCTATATTAGTCAACTGCATTGCAATTCCTAAATCAATCGCAGACTTTAATGAATTTTTAGATCTGACATTTAAAATCTTGGCCATCATTAATCCAACAGTACCAGCAACTCGATAGGAATATATAATTAATTCCTTTTTTGTATCAAAAGTTACTTTTTCTTTTAAGTCTGTTTCAACTCCATCAAATAAATCATTTATAATACTAGTATCAATATTAAATTTTTGAATTAGCGAATATATTTTTTTGATGTTTTCATTCTCAAAGTTTTTATTTTCAAAGTCTCTTTTAAATTCATTAAATATTTTTATTTTTTCGTTCAGAGAAAGATCTTGATCAACAATATCGTCTAATGTTCTACAAAAATCATATAAATCAGAACTGTCTTTATATTTATTTTTTGGTAAAAAAAAACCTGCCCAATTAAATGACTTAGCGTGAATAGATAAAAGACCCTTAGTCATCTTAAAATTTTATCAAGAACTTTTGCAGATGAGAGGACACCAGGAACACCTGCGCCAGGGTGAGTTCCAGCTCCCACAAAATAAAGTCCATCATAAATTTCTGATTTATTATGAAATCTAAAATAAGCTGACTGTGAAAATTTTGGCTGTACTGAAAACCCAGAACCATATTTTGTATTTAGATCTTTTTCGAAATAATCAGGCGTTAAATAAAAATCTTCAACAATATTTTTTCTCAAATTTGGCATTAAATCTTTTTCCATTTTATCAGTTACCAAATTTTTCATTTTTTCTCCTTCAATTTTCCAATCAATATTAGATTGATTATTAGGAACTGGTACTAAAACATAAAAACAATCATGACCCTCCGGGGCCATAGACTTATCTGTAGCTGATGGTCTATGTAAATAATAACTTATATCATTATTTAATTTTTTATTATTAAATATGTCGTCTAAATGTTCTTTGTATTTGTTGCCAAATTTGATTGTGTGATGTTCAATAGAATCATAAGTCTTTTTAGTACCGAAATAATAAACAAATAATCCCATTGAATATTCCATTCTATTTTTTTTCCATTCAAATAGTAAAGAACTTCTCTTATTGCCATTTAATAAATTTTCATATACTGCGGGAGGATCAGCATTACATATAATCTTATCTGCATTTATACTTTTGTTGTTATCCAATTGAATCCCAGTAATTTTTTTTTCTTTTAAAATTATTTTATTTACTTCGTGGCCTTTGATTATTTTAATTCCTACTTCATTCATTAATTTTTCTAATCCACTTATAATATTTCCAGTTCCTCCCATAGAGTAATAAATTCCCCATTTTTTTTCTAAATATAAAATTAATCCATAGATTGATGTTGTAGTAAAAGGGTTTCCACCAACTAATAATGGATGCATACTTAACATCCTCCTCAGCTTTTCATTTTTTACATAAGATGAAACTAAAGAATAAACTGATTTGTAACTTTTTAATTTTAATAAAGCCGGTAGTTGCTGCATCATTACAAATGGTTTATCAAATGGTACATCAGAGAGCTCTGTAAAACCTTTATCAAAAATTTTTTTTGTAAAATTCACTAATTTTGAATAACCTTCAACATCCTCTTTACTCATATTTTCAATCTGTTTTTTCATATCATTTTCGTTTCCTGAATAATTAAATTTTGACTTATCTTCAAAAACAAATTGATACCAAGTCTGAAGAGGTTTAAGCTTTATATAATTTTCTGGATCTTTTTTAAATAATTCAAATAATTCATTTATAAGATAAGGAGCGGTGATAACAGTCGGTCCACCATCATAAGTGAAACCATTTTTTTTAAATACTCTTGCCCTACCACCAAGATCTTTATGTTTTTCAATTAAGGTAACATCATGACCTTTTGCTTTAAGACGGAGTGCTGCAGCAATACCACCAAAACCTGAACCAATAACAATAGAATTCATAATTATTTAATTTATATTATTTTCAAAAAAAGTAACTAATTTATAGCTAACTTAGGAATTAATCTTTTTTAACAGATTTTTCGTTTGCTCTAAATCTTTAGAAAATAAATTATCTAACTTAGATTTATCCACTGATGTGGATATTGCTTTTTTTACAGATTCAACAGCAATTTTTATTGATGTTTTTTTAATATCATTCAAGGCTACTTCTTTGATTTGTGAAATTTTAGATTTTGCTAAATTTTTTTTAATCTCAGACATTTTATGAAATTTATCATTCATCTCAACTATAAGTTTTTCGCTATCCTCTTTAGCACTATCAGAGATTTTTTTAATATCGGATTTCGCACTGTCCAACTTTCCTTGAGCATTATCCAACAAAATTTTTGACTCATCTCTTAGCTTTTCACTTTCGTCAATTTCACTTTTGATATCAGAAATAAGTTTATTTAAAACATTATTTACTTTTTGTGGAATCTTAAAATAAATTAGCACGATTACAAAAATAAAAAAAGAAACTGCTACCCAAAATGTTGCATCAATTGCCATAATTTTTTTCCTTATTTTTTCTTGATAAGTCTTCAACTATTGCTGATATGCTGCTATTATTTATTTCTTCACCAATTAGTTGTTTTATCAAATGTATAGATGTTTCCGTTGCAATTTTGTTAATTTTTTCAGGTGAACTTTTTTTTAATTCAATTATCTCTTTCTCAGCGTTTTGAATTTCTTGATTTATATCTTTTTCTATTTTCTCTCTCTTCTGATCAATATCTTGTATTATTTTTTTTCGAGCTTCATTAAAATAATTTCTTGCTTCATTTTTACTATTATTGATTAAAGTTTCATATTCTTTAATTTTATTTTCACTTTCGATTTTTTGTTTTTCAGCAGTTTCTATATTTTCTAAAATTTGTGATTTTCTCATTTCTAAATTATTACTTATTTTTGGAAGAACAAATTTAGATAGTATTATAAATAGAGATCCAAAAGTGAGAATTAGCCAAAAAATTTGAGAAACCCAAAACTCGGGGTTTAATTGCGGCATACCTTCAGATTCAGCTCCATTTACATTTTTAAAAAATGTTAAGCTTAAAATAAATAGATATAATATTAATCTTTTATGCATTAATTAAAATGCAAATAAAATAATCAATGCCACAACCAATCCAAATAAACCAGTAGCTTCAGCTAATGCGAAACCTAATAATAAATTTGGAAACTGTTTTTGAGCTGCAGATGGATTTCTCATTGCTCCAGAAAGGTAATTTCCGAATATGATTCCAATACCCACTCCTGCTCCAGCTAAAGCTATTGCCGCCAGACCTGCTCCAATCATTTTTGCTGCTTCTAATTCCATTATTCCTCCTTTGTTTTTAATGGTGTAAATTTAATGCATCGTTTAAATATATGCATGTTAAAATTGCAAAAACATATGCCTGAAGAAAAGCAACTAATATCTCCAAACCAGTTAATGCAACTGAAAAACTTAGTGGAAGCCATCCACCAACTAATCCGAGGCTTATAACAAAACCCCCGAAAACCTTCATCATTGTATGCCCAGCCATCATATTTGCAAAAAGTCTTACCGACAAACTAATGGGTCTACTCAAATATGATATTATTTCAATAATTACAATTAATGGCAACAAAACAATTGGGACACCACTTGGAACAAATAACTTTAAGTAGCCAAGACCATGTTTAATAAAACCAATTACGGTAACCCCAATAAAAATAAATGCCGCTAAAACAAAAGTAACAATTATGTGGCTAGTAACCGTGAAAGCGTATGGCAACATACCCAACATGTTGCAGAAAAGAACAAACATGAATAGCGAAAAAATGAAACTAAAATATGGTTTCCCTTTTGAACCAGCTGTATCATTAATCATTTTTGAAATAAATAAGTAACTAAGTTCAGCAAGTAACTGCATTTTACCTGGAACTATTCTCTTTTTTAATGAACCTAAATTAAAGACAATAAGAATAACTAAAGAGCTGATTACCATAAACAAACTAGCATTAGTAAAAGAAATATCTATTTGATCTATTTTAATTTCTGGACCAATTCTATAAACATTGAATTGGTGCATTGGATTTGTAGCCATAATTTATTACTTTTGCATGTTCTTTGCAGATCTTATAACATTTAGTATTCCAGCTATAACTCCTACAAAAAAAAATGTTAAAATTAACCATGGTTTAGTACCAAACCATGTGTCAAAAATAAACCCAATAATACTACCCACAAGTACTGCGGCGACAAGTTCAGTGCTCATTTTGAAAGCTACTCCTAGTAAAGATGTCTTTTTATCTCTATTTTTTGAATCATTATCAGAGATTTTTTTTTTTGCAATTTCTAGGCGAGTTTTGAATTTTTCTTTGGCCATTTTTAAGCGACCATGCTCTCAGCTTTCTGTAAATCAACGGCAACGAGTTGACTTATTCCTTTTTCAGGCATTGTTACTCCGTAAAGCTTGTTCATCTTTGACATTGTTAAAGCATGATGCGTAACAATTATAAATCTTGTTTGAGTAATTTTTGTAAGTTCCTCGAGCAAATTACAAAATCTTGTAACATTTGCATCATCTAAAGGAGCATCTACTTCATCTAAAACACAAATCGGAGCTGGATTAGTTAAAAAAACTGCAAAAATTAGAGATAAGGCTGTTAATGCCTGCTCACCTCCAGACAACAATGTAATTGATTGAAGTCTTTTTCCTGGAGGGCTTACCAATAATTCTAGACCAGCTTCAAGAGGATCATCAGAGTCCACAAGTTCAAGTTTTGCACTTCCTCCATTGAATAATTTTGTATAAACCTCATTAAATTTTCGATTTACTTTTTCAAAAGCTTCTAAAAGTCTTTCTCTTCCTTTTCGATTTAATTCATTAATACTATCTTTAAGTTTAGAAATTGCATTTGCCAAATCTTGTCTATCGTTTTCCATTTTTTTTATTTCAATTTCATACTTACTTGTTTCTTCATCTGCTCTTAAGTTTACTGAACCTAGCTTTTCTCTTTCTCTTTTTTTAGCATCTAAAAGCTCCTCTTGCGTTACAGCATCTGGGAATTTATCTTCCGCTTTTAAATTAGAAAAATTTAAAAGATTTTCTTCCTTTAAGTTCAAATCGGTATCTATTCGATCTAATAAATCATTTCTTCTTTTTTCAAGACCATCTATTGTTGCTGATGAACTTGCTTTTCTCTCTCTGATTTCTATTGAAGATTCTTTAGTAATATTTAGGTCATTTCTATAAGTATTTATTTGATTATCAATTTGATCAATTAGAATTTCATTTTCTTTTTTTTCATTTTCTGAGATTCTTAAATTTTCAGAGATTTGTCCTTTTTTTTCAGCTTGGGTTTGTGGCTGCTTATCCAGCTCTTCTAATTTCTGAATTAGGTTTTTTTTACGTTCTTTTAATTCATTGATTTTTTTTTCAGAGTTTATTAATAAGTTTTTCCAACTGTCTATTTCTTTTTTAATCGTATTTATTCTTTCATTTCTTTTAATTGACTCTTTTTTTAAATTTTGGTTTTTACTATAACTATCTGCATATATTTCTTGAAGTTTTTTAATATTTTCATTTTTTTCTGAAAGATTGGACAATTTTTTATCATCATCGTTTTCATTTATTGTTTGTGTTAAAAAACCAATAGTTACTTGACAGGACTCCAATATTTTTAATGCAGCATCATTATTATTATCAATTACAAGTTTAATAATTTCATCGATATTATTTCTTATTTCTCTAATTGTTTGCAAGTTCTTTTTAAGATTTTCAGAGCCAAAATTTTTAATAAGATTGTCAACTTTTTCCTGTTCTGTATTTAAATTATTTTTTGCAAAATCTAAATCATCATTAGATTTTTTTTCTGTTTCATAATACTTAGAGTCAATATCGATCAGTTCTTCTTTTTCTTCTTTAAGTCTTTTTTCATTTGAATTAGCATCTATGACTATACTTTTTTCTCTGTCAGTATCATTTTCTAAAATTTTAAATGAATTTTTTATTTCTTCAATCTCACTTTTAATTCTTTCATTTTCTTCATCCAAACTCTTTAATTCAAGATTTAATCTCTGTATTTTCGATAAAATTTCAAAATTCTTGTCTCTAATCGGGTTAACTTTTTCTGTTTCCTCTTTTATTTTTTTTTCAATGGACTCTAGTTTTTCATTAAAATCTTTAACTTCAGTATCTGCTTCATTATTAATCTCTTTTTCAAGTTTTATCTCATTATCAATATCCCTAAGTTTTAAATAATATAAGCCTGCTTCAATTTTTTTAATATCTTCAGAAATAATTTTATATTTTGTAGCTTCCTCTGCTTGTTTTAAAAGATTTTGAAGTTGCTTTTCTTGTTGTCTACGTAATTCATCAGCTCTTTTTAAATTATTTTCAGCAGCATCTAATCTTAGTTCAGCCTCGTGCCTTCTAACATGTAATCCTGCGATGCCGGCTGCTTCTTCTAAAACAGCCCTTCTATCAGTAGGCTTTGCAGTAACAAGAGCTCCAATTCTACCTTGACTAATTATTGATGGAGAGTGAGCACCTGTAGAAAGGTCAGCAAAAAACATTTGAGCATCCTTTGCTCGTACTTCTTTTTCATTAATATAAAATTTTGATCCTTTATCCTTTTCTATTTTACGTTTAACTTCAATAGAATCCATATCTTTAAATTGATTTGGACCATCTTTATTTTGATTTGTTAATGAAATTACAACTTCAGCCAAATTTTTTGATGGTTTATTAGAAGTGCCAGAAAATATTACATCTTCCATTCCTGATCCTCTCATACTTTTTGCAGATGTTTCCCCCATGCACCATCTTAAAGATTCTACAATATTTGATTTTCCACAACCATTTGGTCCTACAATTCCTGTCAAACCTTTATCGATTATAAATGTTGTATTTTCAGCAAATGATTTAAAACCATTTAGTTGAATTTTTTTAAACTCCATCAGGAGACTATATCAGCTTTTCTATGGCCTTTTTCAAGTTTTTAAAGTTTAGAGCTTTTTCAAACTTTTTATCATTTATTATTATCGTAGGAGTAGCATTTATTTTAAATTTATTAGCTCCTTCGATTCGATCCTCTAAAATATGGTCCTCAATATTTTTATCAGCTAAACATTTTTCAAAATTTAAACCAAAATTTTCATTTTTGATTACATTTTTAAGATTTGAATTCAGTTCTTCAATTGTATTACCTTTTAACCATTCCTCTTGTTTAAAATATAAAAAATGTAAAATATTTGCTTTTCCATCATTTTTACAGTGCGCCAATTTGGAAGCATTTAAAGCTGCGATATCAAGAGGAAAATTTCTAAATTCAATTAAAGCTAAACCTTTGTCAAAAAATTCGTCCTTTAACTTTGGATAAACATCTTTATGAAAATTAGCGCAATGAGAGCATGTTAATGACTCATAAACTATTAATTTTACCCCCGCATTTATATTTCCTTCAATAATAGGTTTAATTTTATCATCTGCTATCCCATGAGGATTTAAAAAAAAAAATATAAAAAAAAGTAAGATTTTTATTTTCATTTATTTTTAAATAATTTATTTAATTCTAGTAAAGAATTTTTAATTTTTTCATTTTTAATATTGGTAATTTTTTTTGTAAATTGATTTTTTGACACATCTTCTTTAATTTCTTTTTTAAATATCTTCTGATTTCCATCGAAAGTGATTAGTTTAATTTTTTCAACTATTCTTTCATTAAAATACATATTCATTTTTTTAATAATTTCGTTTTTTGAATATTCAATCTCAATTTCATGACCTCTTTTGACCATAATACTTAATGTGCTTGTGCTTAATTTATTTGAAGTTTTAAATGATTTTGGATAACAAACCTGAAAAAGATCATCACCAACAATATACCTCCAATTTTCAAGCGTTTCTGAAAATATATGTCCTTTTTTTTTTAAAATTTTTTTGACTTTTGTTGGTAAAGTATCTTTAAAAGATCTTAGGCCTTGAATGGATCTGTATCTCTGCTTAAAATTAGATTTATATTGCATATGAATACACAAAACATACCAAAAAAAATTCTTTATTGGTACGATAATAATAAAAGATCTTTACCATGGAGAAAGAAAAATACAAAAAAAAATCATGAATATTTTACATTAGTAAGTGAATTTATGTTGCAGCAGACACAGGTAAAAACTGTTATTCCATATTTCAAAAGATTTATAAATAAATTTCCTAATTTGAGAGCATTGGCTAGAACAAATGAACATAAAGTTTTGAAGTCCTGGGAAGGACTTGGTTATTATTCAAGAGCAATAAACTTAAAAAAAACAGCAGCTATTTTGCTAAAAGATTTTGATGGACGTTTACCAAATGACATTGAAAAGCTTAAGACTCTTCCAGGTATAGGTGAATATACATCAAGGTCAATTCTAGCTATTGCTCACAATCAACCCTACATACCAATGGACGGTAATGTTGAGAGAATATTAAAAAGAGTTTTTTTACTTAAAACTAAAAAACAAATTTCAAAAGAAAAATTAATTGAAAAAAAATCTTTTTTTTCCAGTACTCAAAGGTCAAGTGATTATGCTCAAGCTATAATGGAAATAGGAGCATTAATATGCAAACCTTCATCACCAATATGTTCTTCCTGTCCATTAATTAATAATTGTAAAGCTTATAAAAAAAAGGATTTTTTAATTAGGACTAGAAATAAGTTAAACAAAATTAAATATTTTGAAGCAAAGGTTTATAAGCATAAAAACAAGTATTTATTAGTAAGAAACAAAAAATTTAATTTTTTAAAAAATTTGGTCATTTTTCCAATGGATGAAATAGAAAAAAAAAAATTTAAATTATCATTTGCTAAAAAAATAAATATAAAGTTATCGAATATGAATATGAAAATTATTATTAATGAGGAAAAGAAAAAAAGAATTTTAAAGGATAGTTTTCTTTTGGATAAGTCCAACATTAATAAGTTTATTCTTCCTTCATTTACAAAGAAAATACTTTACTCTTTACCAAATTCGCAATGAAAAAAATTGCCATAATAGGAGCGGGAATTTCAGGTTTATATTTAGCAAATCTTTTGGAAAGAAATAAAACTTTTAAATACCAAATATTTGAAAAAAAAAACTCAATTGATCTTACTGATGGTTATGGAATACAACTTTCTGTAAATAGTATTAAACTTCTTCATAAAGTTGGTTTTAATAAACTCAATACTAGTAACTTATATTTTCCAAAAAAAGTAAACTTTTTTAATGCAAGAGATTTAAAAAAAATATGTGATATTGATTTATCTAAATTTAACGATCAAAATAATTTTTACACGACTCTCAAAAGATCAAATTTAATTGAGTTTCTATTAAGTGGGATTCCAAAAGACAAATTATTATTTAATTGTGATCTTGTTGATATTCAAAACAAAAATAGAATATCATTATGTTTTAGAAATAATGAAATTAAGGAGTTTGACTATTTGGTTGCTTCAGATGGTATCTACTCAAAAACAAAACAAATATTATTTAAAAAAGAGGGTTTACCAAAATATTTTAATGCAATTGCTTTAAGGGGAAATATCCGAAATTTTGAAAATTTTGATATTTCATTATATCTAGGACCAAACTTTCACTTTGTAATTTATCCGATTAATCAAAACAAAGAATTTAATTTTATTTCGATTATTAGAAAAGAACTAAATCAAGAGGAAGTATTAAATAAAAACTTATTTAATGATGATATATTTATAGCAAATTTATTAAACCAGATTTCTTCAAAATCAGACTTAAATTTAGTTAACCAAGTAGAAAAAATTAGATGCTTCCCAATTTTTGTAAGCAAAAAATTTCAAATACCTCCCTCAAATAATATTTTTTTAACTGGAGACGCGTTTTATTCATTTCCACCCTCATTTGCTCAAGGCGCATCTCAATCAATAGAAGGTGCTAATGATCTTTTTAATGATTTAGATAATAATTCTTCGAATTATTATAAAAAAAGGATATTGAGAACCAAGCAAATAAACTTCAGATCTAAACTTAATCATTTTGCTTTTCATCTTTCAAATCCATTTAATGTTTTCTTCAGAAATATTTTTTTAAAAAATCTTTGTAAGAATAAAAATTTTTTAGAAAATTATTTAGGAAAAATTTATAACAATTAGTTTCTTGGTCTTAAACGTTGTCTCAGATCATCGATTGGTTTTAAACTATTTCCTGATTGATAATGCCAATAAGTCCAACCATTACAACTTTCGGAGCCTAATATTTGTGCTGCCACTTTGTGAATTGATCCCTCATTTTGTTTATACTTGATACTCCCATCTACCCTTACTTTTGCATAAATTTCTTTCTTACTATCATAGATTTCTATTCCAGGTTTAATTATACCCAACTCAATTAATGAGCTAAAAGGAATTCTAGGTTTAGATTTATTATTTTGAACTGTATCTAAATATTCATCTTGAATTGTATTCGTATTTCTTAATCTTGTATTAGCAACTTGATAATAAATTTTTTCTTTCTCAATGCCAAAATAATATCTTCCTAGTTTCTTTGAAACTACAGCAGTTGTTCCTGATCCTAAAAAAGGATCTAGTATAAAGTCATTCTTATTTGTGGAAGCTAATATAACTCTATGAAGCAAAGCTTCTGGTTTCTGGGTTGAGTGAACTTTTATTCCATTATTTTTTAATCTTTCCTTACCATTGCATATTGGTAAATTCCAAGTCGATCTCATTTGCAAATCATCATTAAAAGATTTCATTGATTGGTAATTAAAAGTATATTTTGATTTTTTACTTTTTGATGCCCAAATTAATGTTTCATGAGCATTAGTAAATCTAGTACCCCTGAAGTTTGGCATTGGATTATTTTTATTCCAAATTACATCATTTAAAATCCAAAATCCTAAATCTTGAATAATTTTTCCAACCCTAAATATATTATGATAGCTTCCAATCACCCAAATAGATCCATTTTTCTTTAATACTCTTTTGCACTCCTTTAGCCAATCATTTGTAAATTTATCGTATGTTTTAAAACTTTCAAATTGGTCCCATTTATCATTTACTGCGTTAACCTTTGATCTATCTGGCCTGATCAAGTTATTTTGCAATTGTAGATTATAAGGTGGATCTGCAAAAACTATATCAAATGTCTCGTCTGGAATTTTTTTTAATTCTTTAAGACTATCGCTATTAATAATTTTATTATATAAATTTTTAGTAATCATTTTTAATAATATAATTAGACTCCAGCAAGGATTCTGCGTCAACTATAGATTGAAAAAAATAGACTCTACTTGTTGTACTATTTAATTGGGACTCAACATATTGTGTATAGGACTGAATTTTTTGCGATGATATATAGTGACCCCAAATTTCTTAATTGCTTTTAAATGAAGTTTGGTACCGTATCCAGCATTTTTATCCCAAGCATATTTGGTAAATTTTTTTGACAATTTTTTAACAAATCTATCTCTAGTCACTTTAGCAATTATGGATGCGGCAGATATCTGAGGTATTTTTTCATCTCCCTTAACTATACATTTAAACTTATAATTTTTAATTTCTGGAATTTTATTTCCATCAATTAAAACGTATGAAGGTTTTTTAATTAATTTTTTTATTGCTCTTTTCATTGCAAGCAAACTAGCATTTAAAATATTTAATTTTTCAATTTCTTTTAGCGACGCAGATCCAATAGACCAATAAGAATTTTTTTTTATATATCTTTCTAATATCTCACGGTTTTTTTTTGTTAATTTTTTTGAGTCTTTTATTTTACTTTTATCAATATTTTTTTTTAAAATAACCGCTGCTGCATATACAGGTCCAATTAAACTCCCTCTACCAACCTCGTCAACACCAGCAACTATTTTTTTCATTAAAATTTAATTTTTAATTCGTCAATTTTTTTTCTTATTATCTTTAAATCTTCCCAAGAAAATTTTTTCTGATCAGGTTGTCTTAATAAATAAGCTGGGTGAAAAGTAAGAAAAGTAAGAAATGTTTTTTTATTAATAATTACTTCTTTCCATTTCCCTCTTTCCTTGGATATCTTTAATCTTTGGCCTAGTAAAGCTTCCATAGCCGTACTACCCATTAAGATTAATATTTTTGGGCTTATAATTGAAATATGTTCACTTAAAAATACTGAATATCTTTTGATTTCTGAAGACTCAGGTCTTCTATTGTTTGGCGTTTTATAATTAATAACATTAGTTATATATACGTTTTCTCTTTTGATGTTAATCGCGTTTAACATCTTATTAAGAAGCATTCCAGCATCTCCAACAAAAGGTTTACCATGTGTATCTTCCATTTCTCCAGGTCCTTCGCCAACTATCATTAATGAACTTTTGTAGGTTCCATCGCTAAAGACCATATTTTTTGAAAATTTTTTGAGTTCACAATCTTCGATTGATTTTATTTTATCTTTTAATTGAGTTAACTGTTTAAAAGTTTCATTACTGTCATGTTTTTTGTTAAAGCGGTTAATAGGCGCATTATTAAAAATATATTCAGATTCTATTGATTTTATAAACTCTTGATTTAAGATTTCCTTATTAACCATTTATAAATGATAACAAATTATTTAAAATTAATCTTTATAATATTTATTTTTTTTTTCCCCATTGAGGCGAAAACAAAAAATACTTATTCCAAAGATTTTAATTCTAAACAATTATCAAATTATTTTTCAGGAATTATATCTCATAATAATCAAAAAAATGAGCAAGCTTTAAAATATTTAAAATCTTCAAAACATTTACTAAACGAACATGAAGAATATTTTAGAAAATTTATTTATTCGTTGGTTTTAAATCAAAGTATAGATAGAGCCTTTCAAGAAATAAAGTTCTTAAAGAATAAAAATCAATCAGAGTTTTTTGAAGCTCAATTACTTTTATTAATTGATAGTATTAATAAAAAAAAATTTGATAAAGCTAAATTATATTTAAAAAAACTTTCAGAATTTACAGAAGAAGGTACCTTTGAAAAAGTTATTTATGAAACACTTCGAGATTATACCTATACGTTTGAAAACAAAAAAATTAGCACTTTTAAATCAAACTTTGGAAATTTAGTTGCTATAAACAATGCTTTTCAAAGTTGTTATTTAAACGATCCTAAAACATTAGACTATTTTAACAGATTAAAAAATTCCGAAGCAGCTGATTATTCAAGGTATTTATTTTTTTATGTTAATTATCTTGTTCATGAGAAAAGGTTAGATTTAGTAAAAAAAATATCATCAGAAATTAATGGATTATCAAGTAACTTGATTATATTACAAACAAAAGCATGGATTGAAAAAAGTAATTTCAAAGAAATTGAAAAAATTTTCTCTTGTAAAAATGAGAATGATCTTTTAGCCGAATTTTTTTATTTAGTTTCTAACTTGTATTCATCCCAGGAGGAATTTGAGCAATCAAATTTTTATTTAAATATTTCATATTTCTTAAATAAAAAATTTAAAATCAACTTATCTTTAATGGCCGATAATTATTTTTTAAATGAAAACTATGAACAGAGTCTTAAAGTTTTGGAAACATTTAATTTAAAAGATGACCTCTATTATTGGTTTAAGATTAAGCAAACAGGAAAAATAATTACTGAACAAAGAAACAAAGAGGAATCTTTAAAATTTATTGAATCGAATTTCAAAAAAATTAAAAATCCTTCAAATAAAATTTTATTCGATTTGGCAGCTATATATAAAAATTCAAAAAAGTATGAGAAATCAATTGAATTATATACATCAATAATGAGCACGACTGATAAAAGTTCCCTCAATTATGCCGACTTACTTTATAGAAGAGGTGGAAGTTATGAAAGAATTAATGAATATAAAAAATCGGATAATGATTTGTTATTAGCTTTAGATTTAATTCCAAATAACTCCTATGTTTTAAATTATTTAGCTTACTCTTGGCTTGAGCGGGATAAAAATATTAATAAAGCAATTTCAATGTTGGAGAAAGCTTATAAAGAAAACGACAATGATCCTTATATAATTGATTCTGTTGGTTGGGGTTATTATCTAGTAGGTAGATATACAGACGCAGAAAAATATATGCGAAGAGCCATAGAGCTTATGCCTTACGACCCAATTGTAAATGATCATTACGGTGACATTTTATGGAAAATGAGTAGAAAAATTCAAGCACGCTACTTTTGGAAAAGTGTTTTAAAAATGAATGATACAGAAAAAGAAATGGTAGATTCAATTAAAGAAAAACTAATTAAAGGACTACCAAAAAAAAAGAATAATGAGAGTTTATAGGATTAGTTCTCAAGCAAAGATAAATCTTAATTTAAATGTTATCAAAAAATCTCAATCGAAAGGGATACATTTAATTGAGACCTTAGTATGTTTTATAAAGCTATCAGACAAAATTTTTATTAATAAAATAAATTCAAATTCTCATAAAATTTTATTTACTGGAAAATATTCACAAGGCATTTCGAAAAAAAATACAATTAAAAAACTTTTAAATTTATTAGATAAAGAGAAAAAGCTTAAAAATAATAAATATAGAATTATAATTAAAAAGGAAATACCCCAACAATCTGGAATGGGTGGAGGGTCGATGAATGCTGCAAGCTTGTTAAGTTTTTTTTATAAAAAAAATCTTTTGAAACTGGGGGATATTAAAAAATTTGCTATAAAAACTGGGTCAGACGTAATTCTAGGATTAAACAACATTCCTAAAATCCAATATACTAATGGATCCATTAGGGAGCTAGATGGAGTTAAAAAATTTAATGTTTTGATCGTAAAACCACCTTTTGGATGTTCTACCAAAAAAATATATTTAAATAATGAGACTTTTTCTAGGAGTGAATTCAAAAATACAAAAGGAAATATTCTTAAAAATGTGATTCTTTATGGCAAGAATGATCTAGAAAAAAGTGCTTTTAAATTGTACCCAGCACTAGAAAAAATTAAGGAATTACTTCTTAAAAATAAACAAGCTAAGTTTGTAAGAATGACAGGTTCTGGATCTGCGATAATTATGTATTTTAATTCCAATAAATATGCAAAAAATGCATTGAAAATTTACAAAAGAAAACTTAATAATTGTTTGTGTATTTTAACAAAAATTATATAAAAAATTGCATTATATAATAAATAAATTTTTTGGGGCGTAGCCAAGCGGTAAGGCAGCGGTTTTTGGTACCGCCATCCTAGGTTCGAATCCTAGCGCCCCAGCCAAATATGTTGAATATTTTAAATAAAATTTTCTCGTCTACAAAAAACTTGAATGTTATTAATCATAAATTTCTTAAATTAAGAAAAGAAACAAGTGTAGAAAAAATTTTTAGCGCCATTGAAAGTTTTTCAGAAGAAGCTGAGATAAGGTATGTTGGAGGTTGTGTTAGGAAAATTATAAAAGATGAAAAAGTAGATGATATTGATTTAGCCACTAATATTGAACCATCGAAAGTTAAACAAGCTCTTGAAAATAAAAAAATAAATTATTTTGAAACTGGTATTAAACACGGAACAATTACCGCAGTTATAGATAATAATAAGTTTGAAATAACATCGTTAAGAAGTGACATTAAAACTGATGGAAGGCATGCAGAAATAGAATTTACAAATGATTGGGTAAAAGATGCAGAAAGACGAGACTTTACAATTAACTCTATATACGCCGACATCAATGGAAATTTATTTGATCCTTTTGATGGAAAAAAAGATTTAGAAAACGGAATTTTAAAGTTTGTTGGAGATCCAGAACAAAGAATAAAAGAAGATTATCTGAGAATATTGAGATATTTAAGGTTTTTTACGATTTATAGTAAAAAAGATCACCAAGCAGATATTAAAAAAATAATTAAAAAAAATATTGTAGGTATAAAAAAATTATCTTCAGAAAGGTTATTAGACGAATTAAAAAAAATCTTTAAATCAAATTGTTTCATAAAGCTATGTGATAATGAATATTCCTATCATATTACAAGTGTGATATTCCCAGAGTTTAAACAAATTAATTACTTTAAAAAGTTCAACGATTATAAAAAAATAAACTTAAATAATTTAGAATTTCCTTTTTTTTTAGCAATGTTAATTCTAGATAATACCGATAATTCTGATTATTTTTTTTATAAATTTAATATTTCAAAAAAAGATCAAAAAAGAATAAAAGTTTTAAAAGAGTTTTATTTTAGCAAGAAACCACCAATTAAATTAAATTCAAATAATCTTTGGAAAATACTTTATGTAAGCGGAAAAGAAGGATTGATCGATATATTAAATTATAAAATATATACATCAAAAAAATTTGATAAAAATTTTGTAAACCAATTGAATCATTTTAAAGATAAAGAAATACCTAAATTAACAGTGACTGGAGATGATTTAATAAATAATTATGGTATACCACAAGGAGAAGAGGTTGGGAAAAAACTGAAACAAATTGAGAGTTTTTGGATTAACAATAATTTTAAGATTACTGATAAAGATTTAAAAAAAATAATAAAAAATTAGATATATTTTACGTCTTTTATTTCAAAGTTTTTTACACCCGCAGGCGTATTTATTTCTACAAGGTCTCCTTTGTTTTTTCCTATCAAGCCTTTTCCAATTGGTGATTTAAAATAAATTAGTTTTTTTTTAAGATCTGCTTCATCTTTTCCTATTATTTTATAATCAATTTTTTCGTCAGTATCTAAATTAATTAAGTAAACTGTTGAGCCAAATATTACTTTGCCATCATTTGTAAGTTTTGTAACATCAATTACATTTGCACGAGCTATTATATCGTTTATTTCTTGAATTCTTCCTTCATTTAAAGATTGTTGTTCTTTAGCTGCATGATACTCAGCATTTTCTTTAAGGTCTCCATGAGATCTTGCTTCTGATATTGCTGCAACAATCTCAGGTCTTTTTTTTTCTTTCAAAAAAACTAATTCATTTTTTAGTTTTTCAAGACCAGTTATTGTAATTGGTTCTTTTTCCATTTTATTTCCATTTAGCGATCGGAGGTAATGACATTAATATTCCCTCAACATTTCCTCCAGTTTGTAATCCAAATTTAGTTCCTCTATCATATAAAAGATTAAACTCAACATATCTTCCTCTTTTTAAGTATTGGATCTCCTTTTGTTTTTTTGTCCATTTCTTTTTTTTCTTTTTTTTTATAGTTTCATTAAATATTTTGCTAAATAATAATCCCACATCTCTTACAAATGCAAAATCTTTCTCCCAATTTCCTTTTTTATAATCAAAAAATATTCCTCCTATTCCTCTCTCTTCATTTCTGTGTGGTAAGAAAAAATATTTTTCACACCATTTTTTATATTTTTTATAATAATTTTTATTATGCTTATCACATGTCTTTTTAAGTTCTTTATGCAGCCAGTTTTTAAAATTCACATCTTTTAAGCAGGGCGTCACATCCATACCTCCACCAAACCATCCATGCGATGTAACTATATATCTAGTATTAAAATGCATCGCCGGTACATGTGGATTTTTCATATGCATAACAACAGATATACCTGATGCCCAAAAATTTGAGTTTTTATTCATTCCAGGAATTTGTCCCTTAAATTTATGAGGGAATTTTCCATAAACTTCTGAAAAATTTACTCCAACTTTTTCAAATATTTTACCATTTTCAAAAATTCTAAACTCACCACCTCCCTGATTTAAACCTCTTGACCAATTTTTTGATTTAAATATATTTTTTTTCTTTTCAATTTTTTCAATATCATCGGTAATTATATCTTGTAGTATCATAAACCAGTTTTTGACTATTTTTTTTTTTGTAATTAATTCCATTTTATAATTTGAGCTGTCTTTGGCTTTCGCTTAGTATTATAGCAACCGATGTTGATAGATTTAGTGATCTTTTTCTGGCAATCATTGGAATTTTTATTTTTTTTTTTAATATTTTGTGTACCTTATTAGGTACTCCAGCACTTTCTTTACCAAATAGCAAAGTATCATTAATTTTAAATTTAAAATCAGTATATATTTTTTTGGCTTTAGTTGTAATCAAAATAACTCTTTGATCAGACTTTGCCTTAAAAAAATCCTCGGAGCTTTGATAGATTTTTATTTTTTTATCATCCATATAATCCATAACTACTCTTTTAAACCTTTTGTCGCTAATTAGAAAACCGCACGGTTCAATAATTTCTAACTCAGCTCCTAGGCAAGCGCAGGTTCTTATAATAGCTGCCGTATTTTGAGGTATATCTGGCTCGTATAACGCTATTTTAGGTACAAAATTAGCTTTATAATGTGTCATTCTATCAGTGGAAATATTATGCTTTTTTATTATATGAAATCATATATTAGATATTATTAAGTTATAAACCAAATGTCAGAGAAAAAAGTCAAAAGAAGAGAATTTATCTTTACAGCAACTTATGCAGTTGGAGCAGTTGGAGTAGGGGCAACAATTTGGCCTTTAATTGATCAGATGAATCCAGATGCATCAGTTAAAGCTCTAGCAAGCACCGAAGTAGACATAAGCAATGTTGAAAGAGGTCAATCAATAACAGTTTTGTGGAGAGGAAAACCAGTATTCATTAGAAGAAGAACTGAAGAGGAAATAGCAAAGGCTAAAGAAGTAGATTTAAAAGAACTAAAACATCCTGAGAGAGACGAAGACAGAGCTAAAAATCCGGAATGGCTTGTGATGCTTGGAGTTTGCACTCATTTAGGATGTGTACCCTTGGGAGATACAGGAGAGTATGGCGGATGGTTTTGTCCTTGTCACGGTTCGCATTATGATACCTCTGGAAGAATAAGAAAAGGTCCCGCTCCTACAAATATGGAAGTTCCAAAATACGAATTTGTTAATAATAATATAATTAAGATAGGTTAAACAATGAGTGATCACGAATATACACCGAATTCTAAGTTTGGAAAATGGTTTAATGACCGTTTGCCACTTTTAACACTTGGAAAGCACCTTACTGATTACCCAACACCAAAAAATCTTAATTACTGGTGGACATTTGGAGGTATATTAACTTTTTGTCTTATTACTCAAATAGTTACAGGCCTAATACTAGCTATGCATTATGTTGCTCATGCAGACTTAGCATTTGGAAGTGTAGAGCATATTATGAGAAATGTTAATTATGGTTGGTTAATAAGATATGTACATGCAAACGGTGCATCAATGTTTTTCTTAGCTGTATATATTCATATATTTAGGTCTTTGTATTACGGTTCTTATAAATCACCTCGAGAAATAATATGGATTTTAGGAATGATAATTTATATACTCATGATGGCTGCAGCATTTATGGGATATGTTTTACCTTGGGGACAAATGAGCTTCTGGGGCGCAACAGTTATAACAAATCTTTTTAGTGCGATTCCTTTGGTTGGCGAAAGTATAGTTACATGGTTATGGGGAGGCTATTCAGTAGATAATCCCACTTTGACTCGTTTTTTTAGCTTACATTACTTAATTCCATTTTTGATCCTAGGTCTTGTAGTACTTCATATTTGGGCGCTTCACGTACCAGGTAACAATAATCCAATTGGTATTGATTTAAAAAAACCTTCTAAAGATACTGTTCCTTTTCACCCATACATTGTTATTAAAGATTTATTTGCGTTATTAATTTTCTTAATAGTTTTTGCTTTCTTTGTTTTTTACTCACCAAATATTCTTGGTCACGCTGACAATTACATTGAGGCGAATCCAATGGTTACGCCGGCACATATTGTTCCGGAATGGTATCTACTTCCTTTTTATGCGATTTTAAGATCTGTACCTGATAAACTTTTAGGTGTGATTGCTATGTTTGGTGCTTTATTTATTTTAGTAATACTTCCGTGGCTTGATACTGCAAAAACAAGATCAGCTATTTTTAGACCATTATATAAACAATTCTACTGGTTCCTTGTAGCTGACGTTTTAATACTTGGATATGTAGGAGCAATGCCTGCAGAAGGAATTTATCTTTTAGTAGCAAGAGTTGCTACTGCATATTATTTTGCACATTTTTTAATAATTTTACCAATATTAAGCAGAAAAGAAAAAGTTCTGGATGTACCATTAAGCATCACAGAACCTGTTCTAGGTGGATCAGTTAGCCCTTCTGTAGTAAGGCAAAGAAAAGATAAATTATGAAAAAATTTGTAATTATTTTTTTTTTTTTTACTATTTCCAATTTAACAAGTATTAACTCCTTTTCTGCTGAGAAAGCAGCTGAGCCAATGAGTCCTGGCTGGAGTTTTAAAGGATTTTTTGGAACTTTTGATAGAGCATCCTTGCAAAGAGGGTACCAGGTATATACAGAAGTTTGTGCTTCTTGCCATTCAATGAAACATTTGAGCTATAGAAATCTATCACAACCAGGCGGTCCAGAATTTAGCGCAGAACAGGTGAAAATTATAGCTTCGCAATTTGAAGTAAAAGATGGACCAAATGATGATGGAGAGATGTTTGATAGACCTGCTAGACCATCTGATAATTTTGTCAGTCCTTATGCTAATGACAAAGAAGCAGCAGCATCAAATGGAGGTGCATACCCTCCAGATATGTCAGTCCTTGTAAAAGCAAGAAAAGGGGGCGCGGATTACATATATTCTTTACTACTTGGATATGATCAACCACCAGAGGGTTTTTCTTTAGATGATGGAGTTTATTACAACAAGTATATGGCAGGCAATAAAATTAAAATGTCAAACCCTATATCTGAGGGTATAGTTGAATATGCTGATGGAACCCAAGCAACTGAAGAACAAATGGCGAGAGATGTTACAACCTTTCTTTCTTGGGCTGCAGAACCACATCTAGAGGAAAGACACAAAATTGGATTTAGAGCAATTATTTATTTAATTATAATCACAATTTTAGTTTACTTTAGTATGAAAAAAATTTGGTCACGTGTTGAATCTAAAGTTTAAGACATCACCATCTTTAATAATATATTCTTTACCTTCTAATCTCATATTCCCGTTATTCTTTGAGTTCAGCCATCCACCATTTCTAACAAAATCCTCATAAGAAACAGTTTCAGCTCTAATAAAACCTTTCTCAAAATCTGTATGTATCTCACCAGCAGCATTAGGAGCATTACAGTTTTTTTTAATTGTCCATGCTCTAGTTTCCTCTGGGCCTGAGGTGAAAAAGGTTTCTAAATTTAAAATATTATATCCTTTACTAATCAGCTTATTAAGACCTGTTTCTTTAAGATCAATCATATTCATATAATTTTTTTTCTCTCCTTTTTCAAACTGATTAATTTGATTTTCTATATCTGCAGAAATAATTATTGTATTATTAGAGCCAAATTTATTAATAAAACTAATAGTATAATTGTTCCCGTTATTTAGACTTTTTTCATCTACATTACATACATAAATCTTAGGTTTTATTGATAGTAATCCAGTTTGATTTATTATTTTTTCATCAAAATCATTAACTAATTCAGATAAATCTTTACCATTATTAAGCCTTTCGAATGCTTTTTCTAATACTTTTTGCATCTTTTCATCAATATTTTTTTTATTTTTTCTATCTAATCTCTTTTGTAAAGATTCAATATCAGCCAACATCATTTCAGTTTCGATTATTTCTAAATCTCTTATTGGATCAACGCCTAAATTGACATTTTGAATATCATCTGAGTCAAAACATCTTATCATATGTATAATTGCATCAACTTCCCTTATATGTGATAAGAACTTATTTCCTAAACCTTCTCCTTTAGATGCACCCTTTACAAGACCTGCTATATCAACGAACGATATTGTTGTATTGATTTTTTTTTTAGAATTAGAAATTTTCGATAGTTTGTCCAATCTTTCATCTGGAACAGGCACTACCCCAATATTTGGATCAATGGTACAAAATGGAAAATTTTCAGCTTGAGCTTTAGATGAGTTTGTTAATGCATTAAATAGAGTAGATTTACCGACATTTGGCAAACCAACAATACCGCATTTAAAACCCATCTATTTATTATTTACTGTGCTTGAAAATAAATCTAATTTTCTATCAATAAGAATTGATAAGGAGTCGGTTATATTTTTAGTGATTGAAGATAGTTCTTCCTTCTCGTCTTCATTAAAATCTTCTAAAACATGATCTGATACTTCAGTATTATGTTTTGGGTGTCCAATCCCAATTCTTACTCTTGAATAGTCTTTTCCAATAAATTTATCTATAGATGCAATGCCGTTATGTCCTGCGCTCGATCCTCCAAACTTAGTTTTTATTTTCCCAAAGTCTATATCCAGATCATCATGAAAAACTATTACATTTTCTGCCTCAATTTTAAAATACTCAATCAACTCTCTTATACAAATACCTGAATTATTCATAAAAGTTAAAGGTTTAATTGCATAAATTTTTATTCCATTAATTGTACCGGTTGTAAGTAATCCTTTAAACTTTGGTTTTTGCTTTGATAGTCCAAATTTTTGGTTTATGGCATCTATAATCTTAAATCCGATGTTATGTCGATTATTTTCGCTATTTGGTGTTGGGTTACCAAGTCCTACAAAAAGTAACATGATTATTTTATCAAAAGTTTTTCAGCTTAATTATTTTTTTTCTGGTTGAGATTTTTTATCATCTCCCTTTTTCGCATCATCTTTTTTTTCAGATTTAGATGTATCTCCTGGAGGTGTTTTGCCTTCTCCCTCTGTGCCTTCAGTAGCTTGCGCGGCACCTTCCTCTCCGGTTGCTTCTGCACCCTCTGCAGCCTCAGCTGGTTTTTCAGGTTCTTTTATTACTGTAGGTGCTGCAAGTGTCGCAACAACGAAGTCTCTGCCTTGTATAGTTGGGTGAACATTTTCTGGAAGTTTAATAGAGGATATTTTAAAACTTTGACCAATATCTACCCCTTCCAAATCCACCACTAGCTCATTTGGAATATTTTCTGTTGGACATTTTAATTCCACTTTTCTTCTTACTATATTCAGTACACCACCTCTTTTTAGTCCTGGGGATTTGTCGCTATTAATAAATTTAACTGGTATTTGTAAAACTACCTTACCCCCTTTTACTATTCTAAAAAAATCAACATGTGTTGGCTCATCTGAAAGTATATCAAACTTTACTTCTCTCGGTAAAACATTCAGATCCTTACCTTCAATCTTTAAATTAATTATATTTGATAAAAAATTATCTTTCTCTAATAAATTTATTAATATTTTTTTTGATACAGATATATTTTGATTTTTATCCTCACCCCCATAAACCACCGCAGGAACATTTCCCTTAGATCTTAGAGTATTTAACTCACCTCTTGTCTTAGTGTCTCTAATGTTGGCTTCTAAAGTATTCATAAAAGTTAGGTGTTTTAACCCAAGTTCATATATAAAACAAGAGAATTATTTAAATAAATCTGAGACCGAAGTAGAGTTTGATATTCTTTTAAGAGCCTCACCAAGAAGATTGGAAATACTTAAAACTTGAATGTTCTTTGCATTATTTATTTTTTTTGAATTATCTATGGTATCCGTAATTACTAAGTTTTTAATAGGAGAATTTTTAATTTTTTTAACAGCATCTCCACTTAATACACCATGAGTAATATAAACATGAATTTCTTTTGCCCCTCTCGATTTTAGCATTTTGGCTGCATTAACAATTGTTCCTCCTGAGTCAATAATATCATCTACTATTATACAAATTTTGTTTTTTACATTTCCAATTATGTTCATAACTTCTGACTGTCCTGGCGCTGGTCTTCTTTTATCTACTATTGCAAGGTTAACGTTTAGCAACTTACTCAACCCTCTTGTTCTTGCTACACCACCAACATCTGGTGAAACACAAACTAAATTACTGATTTTTAGATTTTTTTTAATATGTCGGTAAAATATTGGGGTAGCATAAAGATTATCCACTGGTATGTCAAAAAACCCTTGAATTTGTCCAGCATGCAAATCTACTGTTACAACTCTATCTGCTCCAGCCTTTGTAATTAAATTTGAAATTAATTTTGCAGATATCGATGTTCTGGGTACAACTTTCCTATCTTGTCTTGCATATCCAAAGTAAGGAATTACAGCAGTTATATTTTTTGCTGAAGATCTTTTTAATGCATCAATGCACAGCAACATTTCTAATAAATTATCATTTGCAGGAGAGGATATAGATTGAATAATAAAAATATTATTTCCTCTTATATTTTCGTTTATCTCCACATAAATCTCTCCATCAGAGAATTTTCTTATATTTGAATTTACTAGTTTTGTTTTAAGGAATTTTGAAATCTTTTGACTTAAATGTTTGTTACTGTTTCCAGTTAATAGTTTCATTGAAAGCACCTAGTTAATCATAATTAATGATATATTTCTACCATAATCATTTTCTTTTTTATGCCTAGATCTTCTCGCACTAAAGAAATTATTTTTTTGATTATAAGTATCTTGATCAATTATATCTATTTTCTTTACCCCAAAACTTTTCAATTGATGATTTACATATTTATTAAGGCTAAAATATGTTTTTTTATTAATTTTTCTAAAAAAAAATTTATTTCTTTGACCTTGTTTTAAAAACTTTCTTTCAAAATCGTTTCTTACTTCATAATTTTTTTGAGATATGCAAGGACCAATTGCAGCAATAAGGTTTTTTGATTCGCTACCTTTTTTAATTAAATGATCCACCACTCTTTTTATTATACCTTTATACGCACCTTTCCAACCCGCGTGAATCGCAGAAATTATTTTGAGCTTTTTATCGAAGATTAATATAGGAACACAATCAGCAGTTAAAACTCCAAGGATTACTTTTCTTTTATTTGTTATTAACGCATCACCAGTAAGTTTATTTTTCTTTAAATTAAAATCTTTAATAAAAAAATATTTATTACTGTGAATTTGATTAAGCAAAACTAGTTTTTTATAAGACTTGCTAATTTTTTTACTAGCAATAATTAAATTTTTATTAACATATTTTTTATTATCTAATGAACCTTTTCCACAATTTAAACTTTTATAAATTCCTTTAGATTTACCGCCCAATCGGTTAAAGAAGCAGTGTCTAATATCCGTCTCCTTGAGTAACTTTTTTGAAAAAAGCATTAGTTAAATCCCAAAAAATTACTTTTTTTTGATTTAAAAGCAAAAATTACTTTGAATAACTCACCCATTAAATCTTTATGTAAAAGTCTTTTAAGAATTAAAAACATATTATTTTTTTGCTGGTCATCCATGTTTCTTTCAAGAATTTCTGCCCTTTTAAGTATGCCCATTTTTTCTAAAAAAAATTTTTGCGTCACTATATTTTCTACTTTTAAGTTTTTTTTTTTAAAATATTCTTTTAAAAGTTTAAAATTAACTAGATAAGTGATATCAGCTTTTCCTATAAAATTAAGCAAGTTGTTCATTTTAACTTTTTTATTTTTCATCACAGCCTGTAAGGTATTTTCATTAAAAGGAATCAAATAACCGTAGTCAATAAGCAAAATTCCTCCAGAATGTCTTGAAATTTTTTTTACAATCTTATCTAATTCGATAAATCCTAATTTTGGATATTCAATAAAATTTTGTTTTTTTAAAGCTTTAAAAGATCTTATCCAAGAAATATCTTTGGGCGATGCTTTTTTATAAGTTTCCTTTAAACCTTGGTTGCTTACCATATAACATTTTTCTGAAATTTTTCTATTTTTTTGTGAAAACTGTTTAATCGGAATTGCATCAAAAAATTCATTTCCAATAAAAATTACTGGACCTTTTTTTATTTGGCTAAAACTTTCAATCCATTTTATATTCTTATTTTTTAGTTTATTTTTTTGAATACTTCTTAATAAATTACTTTTCTCATATAAAAATATTTTTACTGCTTTATTAAACTCAGGAAACTTTCTAAATGTTTCAAATAGTATTTTTATTAAGCTTCCATCTCCAGGTCCAAGTTCTATTAAATTAAATATTTTTGGTTTTTCCAGCTTCTCCCAAGTAGATATAATCCAAATTCCTATAATTTCAGAAAATAAATTTGAAATTGTTGGTGAAGTTACAAAATCACCTCTGTTACCGAATGGCATTCTATTATTATAATAACCAGAATTTGGTTCATATAAAGTTTTTTCTAAAAACTCATCAATTGGAATTTTCTTGTTTAGTTGGATTCCTAATTTTTTAAGCTTTTGTTTCATTTATTTTATAAAAAAGAATTATGCTGATAAATACCATTGCCAAACTTAATAACATGCCCATGCTGTATGACCCAATTATGTACCCAAGGTGAGTATCTGGCTCTCTAAATATTTCTGAGATAAATCTAAATATTCCATAAAAAAATAGAAATGCAAAAGATGTTGTTCCAATTTTATAATTTTTTTTAAAAAAAATTAAGTTTAATAGTATAAACAAAATAATTCCCTCTAAAATACATTCGTATAACTGCGAGGGATGCCTTGGTACATTGTCTATCTCAGTAAAAACTACACCCCAATTTCCATTAGTAGGTTTTCCAATAAGTTCTCCATTAATAAAATTAGCAATTCTTCCCAAAAAAATTCCAATAGGTGCAGATATAGATATTAAATCTAAAAAAACGTACTTATTTATTTTATGTTTTTTGCTGAAAAGATATGTAGCTATAAAAATACCAATTAAACCTCCATGAAACGACATACCTCCCTCCCAAATAAAAAAAATTTCATAAAGGTTATTAAAATAATATTTTAGATTATAAAATAAAATATAGCCAATCCTACCTCCAAGGACTATTCCAATTATCAAATATGTTATTAAGTCATCAAAAAGTGTTGAAATATTTTTATCTTTTATTAAAAAATTTTTACAGTAAAACCAGCCAAGTAAAATGCCAAAAATATAAGATAAAGAGTACCATCTAATTTCAAAAGCAAACAAATTAAGTGCAACTGGGTCAAAATTATTAGTAAACATTTTAAAAAAATAGATGTAAGAATATATTATTTTTAATTAGCTTTGTATGTCAAAATCAAAATTTATAACAGATAAACTTGCAAAATTATTTGAGCAAGGACTAATTTCTTATAAAGATTTAAACAGTGAGATTTTAAACCTACTCAAGTCCAAAAAAGATGAAATTATATTGAAACTTCAACTTCCAACCAAAGAAGAGTTCGAAATTTTGAAAAAAAGAGTAGAAAATCTAGAAAAAATAAATTCTCCAAAAAATAAAAAAAAGTTAAAAAAACTAAAAAGGTAAATATATTCTTACCTGTAATCCGTTTAGAATTGATTTGTCTAATTTTATATTACCACCATGCGACTGGATAATATCAGAAGTTATAGACATTCCTAAACCAACACTAGATTTTGACCCACTTCTACTTTTATCTATTTTATAGAACGGTTTGAAAACATTTTCATATTCATTTTTTGGTATACCTGGCCCATCATCATCAATTAATAAAATTATATTATTATTGCTCTTTTTTAATTTTACTTTAACTATTTTTCCATATTTTAAACTGTTATCTAATATATTTGAAATACATCTATTAATAAGGCTTTTCTTCCCATGAAATAAAATATTTTCTTCTAACTCGGTCGAGATATTTTTATTATTATATTTTATAATTGTATCGATTAAAAGTTTTGATAAATTAAATTTTTCTCCTTTTTCACTTGATCTATTTTTTGAAAATTGTAGATACTCGTTAAGCATTTTTTCCATTTCAATAACATCCTCAGATAATTTATTTGATAATTCTTTATCTTTTATAAAAGCTAGTTGTAGTTTTATTCTTGTAAGTGGTGTTCTTAAATCATGACTTATACCTGATAACATTTCTGATCTCTGATTAAGTTGTCGAATTAGTCTCTTTCTCATTCTTTCAAACTCATATCCAGCTTGTCTAATTTCTAATGCACCTGATGGTCTGTATTCTCCAACATCTTCACCCCTTCCAAATTTCTCAGATGCTCTTGCTAGGTTAATAATAGGCCTTGTTTGATTTTTAAGAAATATAAGTGCAATTGCAATTAATAAAAAGGCTGGCAAAGTAATCCATAAAGCAAAAATTCTTGCAGACGTATTTACAATCCTATTTTTTGGCACTTCAAATTGAAAATAACCATTTAAATATTTTATTTTAAGATCTATGTTTTCTTTAAAGGTTGTTGTGTCAAACCAGTAATTGGTAAATTTTGATTTAAGCTCTCTTCTTAAAGATCTATCCATTGGACTAAACCATCTCTCGAGATCTTCCTTAGGCATCATTTTATGTGGAACATAAATTGCTTTTATATTTTGAGTATCAGAAAAAAGTTTTGCTAATGAATCTTTATTATATTGTTCATTATCATAAGCCTCAATGAAAAATTTTATTTCACCTATCAAGGCTCTTGTCATTCCTTTGTTTGTTTTAATCCATAGACTATCAAAAAAAACAAAAGATATTATTATTTGAAGAATTATAATAGGAGCTGCAACAATTAGTAAAGCACGATAAAATAATTGTTTTGGTAAAAGATTTTTTAAAAATTTATTCAATCCAAAGGACATAACCAGTTCCCCTTATTGTTTGAAGATATTTTGGATTTTTTGGATCTAATTCTATTTTTTTTCTTAATCGAGTAATTATAACATCAATAGATCTTTCTTTATCTACATCAATTAAGTTTCCTATATAATCTCTTGAAAATGATTCTCCAGGAGAGTTAATCATTTTTTCTAATATTATTTTTTCAGTATTATTGATTTTAAACTCTTCCTCGTTCTTATGTATTATTAACTTATTTAAATCAATTTTAATATTATCAAATTCAATTACTCTTTTAGAATCATGCTTTTTGGTCTTGCTTAATATATTTCTAATTCTCAAAATTAATTCCTTTGGTTCAAATGGCTTTGGCAAATAATCATCAGCACCAAATTCCAAACCTTCTATTCTTTCTTTAGGCTCACCCTTGGCTGTAAGTAAAATTACTGGGGTAAGAATTTTTTTTCTATTTTCAGATAAGAATTGCAAACCTGTTTTTCCTGGCATCATAATATCTAGGATTATTAGATCAAATTTAATTATATTAATTTTTTCAAATGCATCCTCAGCATTTTTAGCTGTGGTAATTAAAAAATTATTTTCATTGAGGTATTTTTTTACTAAATCTCTGATTCCATCATCATCATCAACAACCAGTATATGAGCATCAAAATTATTCATTTATTATTTTTTTTAGAACACTTTTAAAATTATTAACTTCTAATGAAGAAGATTTTATTAATGCATTATAAATTCTTTTTTTTTGGGAGGAAAATATTTCATTAAAAACTTCCTCACCCTTTTTTGTAAGATGTACGTGTTTCATTCGTGAGTCTCTCTCATCCTTAACAAATGATATAAAATTAAATTTTATCAAATCATTAAGAATTCTATTCAAACTTTGTTTTGTTACTTTTAATTTCTTAAGGAGATTTGATATAGTAATACCGTGGTGAATTGAGATAATATGTATTACTTTATGATGAGCAATACCTAAGGAATACTTATCAAGCGTTTTTTTGGCATCACCAAAGGACTCTCTATAGCTTATGAATAATTCTTCTATAAACTCTTTCAATTGTTCGTCTTTTAAGTACAAAAGGTCTTTCATATTGGTAAGTTATATTGACATATTATATATACAAAGATATTTTTTTGGAAAATAAAATCTAATGATACCTTTTGATAAAAGAGATGGAAAAATTTGGTACAATGACCAACTTATTGATTGGCAAGATGTAAAACTTCATGTTTTAAGCCATGGTCTGCATTACGCAAGTTGTGTGTTTGAAGGATTGAGAGTGTACGACGGAGAAATATTTAAGCTAGAGGAGCATACAGAGAGATTTTTTCATTCAGCAAAGAGATTAGGAATGGATATTCCATACGAAGAGAAAGAAATAAATTTAGCAACCAAAAAAACAGTTGTAGCTCAAAATGTTCAAAATGGTTATATAAGACCTTTTGCCTGGAGAGGAAGTGAAATGATGGCAATCTCAGCACAACATACAAAAATACATGTTGCTATCGCAGCTTGGGAATGGGGAACTTACTTCGACCCTAAGCTTAAAACTGAAGGTATAAAACTAAATATTTCAAAATGGAAAAAGCCTGGGCCAGATACAATACCTTGGGATAGTAAAGCTTCAGGCCTATACATGATAAACACCTTATCAAAACATGAGGCAGAGAGAGATGGTTTTACAGACTCGTTAATGTTAGATCATGAAGGAAATATCGCCGAGGCCACAGGTGCTAATATTTTTTTTAAAGATAGCAGTAATGAATTTCATACACCTATTCCAGATTCATTTTTAGATGGAATAACAAGAAGAACGGTTATTGAACTCGCAAAGTCAAAAAATATGAAAGTTCATGAGAGAAAAATTTCACCAAGTGAACTTCCTAATTTTACTGGTTGTTTTCTTACTGGAACTGCTGCAGAAGTTACCCCTATCTCAAAAATAGATAAATATGATTATAAAGTTTGTGAAAGTATTTTAGATTTGTCATCTAGTTATGATAGTCTTGTAAGAAAAAAAAGAGCAGCCTAATCTTTATTATCCTCTGAAATCGCATGATCAATACCCTTCCTTAGATATTCATAACCAGTATACAAAGTTAAAAAAGCTGACAACCATAATAAAATTATACCAATTGTTTGAGCGTTATAATCTTGAAAATTGATAATTTTATTCCCAGTTTCACCTGTCAATAATAGAGAAATAGAAAACATTTGTAAAAATGTTTTATATTTAGCTAAAGTTGATACAGGCATTTTAACTTTTCCTTTTGCTAAAAATTCCCTTAATCCTGAAATTAATATTTCTCTTGTCAAAATAATTATTGCAGCGATGACCTCGTAATTTTTAATCGTTTCATTCATTACTAATAATATTAAAGCTGTAGCAACAATAATTTTATCTGCTATCGGGTCTAGCAATTCCCCAAGTTTAGATTCCTCTTTAAACATTCTTGCTAATAATCCATCTAAAAAGTCAGTAAATGATGCAATTACAAATAAAGCGAAAGGTAACAAATCACCATAAAAACCAGGTAAATAAAATGTAAAAACAAAAATTGGAACAATGATTATTCTTCCGATAGTTAAATAATTTGGAATTTTGATTTTCATTCGTGGAAAAAATTATATATTTTTTTTGCAACTTTCTCTTCTACGCCATCAACAGACTTTATCTCATCTAGGCTTGCAGACTCTACAGCTCTTGCGGAGCCAAAATGGTTTAAAAGTGATCTTTTTCTTATTGATCCAATACCTTCAATTTGATCCAGAAGAGATTTGCTTAGGCCCTTTTTTCTTCTAACTCTATGCGCGCTTACCGCAAACCTGTGAGCTTCATCTCTTATTCTTTGTAAAAAGAATAAAGTTGGCTCATTTTTTTCAAATTTAAATTCTTTTCCATTATGGAAAAAAGTCTCATTTCCACTGTTTCTAAATTTACCTTTAGCTATCGCAACAACTGGAATATCGTATAATCCTAATTCATTTAATGTCTCTCTAGCGCTAGAATACTGACCTTTTCCCCCATCTATTAAAACTAAATCGGGGAATGATAAGTAATTATCTTTTTCTTGCATTGCTCTTTTAAATCTTCTGGTCAAAACCTCTTTAATCATTCCATAATCATCTTGCTCGTTTTTTTGAACTTTAATATTAAATTTTCTATATCTTTTTTTTACAAAACCCTCTTCTCCATAAGTAATTAAAGCTCCGACGCTATTAGTTCCTTGCATATGGCTATTATCGTAAACTTCAATAAGACTTATATTTGAGTGTAAATTAAATTTTTGTGCAATTTCCTCAAAAAAGTTCTTGTTATTCTGACTTTCATAAATTTTACGATTTAAACTATCCTTAGCATTTTTTAATGCTAGCTCTACAATTTTTAATTTTGTACCTTTCTTTGCAATAGAGATAGAAACATTTTTATTTTCTTTTTTTGAAAAAGTTTTTTCCAATAATTCTTTTTCTTTGATTTGGTGGCTTAAAATTAATGTTTGAGGTACACTTTTATTTTCATAGAATTGTGCAACAAAGGAATTAATAATTTCTTCTAGTTGATCATCTGGATCATGTTTTGGAAAAAATGCTTGATTGCCCCAATTTTGCTTCGATCTGTAAAAAAACACTTGAATACAAGTTTTTCCAGACTCTTTGAAACCCGCAATAACATCTGCCTCAACTAGATTTGCTTCATTTACTCTTTGTGATGACTGAATTATATTTAATGATTTAATTCTATCCCTTAATATTACAGCCTTTTCAAAATCTAAATCTTCACTTGCCTTTTCCATTTGATCAGAAAGACTTTTTTGAATCTTTCTAGATTTTCCTGAAACAAACTCAATTGCATTATTAACTGTTTTTGTATACTCCAGTTTTTCAATATAGCCAACGCAAGGTCCTGAGCATCTTTTAATTTGATACAAAATGCAAGGTCTCTCTCTTTTTTTAAAAACTGTATCGTCACACACTCTAAGTTGGAATATTTTTTGTATCATTTTAATGGTCCAGTTTGCTGAACCTGCTGAAGCAAAAGGTCCAAAATAAAAACCATCTTTATTCTTTTTACCTCTATGTTTTGTAATTTGTGGCCACTTATCTTTATTACCTATATAAATAAAAGGGAATGACTTATCATCTCTAAGAAGAATATTAAATTTTGGTTTATGTTTTTTGATTAAGTTAGCTTCTAAGAGCAGAGCTTCACTTTCGTTTGAAGTAGTAGTTATTTCAATTTTTCTGGTCTGAGATAACATTCTCTCAGTTCTGATTATATGATTTTTTTCAGATACGTAGGATTTAAGCCTGTTGGGAATATTTTTAGCTTTGCCAATATATAGAATTTCATTTTTTTCGTTCAACATTCTATAAATTCCAGGAAGTTTTGGAATAATAGGTAATTCTTTTTTTATAACTTCTTTTCCGACTTCAATGTTTTTCATGACTTCTTTTTTTTGAAATTTGAATACCTACAGAAGTACAATCTTTGATTATTTCAAGTTTCTCAATTTGAAGTGAAATTTTATCAATCCTTTTATCTTTAAACATTTCATCAAATACATCTTCTGCAAGAGTTTCTAAAAAATTATAATGTTTATTTTTAGTTAATTTTTTTATTAATTTGACCAGTTTGTCATAATTAACTATAGATTTTAAATCTTTATCATTTGTAGGCTTTTTATCTTGGTAGTTTGCCTCTAAACTAAATTTAACTTTTTGCGGTTTTTCTTTCTCAAAGTTATAGTAACCTAAAGTTAAACTTAAAATTAATTCTTTAATTAAGACTTTTTTCTCGTAATTAAATAAAGTTTTATTTTTATCAATCTTTACAACTTTTAAATTATTTTTTTTCATTTATTTTATTCTTGAAGCCATATATTCTTTAATTAGTGGGTGATAATGCATAAAACAATCAGCCCAATCTATTGTATGAGCATTTTTTACTGGTTCTTCCCAATTTGATCCTGCAATTTTACATTTTTTACCATTAATTTTTTTCTTTTCAGAGACAACTATTCTTTTAAAATTTGGAACTTTGTCCATCCAATCAGATGTCAGGCCTTCAAATGGATCCATAGGATGTGTAAAAATTAAAACTGGTGCATTTCCCTTTTTAATTATGTCAATTTGATCTTGTCTCCATTGAGCCATACCAGGATATTTTTTATGAAATTTTTCCATAGCTTTTTCATAGCCAACTTTTTTAACTTTATATTTTTTAGATAAATTCCAAAAACATGCAGGCATTAATGATATCCCTCCACCTAACTCATTTATATATTTTGCTGTTAATCTTAGTGTTGCCCATCCTCCACAAGAGTGGCCTGACATAAAAATTTGTTTTTTTGGTACTCCCATGTTAACAAATTTTTTAATAACTTCTAAATTACCCTCAACTCTTCGATCCATTTTTGAAGTTCCTGGATAAGGTCCTTCCCATTTTTTCATCCACATTCCTATTTTTCCTAACTTAGCACCTAAATCACCTTCGAGTTGACCTTGGCAGTGAATATAAACCATAATTTCTTTACCATTTATTTTATCACCAGCTAGCTGAGCCATATTTCTAAGCTCTGACCTCCAGAAGCAATCTTTCAGTTTTACATCGTTTCCGTCTGAACCATGATTGTATATTACTATTATTTTATCTTTAGGGTTACTTACTTCAAAATTTTCATCAATTTTAATTTTATCTCTCCACTTATTTGTAGGTATTACAAAACCATCTTTTTTTATAGTTTCTTTTGAATTCGCATAAACATTTGTAGTAAATATTAATATAACAATTATTAATAATATTTTTTTCATTCTTTTCCTCCCAGAATATCAGGTGTTTGCCAGTTTAAACTTTGACCACTATCTATTGATATTACTTGGCCAGTAATAGATCTATTTTTAATAAAAAAGTCAACAGCATCGCAGATTTGTTCGACATCAACTTGTCTTTTTAAAGGTGTTGCCATGTATTGCTTTTTAAAGTGTTTTTCAGATTGTCTTTTATTCTTTAATGTAGGACCAGGCGCTATACCATTAACTCTGACATTTGGAGCAAGACTCATAGCGCTAGTTTTTGTTAAGGTGTAAAGACCAGTTTTGCTTATGGTGTATGAAAAAAAATAGGGGGTTAATTTAAAAACTCTTTGATCAATAATATTAATAATATTATTATTTTTTCCTCTTATATTTTTAGAAAATTCTTTCGATAAAAGTGCTGGTGTTCTTAAGTTTGTTCTCAAATGTTTGCCCCAACTGTCTGTTGTAAAATTTTCCAGCTTATCATTTTCGAATAATGAAGCGTTGTTAATTAAACAGTCAAAGTATTTCAGCTTTGATTTAGAAAATTTGATGATTTTGTTCACATCTTTTTCAACACTAAGATCACCTTTAATCAAATAAATTATTGTTCCATTTTTTGATAATTTCTTTTTTAAACTTTCAGCTTTTGATTTTGATTTATTAAAATGAATTATAATTTCTTTATTCGGACCAGATAATTTTTCAGCAATTGCTGCACCAATTCTTGTTGCTCCACCTGTTATAATTATCTTTTGTGCTTCCATTTTTTATCTCGTTTTTTTGTTACTTTTGTACCTGGCATTCCCATTGTAGAACGTCCTTTTGGATAGAGTTTATTCTTAACATCGTACTGTCTAATTTTTGGATTTAAAGTAATTTCTAGCTCTGTAGTTTCAAGTTTTCTAATTTCATCTCTTATTTTAGCAGCTTCCTCAAACTCCAAATTTGAAGCAGCTTCTTTCATTTTCTTATTGAGACCTTTAAGATGTTTTTTTAAGTTTCCGCCTATATTTGAGCCCTCGCTGATTTTTACATAATCTTTCTCATATACACTCTCTAAAATATCACTAATTTCTTTTTTGACAGATTTTGCATCTATCTTATTTTTTTTATTATAATCCAGCTGAATTTGTCTTCGTCTATCAGTTTCTTTAATTGCTTTTTTAATACTCTTCGTTTCTTTATCCGCATATAGAATTACTTTTCCTTCAACATTTCTAGCTGCTCTTCCAATAGTTTGAATTAAAGATGTCTCAGATCTTAAAAATCCTTCTTTATCTGCATCAAGAATACCTACTAAAGCACATTCAGGTATATCTAGACCCTCTCTTAAAAGATTAATTCCAACCAAAACGTCGAACACACCCATTCTTAGATCTCTCATAATTTCTATTCTTTCTAGTGTGTCTATGTCAGAATGTAGGTATCTAACTTTAATTCCATTCTCGTGTAAATATTCTGTCAGATCTTCTGCCATTTTTTTTGTTAAAGTTGTAACAAGAACACGATGATTTTTTTCAACAACATTTTTACACTCGTGCATTAAATCATCCACTTGAGTTTTTGCAGGTCTTATTTCGACTTCAGGATCAATAAGGCCAGTAGGTCTAATTACTTGTTCAACAAATTTGCCTTTAGTTTGCCCAATCTCCCACGGACCTGGTGTTGCAGAAACAAAAACTGTTTGGGTTCTCATGAGATCCCATTCTTCAAATTTGAGGGGTCGGTTATCCATACAAGATGGCAATCTAAAACCATATTCTGCAAGAGTACTTTTTCTCGATCTATCTCCTTTGAACATTCCATTTAGCTGAGGAACAGTCACATGCGATTCATCAACAAATACTAAAGTGTTATCAGGAAAGTATTCGAAGAGTGTAGGTGGTGGTTCTCCTGGTTTTCTTCCAGAAAGAAATCTTGAGTAATTTTCTATACCTGCGCAAGTACCTGTTGCTTCAATCATCTCTAAGTCAAATTTAGTTCTCTCTTCCAATCTTTGTGCCTCTAATAATTTATTTTCTTCTTTATGTTTTTTAAGAGTGATTTCTAATTCTTTTCTTATATTGATTATTGCCTGTTCTACTGTTGGTTTGGGGGTAATGTAATGGCTGTTAGCATAAATTTTGATTAGACTTAGTTCTCTAACTTGATCGCCAGTTAAAGGATCAAACTCTTCGATTTTCTCTAATTTATCCCCGAATAGACTTAATCTCCACGCTCTATCTTCAAGATGCGAAGGAAATATTTCTAAATACTCTCCTCTAACTCTGAAAGTTCCTCTGTGAAAATTTTGATCATTTCTTTTATATTGTAAACTAATTAGAGATTTAATTATTTTTTCTCGATTATAATCATAATTTTTCTGAAGTGTTAATGTCATCTTGCTATAAGCTTCAACTGAGCCTAATCCATAAATACAAGAAACACTTGCTACTATTAAAACATCATCTCTCTCAAGAAGAGACCTTGTAGCCGAGTGTCTCATTCTATCAATTTGTTCATTAATTGATGCTTCTTTTTCAATGTATGTATCGGACCGAGGCACATATGCTTCAGGCGTATAGTAATCATAGTAAGATACAAAATATTCAACTGCATTATCTGGGAAAAAACTTTTCATCTCACCGTAGAGCTGAGCTGCTAACGTTTTATTTGGTGCCAGAATTAATGCTGGTCTATTAGTTGCTTCAATTACCTTAGCCATTGTGAATGTTTTTCCAGAGCCAGTTACCCCAAGTAAAACTTGATTAAATTGGTCTTTATTAGCACCACCAACAAGTTTTTTTATTGCTTCAGGCTGATCTCCAGCTGGCTTAAAATCTGATTTAATTTTAAACTTTTTACCACCTTCTAGTTTGCCGCTAATTTCTGGTTTTTTTCCCTCTAAATCTGTAATTAAATCTTGATATGTATTTTGCATATAATAAACAAAGTAATAAAATAAAAATTATATTTCAATGAGCATTATATCTGATAGCTTAAAAAGAATAAAACCCTCTCCAACCTTAGCAGTTACCCAAAAAGCAAGAGAACTCAAAGCTGCAGGAAAGGACGTTATTGGGCTAGGTGCTGGCGAACCAGATTTTGATACACCTGATAATATCAAAGAAGCAGCTATTGAGGCTATTAAAAAAGGAGATACTAAATATACAGCCGTAGATGGGACACCTTTACTAAAAGAAGCAATTATAAATAAATTTAAAAGAGAAAACAACCTTAGTTATAAAACTGATGAAATAACAGTTGGCGCCGGTGGCAAGCATGTAATCTATAATTTGATGATGGCAACTCTAAATAAGGGTGATGAAGTTTTAATTCCGGCACCTTATTGGGTTTCTTATCCAGATATAGTTCTATTAGCAGGAGGAAGTCCAATCGTAATTGAATGTTCAGAAGAACAGAGTTTCAAATTGACTGCCAAAGATCTTGAAAGCAAAATAAATAATAACACTAAGTGGTTAATTTTGAATTCACCATCAAATCCAACAGGAGCATGTTATTCTGAACAAGAGCTTAAAAATTTGTCTCAAGTTTTGAAAAGAAAACCACATGTAAATATTTTAAGTGATGATATTTACGAACATGTTACCTATGATGGATTAAAATTTTTTACACTTGCGCAAGTTCCGGAGCTCAAAAGTAGAGTTGTAACAATGAATGGTGTAAGTAAATCATATGCAATGACAGGGTGGAGAATTGGGTATGCCGGAGGTCCTAAAGATGTTATTAAAGCAATAGCTAAAATTCAATCTCAATCAACAACAAACCCTTCATCAATTAGTCAAGCAGCCGCTGTAGAAGCTCTCAACGGTAAACAAGATTTTATTTCAATAAGATCTAAAGCATTTCAAGAAAGGCGAGATTTTGTTGTAAATTCATTAAACTCAATTGACGGAATTAATTGTTTAAATCCGCAAGGAGCATTTTATGTATTTCCGAATTGTAAAAAATTAATAGGAAAAAAAGATAAAGCAGGAAAAAAAATTGAAAACGACTCAGATTTCGTTCAGTCACTTTTAGAAAATTACGGTATCGCTGTAGTTCAAGGTTCTGCGTTTGGTTTAGAGGGTTTTTTCAGAGTCTCTTATGCAACATCAATGGAAAATTTGGAAAAAGCGATGAAGAAAATTAAAGAATTTTGTGAAGGCTTAAACTAGCCCCAATTTAACAACTGATTTAGCATTTTCAATTATACAGTCTTTTGCAGGCTTAAATTTAAATCCTAATAATTCTTCAGCGTATGTTGTGTCAGTTTGCATTATAATTCCAAGATCAGGAATCATTGTTTTAGCACTTGAATCTAAGTAACTAATTAATTTTACCATAAAATTTGGCAATTCTTTTTTTGGAAGTTTCTTTGAATACTCAGGCATTGCATCAGCCATTATTTGTGACAACTCGACTAACTTTTTTACCTCTTTTCCAACAATTAATCTTCTCCCCCCAACATTTTTATTATCGATGCAAGCAATATGTGACTTTGCAACATCCATAACATCAGAAATTAAAACTGCAAATTTAGGTGCGGCTGGAAATTTACCCTTTAGAAATTGTCTTATATATTCGATAGATGTACCACCTTTTTTATCTAGCGCATCACCGAATACTCCACCTGGATTAATTGTTGTAAGTTTATTTTTCATACCTTTACTTTCCATAAAGTCCCATGCTGCTTTTTCAGCTTTTGTTTTTGATAAAAAGTAGTCACCAACACCTTTAGTCCAATTTTCATCAGTCCAATCATTTTCTCCAAATGAATAAGGATTAGTCCTATTTGGTTTTCTAAACATTGCCACAATTGAAGAAGTTACAATTATTTGTTCTACCCCAGCATTTAAACCAGCATTTAAAACTCTTAAAGTACCATCTACAGCAACTGGTAATAATATATTCCTATTATTGGAGACTTTCATTGGAAAAGGGGAGGCAACATGCATTATATATTTACATCCCTTTGTAGCCTGGTCCCATCCATCGTCTCTTAAAAGATCTAATTCTACAAATGATAGTTTATCTATTGAAGCATATTTACTTATAGTTTCTTTTGTTTGTTCAATTAAATTTTGATTTCTTATTGTTCCTAAAACTTCATATCCTGAATTTAATAATTGAATTGCTGTATGTTTAGCTATCCATCCACTTATTCCAGTTAATAATACTTTATTACTCATTATTTATGTGACAGGTGTTTTTCAGCTTCAAGAGCAGCCATACACCCCATGCCTGCCGCAGTTACAGCTTGTCTAAAAATTTTATCCTTAACATCGCCCGCAGCAAATACACCAGGTACGTTTGTTTCAGTTGAGTCAGATTTGGTAATTAAATATCCTTCCTTATCCATTTCAAGATGATCTTTAAATAATTGAGTTGCAGGATCATGACCTATTGCAATAAACAGCCCATCTATTTTTAAATCCTCAATTTTATTAGATTTAACATTTTTTATTTTTATTCCAGTTACATTTTTAGGATCTTTATCACCTATAACTTCCTCAATTACGCTATCCCAAATAATTTCAATTTTTTTATTTTCCATTAGTTTTTTTTGAAGCATTTTTTCAGCTCTTAGTTCGTTTCTTCTGTGTATTAATTTTACTTTAGATGCAAATTTTGTGAGAAACATTGCTTCTTCCACAGCTGCATTACCTCCACCAACAACAGCTACAGTTTTTTCTTTAAAAAAAAAGCCATCACAAGTTGCACATGCTGATACTCCAAAACCTCTGTACTCTTGTTCAGATTTTATATTTAACCATCTAGCTTGAGCTCCAGTAGAGATAATAATTGAGTCAGCTGTAAATTTTTGACCACTCTCTCCAACCGCTTCAAAAGGTTTTGATTTAAGGTTTACTGAAGAGATGTGATCTTCAATCATCTCTGTTCCAACAGCTTTTGCTTGATCCTTCATTTGATCCATTAGCCAGGGACCCTGTATCACTTCTGCAAAACCTGGATAATTTTCAACATCAGTAGTCGTTGTTAACTGACCGCCAGGTTCCATTCCGTGAACCAAAACAGGATTTAACATAGCTCTAGCTGCATATACTGCAGCGGTATAACCTGCGGGGCCAGACCCAATTATTAACACTTTTGTGTGTTTTGTTGGATTTTGATTCATATGAAAGCTATATAATAACTCATGAGTAAATTAAAAGCATTATTATTGACAGAAGGGTTGCATGGGATGATTAGCCAAGCTGAGGGCTTGGCAAAAGCCTTAGATTCAGATTATATTCACGAGAAAATTGAATTAAATAATTTTTGGAAATTAATTCCTCCTGCCATAACCCCGGTAAAAGGTTTTGTTTTTAAAAATAATATTGGTAAAGATTTTGATATTATTATTTCGTGTGGAAGAAAAAGTGTAATTCCTTCAATTTTTTTAAAAAAAAATTCAAAAAAAAAAACAATTAATATTCATATTCAAAATCCTAAAATTTCACTAAAAAACTTTGATTTTGTCATAATTCCTGATCATGACGGAATTAGTGGAATCAACGTAATTAATACTAAAGGTGCAATACATTACTTAACAAATAAAGAAATTAACGACTCAAAGGATTATCTTTTAAATAAAATAGAAAAGAATAAAGATGTTATTACATTAGTTCTAGGCGGACCAACCAAGGACTATAATTATAGCAATGATAATATCTTAGATATATTCTCAAAAATAAATAAAAGATTAAAGGAATACAATTTACAACTCGTTATTATTCCATCAAATAGAACACCAAAAAAAACTATACAATTGGCTAAAGAATATTTTTTAGAGAGCTGTATAGTAATAGATAACGTCGATAAATCTGCTTATCTATCTAGTTTGGCTTTGGCTAAATATATAATCGTAACATGTGACTCAATTTCAATGATATCAGAAGCTGCTTTAACAGGTAAGCCTTTATATGTGGCAATGATACCCCCTCTTGGAAATGATACAAGGTTTGAAAAGTTTAGAAATTTGTTTGAAAGACTTAACATTATAAAAAAACTAGAAGACAAATTTGAAACATGGAACTATGAAAAACTAAATGAAGCAGATAGAATAGCTTTAGAAATAAAAAAAAAAATTAACCAATGACTTTTTTAAATTCAATTAATAATAAATCACAACAGTTTGAAACACCATTTAAGCATTGGGAATTAAATGAACCATTATCTAAAGAGGCAATTAATGAGATAATAAATGCTGATATAGCTAATCCAGATGAACATAAGCTTGAATACGATGGAACAAGAGCGATAGATGGAGGAGAAGGAAAATTTAGAGAAGGAATTACTTCAGGAGGTAAAGCTCTAAAATTTAGATGTTTTGTTACAAAAGAAAATTCGAAAGATTTTCCCAGTTTAACTAAATTTATTGAGGAACTTAGACAAAAAGAAACGCACCAAAAAATTTCAAATATGGTTGGTAAAGACCTTTCAAATTCATTTGTAAGAGTTGAGGTTATCTGTGATCGAAAAGGTTTTTGGCTAAAACCACATTGTGATATAAAAGAAAAGTTAATATCTTGTTTGCTTTTTATTAACAATAAAAATGAAAGTGAAAATCTTGGTACCGATTTTTACGATAGTGATCTCAAAAAGGTGAAAACATTACCCTATAAGCATAATTATGGTTATTTTTTTTCAAGTGGACCTAATACTTGGCACGGAATGGAAAAGAAGGAAATTGTAAAAGAAAGAAGATGCTTACAAGTAAATTATGTAACTTTTAATACTGATTGGCCAGTTTATTAATTATCTTGTAAAGAATTTACTTCAATTGACTTTTTCTTCAATGAATCAATAGCATTAATACATGCATGTGCTGTTGACATATTAGTACAGTATGGAACTTTGTTTACTAATGTTGCTCTTCTTAACGCCTTTGCGTCATCAATTCTACTCTCGCTATCACCACCACCAGTATTTATTACTAAAGATATTTTATTTCCATTTAGTACGTCTACAATATGAGGTTTGCCGCTACTTACTTTATTAATTTTTTTACATTTCATTCCATTTTTTTTTAGAACTTCAGCTGTACCCTTTGTTCCGCTAAGTGTAAAATTTAATTTTAAAAGTTTTTTTGCTAAATCAATCACTTCAATTTTATGCGAATTTTTAACTGATAAGAATGCCATACCTTTTGTTGGTAATGAATTAGAAGCAGCTATTTGGCTTTTTGCATAAGCTAAACCAAAATCCTTATCAAAGCCCATTACCTCACCAGTTGATTTCATCTCCGGTCCCAATAGTACATCAACATTTGGAAATTTATTAAAAGGAAATACTGCCTCTTTAACAGCATATGTTTTGTTTGTTTTATATTTAAGATTATATTTTGACAATTTGTCACCAGCCATAACTTTTGAAGCAATTTTCGCTAATGGTATTCCATTAGCTTTAGATACAAATGGTACGGTTCTGCTAGCTCTAGGGTTGACTTCAATTACAAAAATTTCATCATTTTTAATTGCGAACTGAATATTTAAAAAACCTCTTACCTTTAAGGATAATGCAAGTTTTTTTGTTTGACGTTTTAATTCTTCTATTAATTTACTCTTAATTGATATTGGCGGCAGACAACATGCAGAGTCACCTGAATGAATTCCAGCCTCTTCAATATGTTGCATGATCCCAGCAACATAAACTTCATTACCATCTGAAATAGCATCTACATCTATTTCCATTGCATTATCAATGAACTTATCAATCAAAATTGGGTTTTTCTCAGAAGCCTTAAATGCTTCGCTAATAAAATTTTTTAATTGTTTTCTTTTATATACAATTTCCATTGCTCTACCTCCTAATACATAGGAAGGTCTAACAACTACCGGTAGTCCAATTTTTTCTGATATTTTGATTGCATCTTTTTGTTTAAAAGCTATGGCACTATCAGCTTGCTTAAGTTTTAATTTAATTAGCAGTTTTCTAAACCTATCTCTATCTTCGGCTAAATCTATTGAGGTATACTGTGTTCCCAATATCGGTAAAGAATTTTCATGAAGAAACTTTGAAAGCTTGATAGGTGTTTGTCCACCAAATTGTGCGATAACACCAATCAAATTTCCTTTTGATTTTTCTTTTAAAATAATGTTGTAAACATATTCTTCTACAAGAGGTTCAAAGTATAACCTATCGCTAGTATCATAATCAGTTGATACTGTTTCAGGATTGCAGTTGATCATAATTGTTTCAAACCCTGCTTCCTTTAGTGCGTAACTTGCTTGGCAGCAACAATAATCAAACTCAATGCCTTGACCAATTCTGTTAGGTCCTCCACCCAAAATAATAATTTTATTTTTTTTAGATGGATTTGCTTCACATTCTGAGTTGATTGTAAAATTTCTTTGATAAGTAGAATACATATATGGAGTAAATGACTTAAACTCAGCAGCGCAAGTATCAACTTTTTTAAATACTGGAAAAATCTTTAAAGCCTCTCTTTTTCTTCTAACTATTTTTTCTTCAGTATTTGTTAATTGTGCTAATTTTTTGTCTGAAAATCCTATAGATTTTACTCTATTAAATTCAACAAAGTTTTTAGGGATACCTTTAGATTTTATGATTGTCTCAGTATCTATGATTTCTTTTATTTGTTCTATAAACCATGGATCGATACCAGACAATTTATGTATTTTGCTTATGGAGAACTTTTTCCTAATTGCTTCTGCAACTAAAAGAATTCGATTTGGTATATTAATTTTTAATTTTTTTTCTATGAGTTTTTTATCATAATTAAAAATTTGATCTAATCCAGATAGACCAATTTCTAAAGAATTGAGCGCTTTTTGAAAGGACTCTTTGAAATTTCTTCCGATTGACATTGCCTCACCAACCGATTTCATTGATGTGCCTAATATAGCTGGAGATTGAGAAAATTTTTCAAATGTAAATCTTGGAATTTTCGTTACAACATAATCAATTGTTGGTTCAAATGATGCCGGAGTTACTTTTGTAATTTCATTTTTTAATTCATCCAGTGTATAACCTACAGCAAGTTTTGCTGCTACTTTTGCAATTGGAAAACCAGTTGCTTTTGAAGCAAGTGCAGAAGATCTCGAAACTCTTGGATTCATCTCTATAATAACCATTCGACCGTTTTTCGGATTAATTGCAAATTGCACATTTGATCCACCCGTTTCTACACCAATTTTCCTCAAGCATGCAATCGAGGCATTTCTCATTACCTGATATTCTTTGTCTGTAAGTGTAAGCGCTGGAGCTACTGTAATTGAATCACCAGTGTGAATTCCCATTGGATCAACATTTTCTATTGAGCATATAATTATACAATTATCTTTTTTATCTCTAACAACCTCCATTTCGTATTCCTTCCAACCCTCTAAACATTCTTCAATTAAAACCTGAGAGACAGGGGACTCATAAAGGCCATTGTTGACAATTTTAAAAAATTCTTTTTTATTTTTTGCTATTCCCCCACCTAAACCGCCTAATGTAAATGCAGGTCGTATAATCGCTGGCAAACCAATACTTCGAAGAGCGCTTCCAGCATCTTTATTATGATTAACAATTTTAGATTTTGGCAAATCCAGCCCTATTTCAGACATGTTTTTTCTAAATTTTTTTCTATCTTCTGCATTTGCGATTGCATTAGAATTTGCACCTATAAGTTCGATTTTATATTTCTTAAGCACTCCCTTTCTTTTAGCTTCCATAGCTAAATTTAAAGCAGTTTGACCTCCCATTGTTGGCAATATTGCATTAGGCTTTTCTTTTTTTAAAATTTTTTCAAGAATTTCTAATGTTATCGGCTCAATATAAGTTTTATCTGCAATATTTGGATCAGTCATTATGGTTGCCGGATTAGAGTTTAAAAGTATTACTTTATACCCCTCATCCTTAAGCGCTTTACAAGCTTGGGTTCCAGAATAATCAAATTCACAAGCTTGACCAATTATTATTGGTCCAGCACCTACCACAAGTATTTTTTTAATATCTTTTCTTTTTGGCATGTTGTTTTATTTCTTTTATAAATAGATCAAATAAATACTGACTATCTTGGGGCCCTGGATTTGCTTCTGGATGATATTGAACAGAAAATACTGGTTTATTTTTTAACCTTATACCCTCAATAGAATTATCGAATAAAGATTCGTGTGTGATAATAACATTTTTTGGTAAGCTTGATTTAATTACCTCAAAACCATGATTTTGGCTAGTAATTTCAACTTTATCATTTAAAAGATTTTTAACAGGGTGGTTTGCGCCCCTATGTCCTAGTTTCATTTTTTTGGTTTTTGCATTTAAAGCAAGAGCTAAAAGTTGGTGACCTAAGCAAATACCAAAAATTGGTATATTAAAATTTATTAGATCTTTTATAATTTTTACTGCATATTTTCCAGTTGCAGCAGGATCTCCAGGACCATTGGATAAAAAAACTCCATCAGGTTTTAATTTAATTATATCATTTATACTTGTATTACACGGGACAACTGTAATTTTACAACTATGATTTGAAAAATATCTTAAAATATTCTTTTTTATTCCATAATCTATTGCAATTATATTGAATTTTTTTTTCTTATTTTTTTGAAATCCAGTTTCTTTTTTCCAAGTTTTAAAGTTTTTCCAATTATATTTTGACTTAGTTGTAACATTTTTTGCTAAATCTAAACCATTTAAACCATGCCATCTCTCAGTTTTTTTAAGCAATTTTTTTATATTAAACTTTCCATTTCTGCTTGATTCAATAGTTCCTTTTGGGGCACCTTTATCTCTAATTAAATTTGTTAAACTTCTAGTATCAATACCTGTTAATCCTACAATCTTATTTTTCTTAAGCCAAACATCTAAGTTGTTAAGTGATCTATAATTCGATGGGCTTGTTATTTCAGCATTAAATATCACACCCTTTGTCCAAATTTTATCAGACTCGTGATCCTCTTTATTTGTACCAACATTGCCAATATGTGGGAAGGTAAAGTTTATTATTTGCCCAGAATAGGATGGGTCAGAAATTATCTCTTGGTAACCTGTTATTGAGGTATTAAAACAAACTTCCCCTGTAGCTGTTCCTATGTGCCCTAGTCCTATGCCTTTAAATAATCGCCCATTTTCAAGAATTAAAATACCAGGGAAAAATTTTGATTTTTTTTTGGAATAAGTTTTGTATTTTTTTTTCAATTACAACTCATGAGTTAAAGGTTAATACAATAAAACCTATTTTTCCGCAACAGATGTAATATAATTTTTTTAAAATACAATTTTTTCTTTATAAAAATTGTATAAGATAATTAATATGTCTCTAAAATCAAAAATAGAAACTGATTATCAAAATTCTTTAAAATCAAAAGATAAATCGCGAATATCAACTTATAGGTTAATTTTATCATCTATTAAAGATTTAGAAATTTCCAATAGATCTGGCCCGCAAATAAAAGAAACCAACGATAGTGATATTAAGCAACTAATTAAGAAAATGATTAAACAGAGAAACGAATCAATAGACATATATAAAAAAAACAATAGAGAAGATTTATCCTCTATGGAGGAAAAAGAGGTGGTTATTTTATCTGCATATCTTCCAAAACAATTAAGCGATGATGAGACAAGGGATATATGTAAAAAAATAGTCAATGATATCAATGCACAAAGTATTAAGGATATGGGAAAAGTTATGGGTATTTTAAAAAATAATTATTCTGATAGTTTAGATTTTTCAAAAGCGGGTTCAATTTTAAAAGAAATACTTAACAAATGATGAAATATCCAAAAGAGTATTTAGATGAAATCAAATCAAGATTAAAGGTCTCAAACGTTGTTTCAAAGCATGTGCAGCTTAAAAGAAGAGGAAAAGAATTTGTAGGACTTTCACCTTTTAAAAATGAAAAAACTCCATCGTTTACTGTAAATGACGAAAAAGGATTTTTTCATTGTTTTAGTACAGCTGAACATGGAAATATTTTTGATTTTTTAATGAAAACGCAAAATTTAAAATTTGGAGAAGCTGTCAAGTCTCTAGCTCTTGAGGCTGGAATGAGGCCTTATACTTTTTCTAAAGCGGATGAATTAAGAGAAGAAGCATGGAAAGAATATATTGGTATATATTCTGAATATATAAATTTTTTTCATAACGAATTATTAATTAATCCCGACTCAAAGAACAGTTTAGATTATCTTAAAAATAGAAAATTAAGTTTGGACACAATTAAGCGTTTCAAGTTAGGATACGTAAAAAAAAACTCAAATTTTTTTGAAAATTTAGAAAAAAAATTTAGCAAAAAAGGAGTAAAGGATAGTGGAATTTTTTATTTTGATGAAAAACGAAATTCATTTGTTGATAGGTTCAGGGATAGAATTATTTTCCCAATAAATTCAATTTCTGGTTTTCCAATTGCTATTGGTGGAAGGATAATGCAAAAGAATTCATTTTTTGCAAAATATATAAATTCACCTGAGACTCAATTTTTTAAAAAAGGAAACAATTTATATAATATAGAGAAAGCGAGAAAGTTATCAAATTCCGTAGAACAGATTTTTTTGGTTGAAGGGTACATGGATGTAATTGGTTTAAATAACCAAGGAATTGAAAATTGTGTCGCAAATCTAGGAACTGCATTAACTGAAAATCAAATATCAATTCTCAATCAATTTTTTAATGAAATTGTTATTTGTTTTGATGGAGACGAAAGTGGATATAAAGCTGCTGTGCGTGCAGCAGAAAATTCAATTAAAGAATTGAAACCAGAAAAACAAATTTCTTTTTTGTTTTTACCACAAGACGAGGATCCAGATACTTTTATTGTTAAAAATGGTAAACAAAAATTCATTAAATATTATGAAATTAATAAAATTCTTATTCATCAATTTTTATTTGAGAACTTGAAAAAACAATCAAATAATTCACCAACTTCACTAGCTATATTAGAAAAAAAGTTGAGGTACTTAGCTAATACAATTAAAGATCAATATATAAAAAAATATATTTTAGATTTTTTTCTTGGAAAAATATCTGAACTAACTCCAAATTTAAGTAAAGGAAAACAATTCACTATAAAGCATGTTGCTTCCTTAAGTTCAACTAAAAAAATTCATAATGAATCAATTTCTATCACAAAAGAACAATTGCAAGAATTTTCTATGCTATATTTAATAATTAATAATTTTGATTTTTTTAGACAAAATTCTTCGATACTAAGTAACGTGAACTTTATAACAGAAGAGGGGATTGAAGTATCTCAAAAATTATTTGAATTAGTTAGATCTAAAGATGAAATAAATCTTAATATGCTTCCTTTAGGAAAAGACATGTTAGAAAAAATAAATAAGTTTGCCTCGGTTAAACATATTTCCAAGAATATACAAAGAGATGAAAGTAAACTTAATGAAATATTTATTGAAATGAAGAAAGACTTAAAAAAATTGTTCTTAGATAGGCAAATATTAAAGCTAGAATCGAAGTTTTCAGAAGATATGGATCAAACCACTCTCAATGAGATAATTGAATTGAAAAAATTACAAAATAACAACTAAATTCACTAGTTTTTTAAATGGATTTTTTTAAAATAGTCATTATATAAGATATCCTAGTATTTTACACCGTGGAAAGAATTATTACAAAATCATTTGCAAGATTAATGGGTCGTGGCATCCACAGAGGTTTTATTACTCATGAAGAGCTCAATAAATCTTTAGGTAAACGAAATCTTTCGCAAGATAACTTGGCACAAGCTTTTTTGCATATTTTAGATGAAAAAATCTCATTAGTAGAAAAAAAATCTGACTTTAAAGTTCTTAAAAAAAGAGATGGGCAAAATAAAGATGAAGGTAAGTCAATAGAAAAAAGTGACGATCCAATCAGAATGTACCTAAGGGAAATGGGTGGAGTAGAACTGCTTTCAAGAGAAGGTGAAATCGCTATTGCAAAAAGGATAGAAGCAGGAAAAGATGTTATGTTGAATGCTTTATCGCAAAGTCCACTTACCGCTCAACAGTTTTCTGAATGGAATGAAAAACTTCAAAATAATGAAATTTTAGTAAGAGAAATAATTGATATTGATACAAATTATATGGAGGAAGAAAACTCTTCAAACAAGAAAGACGAGTCTGAAAGTAAAAAAGATACATCAGAAAAAACTGAGGTTGCCAACGAAGAGGAAGATGAATTCAATCCAACTTTGGCTGCTATGGAAAGTGAAATAAAGCCAAAAGTACTAAAAACTGTCTATGACCTAACAAAAGAATACAGTAAATTAACTAAATACCAAAAAGAAAGACTAAATTGTGTTCTACAATCAACTATATTTTCTAATTCTAAAGAAAAAAACTATAAAAAGATTGTTGAAAAAATTTTAAAAGATATTAAATCCTTACAATTGTCTCCATCTGTTTTAGAGGAGCTTGTCCAAAAACATCACAACGAAAATAAAAAAATTATTTCTCTTGAAGGTAATCTTCTAAGACTTGCAGTAGATCAAAAAATATCAAGAAATGAGTTCTTAAAATTTTATGTAGGAAATGAGATTAATCCAAATTTAAAAGCATTTTTAGATACAAATTCCGCATGGAAACAATTTTTTCAAAAAAATAAAGACGAGTTTAAAAATATTAGGGATAGATTAGTTGAAACGAGTAATCGATTAGGAATATCAGTTACTGAATTTAAGAAGCTTCTTAGCAGAATCCAAAAAGGGGAAAAAGAGTCAAGAATTGCAAAAAAAGAAATGGTAGAGGCAAACTTAAGATTAGTAATCTCGATTGCCAAAAAATATACAAATAGAGGCTTACAGTTTTTAGATTTGATACAAGAGGGAAATATTGGATTGATGAAAGCAGTAGATAAGTTTGAATATAGAAGAGGATATAAATTTTCAACGTATGCTACATGGTGGATTAGACAAGCAATTACAAGATCAATTGCAGATCAAGCTAGAACAATTAGAATTCCAGTACATATGATTGAAACAATTAATAAAATAGTTAGAACGCAAAGACTAATACTTAGTGAATTTGGCAGAGAGGCTACACCTGAAGAATTAGCAAAGAAGTTACGAATGCCTTTAGAAAAAGTTAGAAAAGTTTTAAAAATTTCTAAAGAACCTGTATCTTTAGAAAAACCAGTTGGTGACGAAGAGGACAGTAGTTTGGGAGATTTTATAGAAGACACAAAAGCACTCGCGCCACTAGAACAAGCGATCAAATCTAATCTCAGCGAAGCTACAACAAAGATTCTATCCACTTTAACACCAAGAGAGGAAAGAGTTTTAAGAATGAGATTTGGAGTTGGTATGAATACCGATCATACTCTTGAAGAAGTAGGTTTACAATTTTCAGTTACAAGAGAAAGAATTAGGCAGATTGAAGCAAAAGCGCTTAGAAAATTAAAACATCCAAGTAGATCAAAACAATTAAAGAGTTTCCTCGAGAGTTAATATCGATTAATGTTTTGCTTTAATGCAAAATTTTAAATTAAATAGAGAATTGGCTCATTTAGCTGTTCTTCAAAGAACAGAATTACTTGGGAAAAATCTTAAAAAATTGAGAAAGTTATTTGGCAGGTATCTTTTTACAGTTTTATTTTCAAAATATTTTATAAATCCAAATAAAATTTCTAAAAATTATTACGATTTGATGGAAAAAGAATTTTTTTTAATTAAAAAATATCTAAAAAAAGAAGATATAGTTTTAAGTATTGGCTCTGGAATTGGAGGTTTAGAGGTTTTAATTAATAAAACCTTTGATACTAATACCTTTTTCATTGAAAAAAATTATATATCAAAAAAAATAAAGTATGGCTGGGATTCAGAAAATCAGGAAGCGTATAATAACTTAAATTTATTAGCAGATTTTTTATTAAACAATGGTGTTAGCCAAAAGAAATTTAGTTTATTTGATTTTGATAAAAATGATCTCCCTAATATTAAATTTGATGTTATAATTTCCCTGTATTCTCTAGATTATCATTATGAATTTAGCTTATACAAAGATTATTTAAAAAAAATTATGAAGCCAGAAAGTGTTTTGATTTTTGATACTATAAGGCCTGAATATTTTAATGGTATTTTCAAAAATGTTGAAATAATCAAACAAGATTTAAACACTGTTCACAAATCTAAAAGAATTGTTTGTAGGAATTTTTAATTTTTATGAAAAAAGATTTAGAATATAAATTAATAGTTATATTATTATCATTTTTACCTATATCAATAATTATAGGACAAGCCGTGTCTTTATTAAATATCGTTATAATCTCGATTTTCATTATTACTAAAATAATTATATTGAAAAATTATGATTTTACGAAAAGTCAATCTTTCATCTTACTTTTAATACTCTATTTGTATCTTTTATTTAATACTTTTATCTCACTTGATGCAGGTTTTAGTTTTTTAAGAAATTTTGGTTTTGTGAGATTTATTTTGTTATTCCTAGCGGTTAATTACTTTTTTTTTTATTTTAAAAATCAAGTTTTTTTTTTAAAAGTTTGGAGTTTAGTTATTTTAATCGTATTGATAGACTCCTATATTGAATATAGTTTTGGATCAAATATACTTGGATATGGATATGGAAAAGATAATTATAAAGAAAGAATAGTAAGTTTTTTTAAGGATGAGCCCATAGTAGCAGGGTATCTCAATGGTTTTTTCTTTTTAATTTTAGGTTCACTTTTAAGTATTAATTTAAAAAAATCACAAAATAATAAAATGTTTATAATATGTATAATTTTATCATTATTGTTCCTTACATGTGTAATAATGACAGGCGAAAGATCAAATACAATTAAAGCTACAATTGGTTTAAGTATATTTTATTTTATAAATAGCAAATTTAGCATTAAACAAAGATTAATTATATTTTTAAGTTTAATACTTGTTATTGTTACTGTCGTATCAAGCTCAAGTTATTTAAAATACAGATATATGGAAAGAATAATAAATCCTATTCTTAGTTCAGATAAAAGAGAAAATTTTTTAAAAGAAAATATATACATTAAACATTATAATTCTGGATACGCTGTATTTAAAAATTATCCTTGGTTTGGGGTTGGCAATAAAAACTATAGGAATGAAACAAATAACAATCGTTTCACAAAAAAAAATTATTTTCCTGATACGCATCCACACCAAATTTATTTAGAGTTTTTATCTGAGCATGGTATTGTTGGCACCATATTTTTTTTATCTATCATCTTCTTTCTTATTTTTAAAAATATCAAAAGCTGTATTACTTCTAAAAATTCTTTGCAGCTGGGAGCATTTTCTTTTTTAATTATAAATTTTTTACCAATTTTACCAAGTGGAGCTTTTTTTAGTGATTTTAATATTACTTTATTTTTTATTAATTTTTCTATATTCATTGCGTGTAATCCATCATCAAATATATTCAATAACAAATCAGATGATAATTAAAACTTTTATTAAAAAAAAATCTTTTTTTATTTATTTATTATTTTTGACTCTAATATCTTTTTCAATCAATCAATACTATGCTTACATCGGAGTACTGCCAGTAGATAGTTTTTCAACCTTTAATGCAGGATATGATATTTTAAATGGTTCTATTCCTTTTAAAGATTTTTGGAGCATAAAAGGACCAGTTATGGATGTTCTACAGGCTTTTTTTTTCAAATTTTTTGGAGTTTCGTGGTTCAGTTACGCCATGCATTCATCATTTTTTAATTCTATATTTGCTTTGTCAACTTTTTTTACCCTTAAAAAATTTAATTTAGAAATTAAATATTGTTTTTTTTATTCAGTTTTAGCTTCAATACTTATGTACCCAACTTATGGGATACCTTTTACAGATCACCATGTAGCAATTTTTTCAATATTGTCGGTTTATTGTGTTTGTCTTGCAATTAAATTTAATGATTTAAAATATTGGTTCATAATACCTATTTTACTATTTTTAGGTTTTTTTACAAAACAAACCCCAGCAGCTTATTTTGGAATTCTAATTTTCTTTGTTTCGATTTTAAACCTTTTTTTTAATTTTGATAAAAAAATTATAATTTATGTAATTTTAAGTAGTTTTTTAATAATTTTATGTTTTTTTTCTTTAGTTTTATTTTATGAAATACCAATAGCAAATATTATTTTACAATATTTTTTATTTCCAATGTCTTTAGGTGAAACACGTTTAGAATGGTTGTTTCCGTTGGAATTTAAAAGATTTATATTAAGATATAAATTGCTTTATATTGCTTTAGCAATACCAATTTTTTTTCTTTTTAAAAATACATTCAAAAATTTTTCTTCTTTTATCTCAAAGGATAATCTTATCTTCATATTGCTATTTGGAACTTTAATTATTTTTGTTATCCATCAACTAATGACAATTAATGGTTTATTTATTTTTTTTTTAATACCAATATTTAGCGGTTTTTCACACATTTATTCAAAGTCTTTTAAAAATAAAAATAGATATGCATATTTTTTTTTAGTTTTAACATTAATATCAACAATTTATTACCATCAAAAGTATATAAGTAAAAGAGATACACTAGTTTTAAGAAATATTGATCTTAAAGCTTCAGTAAACTCATCTATAATAGATAATAAACTATCGAACTTAAAATGGATAACTCACCATTATCCAACAAATCCTCAAGAAGAAATTCAAAATTTAAAAGACTCGATTAAAATTATTGAGCAGGATAATAGAGCTAAAATGCTTGTAACAGACTATCAATTCATTTCTGTAGTTTTATCAATTAATGATAATGCAGCTGCAAGAATTTGGTGGAGGCATCACATTTATCCCTCAGGACCAGAAAAAAAATACTTCGATGAATGGAGAAATTTCTTAATTAATAAAATTATACAAAATAAAATAAAAGTCATTTATACAATTAAACCATTAGAGGGAGAAGAAAATATTTTACAAAATATTATAAGTGATCAATGTTACAATGAAAATAATTTGAGTAAAATTTTAATGATTCAAGAAATGATGGAATGCAATGAACTTATATCATCAATTAATTTAAAATAATAAAAATGTTGAAAATAGTTAAAAAAATTCAGTTCAAATCTAATGAGAATAAGATGAGAACAGTTGCAAATACTAATAAGGCTATTGAAATTTTTAATTCAAATAAATCACAAAATTTAAGATACTTACTTGAGCAAAGATTTAGCTGGATGAACAAATTTATAAACAGGGAGGACGTTGGAATTGAATTTGGATCAGGGGCTGGCTTTGCTAAACATTTTATAAAAAATAATAATTTCAAAATGTCTGATTTAAGCGATGATAATCATTTAGATTATAAGGGGGTTGATGCGCAATCAACTAATTTTTCTGATAACACTTTCAATTATATAATTGCATCAAATATGATTCATCATATTCCTTATCCTATCAAGTTTTTTAGGGAAATGTTTAGAATTTTAAAAAAAGATGGCAAATTGATAATCTTTGAGTCCTACTGTTCTATAATTTTTCAATTAGTTACAATTGTTATGAAACACGAAGGTTTTGATTTTACAAAAAATGTTTGGGATGAAAAAATTCCTAAAAGTGATGAAAAAAATGCTTGGGCTGGAAATATAGCAGTACCACATCTAATATTTGATGATAAAAGTATTTTTGAAAAAGAATTAGGCAATCTTTATTCTATTGATTATGAAGAATTGACCGAGTGCTTAATTTTTTTGAATTCTGGAGGTGTAACTTCTAAAACATTTCACATACCTCTACCAATAGTATTATTAAAATTAATAAACTCAGTCGATAAATTTTTAGTAAAATTTTTTCCAAATATATTTGGCATGGGAAGAAGGATTGTTTTAAGGAAAAAAAATTAAGTTTTTGATTTAACTGGATAATACATTTAAATCAAGCATAATTATTTTCTATTTATTGAAAACAGACTTAATTGTTGATACTAGCTTTGACATAATTCTTCCAATTATACTCCTCGATAAATTAATTTCATAATCCTTACAAATCTCAACTGCTTTATTATGAATAATCTTATTATCAGTAAGTGCTTGCATAGAAAGAATCGACTTATGGCTTAAACTCTCTAGAACTTTGGGCGATTTTAAAAATTGTTTTATTGTAATATTAGGTATCCGACGATTTGCCAATATAGATCCTAAAACCTGTGCATAAATTTGAACCCCACGCTGAAAGTTAGGGTCTTCTCTGACTTCGTTTACTTCAACAACAAATGACTTAAGTTCATCGGTAGGAGAGGTTATCGATAGACGATTAGTACAAAATAAATTTTCTAGAAAATTACTAAACCCAAGCACCTGCAATTCCCCTATTGTATCCATAATTTTGATATCATGAGCGCTTAATTCATGACTGCTAGGTGAAAAAAGGTTAACAATTGGTACGGTTGCTTTTGGCCCAGAAGGGGGCATTTGACGGTGCATAGATGAGTAAATATTATCCAAGCCATCAAGCTTATAGTCTGAATATCTTCTAATCTCCCATTTCTTAGGAGAGTTAATAGAAAAGAACTTCCCATCAGGATTCAAGTGACTCTTTATAAACTGCATGTATGCTTTGACAGTATCTAGTTCCATTTCTTGCATTGAATATGTGTTAATTATTAAGTCAAAAGAATGCTTTATATCATCAATTTCTGAAGGGACTGAAAAGAAAATTTTTACAGAGTGGTCGTGTAGAGTTTCAAAACTATTTTTAGAAAAGAAATAGGATTTTTCAATACATTTTTTTCCAAAGACTGTTCCTAAATATAGTTCTGCTAACAGCAGGTTGTCAGGGAGATCCACTAAGTGCCACGATGAAATATTTAAACCAGAAAACTTTATTACTTGCCTTGCTAATTCACCATATCCGCTTCCTATTTCCAAAACTTTTAATTTTTCATGCTTATAGACTCCCAAAGATTTTCTCAATTGATGCAAAGACTCCATGTTCACGAGATTTGAACGAGTTAATTGCTGCCCTTCAAAATCAAATTTAGTCTCACCAAATAACGTCTCAGAACTAAGTAACTTTGAGGTATCACTAATATCTCTGTTGCTCTTTAAAATAATTTTTTGTAGCTTGTGAAAATTTTTTTTTTCAGTAGTATATTGATTATTTTGCATAGCGAGTCCAGTAGCAATATTTGCATCTGGAGCAAGAAACCTTAATAAAGCACTTGCACTTAGATTTGAACGTAATTTGAATTGATCTTGCCAACCTTTACTAATTTTGAAATAGTTACTTTCGACAATTGAACTATTTTTTAAACGAAGAACAGCAGTATCTAATTCAGTAGATTTCATTTCATTTTCCTCACTTAGCAAATAGTTTTTTTAGATCACAGAAGTAAACACAATTTTTTTTTTGCAAATATTTTATATTTTTGATTACATTCACATATATATCTATTGATTTAAAAATTGAGCTACTTCAAATTTTGATGAAGCCCGCAGGAGTAACGTGAGCCTAACTAAATTTGATCTATTGGTCCCGCTGCGGTGAGGGCGTTTGAAATCAAAAGCAACAACTTGGCCAAATTTAGTCTCAGCAATCATGGACTCCTTTGGCACGGCACATTCGACTCTAAAATGTTTTTTTTGATTTTTGTCCATGTAAAAACTTTTATGTTGTAATACTTCTTCTTGCAAATCACATCCGATATGTATTGCACCATTTTCATTATTACAATCATGTAGAGGAATGGACATTACTATGCTGTCTGGTGTACAATCACCTTTAGCTAAGTAATAACCAGCTTCTTGATGCCATGGTAGGGATATTTTTTTTTCCTCTTCTTTAAACTCTTGCAGCAAATCAATTCGAAAATAAGGAAATACAATCTTGATGTCTTTTAGCTCAACATCCATAAGCTTCGCAGCTAACGAATACAGCGCTGGATCCTTTGTTATCTCATAAAACTCTGACGAACCTAAAATTTTATCCTGCAAATTAGCTACATATCTTTTGTCCTGAGTTTGAAGATTTAAAACATTCTCAGAAAACTCCTCATGTGTTACAGCACTCGACAAACTAAAACAAAACTTCTGGAAATCTTGAAGTGAAGTGAGATCATCAAGTTTGACAATTTCTAAAAGGTCTCTCATTGTATTATCCAATATCCTGCCATTGATGCTTCATTTACTCGCTTCAAGTTAATATTCTTTAATCCAAGCTGCTCAATAACAGCGATGGTTTCTCCTGGATAGTCTTCGTTGTTAATTTCATCAAAGACGACCATAGCGCCTTTGGGCATTCTGTCGATTACCACCTCCAACACTTTCTTGGTAGGAGTGTAAAGGTCTAGGTCAAGATGAAGTAAAGCAATCACACTGGAAGGATGGTCAGCCAGATATTTTGGCATTGTCTCAGTAATATCACCTTTATTTAAACTTATCTTTGGAATATTTCCTATCTGCCTGTTCTGGTCAAATAGCTTAATCGCCTCACTTAGATATTGAAAACTATCGTAACGAAGACCTCCCAAGACCATGTGCTTGGCACCCGACGTTAAGTCCTCTTTGGATGGCTGGGTAAAACCTTCAAAAGTATCAAAGCCAATAATCTTCCGTGTATAATGATGCGGTTCATAAATTGAGCTAAAGTGAGCCATTGCAAACAAGAAGTTTCCACCAGCAACTCCACACTCCAAAATATTTCCAGGAACGTCTTTTATCATTTCCCAGTATCTAAGCGTTTCAATAAACCTAGTAATTTGTTGCCTTGTTGCAAATACACTAAAGTTATTACTCAGGTTGTCAGCACTAATTTGTTTGACTAATTCCGCACGTCTTTCGTACCAATTAATCTGATCGGTGGTATTCCGACTTTTCTCGATATTCTTTAGAGACTCATTTTTCATTGTTTCTTTCTCTCTACAAATTTCTAGCTTTAATAATCCTAGTTGTAAAGCCAAATTCTTTACAAATATGGTTTACTTCTTCGAGTGCATCTGCACGTTTGTTCTTCTTTGCTTTGTATATTAATATCATTGTTATTCCATAAGTGAAATATAACTAAATTATTCAAAACTTAAAACATATATTATATAAAATAATTCCTGGAGCCTGATAATTAATTGGGCAATCGAAGACCAAGCTCCAGAAAGACTATTACTAATGATTTAAATTTAATAACAGTTTAGGATTCAGGCATCAAGCAACATTCCCAATTTATAGTTAAGTTTAGTTAGAAATACTTTGTGAAAGTACCTTGGGCGGAGCCATAATTTGTAAAAGAACATTGGCCCAAGAACCCCTAATAAGGCCCTCATTGAGAGGGTTGCAAAACTTTTAAGATTTATCTTCCTCAACATTTTTTGGTTTACCAAACAATTCTTCTGCCAAACTTTGATGCATAGCTTCAAATTCTTCTATTGTTCTAAACATATTTGTCATTTTTTCGTTTAAATCCTCTTGTGATAATTCTTTTGTTAGAGTTAAATTTCTATCAACATAAAAGCCCTGGACTTTGCCTTTTAATTCTTCACCTTTAATTGCTACTCCATACTGACCTTTTGCCCTGGCTTCCTGCTGAATTCTTGTAAGATTTGCTAGGTGTTTGAGCTTATCAATTAACCAAAATTCTTATCCATTATCGGCTTTCTTCGGTTGTAGCCTCGGATTTTCATTTTTATTTCATTCATAGTTTTTGGTCCTTTCATTGATGAAAGCTTTATGAATTAAAAATTATGATTTGTGATTTTTCACATCTAGATTGTGAATCTTTTTACCAACCATTTCACCAACCGATCAATTTACAAACCCCCTCAAATGCAACATTTACAATCTGCAATTTGTATTTACCGACTTGCAAGACTCTAAAAACTGAAGTAAACATTGACTCAATTTAAAGGGCCTGTAGCTCAGTTGGTTAGAGCAGTACACTCATAATGTATTGGTCCCAGGTTCGAGTCCTGGCGGGCCCACCAAACTTATTCATTAATAAATTTCTCCAGATTTTGAAATAAAGCATTTATATCATTATCATTACTTTTTATAATTGAGCTAAATTCTTCTTTCTGCGTTCTGGCTAAACTTAGGCCCTCAATTATTAAATCTCTAATTAAAGGTTTATCTGGATTTTTTGTGTAAATTCTCCAATCTATTTTAACCTCTGGTCTATCTTTTGTGGAAACGAGAATACTTGATACAATTGTATATTTATCATTTTTTTTCTCTTTTGAGGTAACATTTATTTTTGGATTTGAATACTCAGCTAAACGACTTGAAAAACTTTTCAAAAAATAATTTTCAAATAATACTGAGTATTTTTTTTTTTGATCTGATGTAATCTCTTTTCTATATTTGCCAAGTGTATAAAAGCCAATTCCCTTTATATCCACTGTATCTTTTGCCAGATCTTGCAGCTCTAAAATTTTTTCTTCTTTAGAAATATTTTTGCTTAAAGTTTGTGAGGCTCTATTGACTGTTGATTGAACAAAAACATCTGGCTCAATTGCATGAGATAGATTTGTTATGAATAAACAAAAAATTAATAAGAATAAAAAGTTTGAATTCTTGACTAGCATTTAAATTTAGTAATTAATTTGATTGAAGATCGTCCCAATCACTATCATCTTGAGTATCAATAATTTTATTTGAATTTAATATTTTTTGCTTTCTGTCTTGTAAATATAAGCTTCTAACAGAAGCATAAAAATCCATAGAATTTATTTCTAAATTATCAAATGCTTCTATATTTTTTGATCTAAAATTAATTCCATCTGTACCTTTTGAAACATAATAGTCAGAGTCTTTAAAATATTGAGTATCGTTTTTTACAGTAACATTATACCAAGGATCTCCACCCAAAACACTTGTTAGTGTTCCAACGCTATCTCTTACAGTAGATGGACCAAGTATTGGCAAGATTAAATAGCATCCTTCACCAACGCCCCATTTACCAAGTGTCTGTCCATAATCTTCTTTATTATAATTTTTAACTAAGCCCATTTGTTGCGCCACATCAAAAATACCAAAAATTCCAATTGTTGTATTAACAGAAAGTCTTGCGGTATTTATCCCAGCAGTTTTTAAATCACCTTGCAGAATGTTATTTGGAATTGTCACCAAATTAGATAAATTACTTAAGATATTACTTGTTCCCGTTCTAATAGGCATAGGTAATTTTCGATACCCTTTTGAAATGGGTTCAATTATAGCCTTATCCAAACCTTGATTGAATGCAAAAGTAGCTCTATTAAGACCTTCAAAACAGTCTTTTACATCTTCTGCACTTGACTTATTTGCGAATGATAAAATTAATAAAGTTGCAATAAAAATTTTTAAAAACTTATTCATATATATGCTTTATACAGAGATTCTATATAATCTTAAACATAAAAAAAATTAAAAAAAGGGCATATATGCTTATAAATTTGTGTAAAATGTACTCACCAAATTTTGATGTCAGTAAAAGGAAAAAAAATAATATCAAATTTATAATCTTACATTATACAGGCATGAAAAATGAAAAACATGCTTTAAACAGATTAACAAGTCTGAATTCTAAAGTAAGTTGTCATTACTTTATAACTTATTCTGGTAAAGTTTTAAATTTAGTTCCTGATTTATATGTATCTTGGCATGCTGGAGAATCAAGTTGGAAGAATAAAAAATTCCTCAATTCTAATTCAATAGGTATTGAAATTTCTAATCCTGGTCATGAAAATAAATATGAGTATTTTAAAACTAAACAAATTAAGTCATTATTTCTGTTAGTTTCATTTCTTAAAAAGAAGTATAAAATTAAGAATAGTAATATTTTAGGCCACTCAGATATAGCTCCAGATAGAAAAAAAGATCCTGGAGAAAAATTTCCTTGGAAATTAATGTATAAAAAAAAACTTAGTATTTGGCATAATAAAAAAGAGTCAACTCTCAAAAAGTTAAGGAATGTTAAATGTACCAAACACGAGGAGCTTAAATTTTTTAATAATTTAAAAAAAATTGGCTATAATGCAAAATATAGAATATATATGATTAAAGCTTTTCAAAGAAGATTTAGACAAAATTTAGTAAGTGGAAAAGTAGATAAAGAATGCTTATTAATAAGCTTTTCACTATTAAAAATAAATAAATATTGAAAATTTCTAAAATTATACTAAACATTATCTGCCAGATAAACGACTTGTCACTTTGATTAATTTAATTAAAGAGGAAAGTCCGGGCTCTACAAAGACACGGTGCCAGGTAATTCCTGGCGGGGGAAACCCTAGGGATAGTGCCACAGAAAATAAACCGCCTTAACGAGGCAAGGGTGAAAAGGTGTGGTAAGAGCACACCGGCTATATTGGTAACAATTAGCGCATGGAAAACCCCACCGAGAGCAAGACCAAGTAGAGATGACATTGTTTTAAAAACAAAAAACAGTCTTTGGTTAGTCATCAGGGTTGGTTGCTTGAGCTTAAAAGTGATTTTAAGCCTAGATAAATGATAAGTTTAAATGACAAAACCCGGCTTATAGTTTATCTGGCTATATATCAAAAAATCCAATTTTTATTAAATAATTTTTTAATTTTAAAAATTTTGTAATTTAACTATCATAACTCCGCCAAAATAAGATATTGACGTCTAGGTTGAAAACCCATATATTCCCATATATTCCCATTAGGGAAATTAAAGGGAAAAAAGGTTTATGGGCTATGTTTTTATCTACTTACGAAAACAAAATAGACAAAAAAGGAAGGGTGTCAGTGCCAGCATCTTTTAGATCATATCTTTCAAATTTAGGATATAATGGAGTAATTTGTTATCCATCATTTAATAATAATTCAATCGAGGCCTGGCCACAAAATAGAATTGAAAAAATTTCTAACAGTATAGATGCACTTAATCCATTTGAAGAAAAAAAAGATTATTTTGCTACTTCAATACTTTCCGAAAGTATTAATTTACAATTTGATAGTGAAGGAAGAATTTCATTATCACCTAAATTATTAAAACATGCAAAAATAAAGAATAAAATTTTATTTGTTGGGCAAGGTAAAACTTTTCAAATTTGGGAACCAACAATATTTGAAAAATTTAGGGTACAAGCTAAGCGAAAATCTAATATTAATAGAGCAAGCCTTAAATGGGAGCAAAAACTAAACAAAGAATAGAGGGGGATAAATGACTATAAATTTTAGAGCACCAGACATTAAAGAACTCAAACCTAGAATTCTAGTATTAGGTGTAGGAGGAGCAGGTGGTAACGCAATAAATGAAATGATAGACGCTGGAGTTGAGGGTGTAGAATTTATTGCTGTAAATACAGATGCGCAAGATCTTAAAGCTAGTAAAGCTAAACAGAAAATTCAAATTGGTTTAAATTTAACTAAGGGACTTGGAGCCGGTGCTAAATTAGAAATCGGTCAGGCTGCTGCTGATGAGTCTTTAAACGAAATAATTGATTTGTTAAAAGGTGCCAATATGGTTTTTATCACTGCAGGCATGGGTGGTGGAACAGGCACTGGAGCTGCACATGTAATAGCTAGAGCTGCTAAAGAATTAAACATATTAACTGTGGGAGTAGTGACTCTTCCTTTTCTTTATGAAGCACCATCTAGAATGAGAAGAGGTCAACAAGGTCTAGAGGAATTAAGAAAGCATGTAGATACCATTATAGTAATTCCAAATCAAAATCTTTTCAAAATTGCTAACGAAAAAACAACTTTTAAAGAATCATTTAAATTATCTAATAATGTTTTAAGATATGGAGTTCAAAGTATAACAGATCTAATGGTTAAGGAAGGTCTTGTTAACTTAGATTTTGCTGATGTTGAAACTGTTATGAGCTCAATGGGTAAAGCTATGATGGGAACCGGAGAGGCTGATGGAGAAGGTAGAGCACATAAGGCAACTGAAATGGCTTTAAACAACCCCCTTATTGATGATTATTCACTCAAAGGTGCAAAAGGTCTTCTTATAAATATAACTGGTGGTGAAGATTTAACTTTATTTGAGGTGGACGAAATAGTTAATAGAATAAGATCTGAGGTTGACCATATTGCTGAAATTATTATTGGATCAATAACTGACCCTTCTTTAGATGGTAAAGTAAGAGTTTCAATTGTTGCAACTGCTTTAGATGGGCAGCAACCAGAGTCAAAGTCTGTAATAAATATGGTTCATAGAATTCAGAACAGAAACCCAGGATATTCTGATTTTTCTACTATGGGTTCATCTCAATCTTTTAATTTTCAAAACAATATGTCAAATCATATTACTGAAGGGGCAACAGCACTTAAGTCTGAAACAGAGAACTTAAAGGAAAATATTGTTGAGCAAGAAATTGATCAAAGTATCAACATAAATTCCGATGTAGGGGCAGCAGAAAGTTTATTAAATGAAAAAGATGACAGTTTAGTTTTAGAAAATGAGATTCATAAAGAACATAAAACTGAGACAAATGGATTAGAGAATTTTGGTATAGAGGAAGATGCTCCAGATTTATTTGAAAATACTTCTTACGAGGAAAATCCTGAACAAATGCAAAATAATCAGAATGATAACTCTGAAGAGGACGAATTCGAAATTCCAGCATTTTTAAGAAGACAAAAAAATTAATGGTCTTCGTAAAAATAGATGAATGCCACCATTTTACCGAATAATGAAAACCATTACCCGGTATTGCTAAATGAAATTATTAGCATTATTTCCCCTCAAAATGGTGGCACATTTATAGATTGTACCCTTGGTCAAGGTGGTTACTCAAAAGCATTTTTAAAATTTAACAATACGAAAGTTATTGCAATAGATAGAGATTTTGACTGTAAAACTATCGCAAAAAAAATTGAGGAAGTACATAAGGAGAGGTTTTTATTTTTTCATAAAAAATTTAGCGATATTGATAAAATTAAAATAGAAAATTCTAAGATCAAGGCGATTATATTTGATCTTGGATATTCTTACACACAAATAAAAGACCCAAATAAAGGATTAAGCTTTGAGAGCAAAGGCAATCTCAATATGAGGATGGGTTTAAATAATTTTTCAGCTAATGAAGTAATAAATAAGTTGAGTCAAAAAGATCTAGAACTTATATTTAAATATTTTGGCGAAGACAAGGATAGTAAAATTATTTCAAAAAAAATTGTTGAGCAAAGAGTAAAAAGTAATTTAAATACTGAACACCTTGTTCGTATTATAAACTCTGTTAAAAAAAAAAATTATAAAATTCATAATGCTACTAAAATTTTTCAGGCAATTAGAATATTTGTTAATAAGGAAATAAGTGAATTAGTTTATGGTCTTATTAATGCAACAAAAATTTTAGATATCGATGGTATTCTTTTAACAGTTTCTTTCCATTCTTTAGAGGATAAAATTATAAAATATTTCTTCAAAAGTTTGTCAGAAGAAAAAAAAATATCAAGATATTTCCCAGAAGAAAAAAATCATAACAAGTTATTCAAATTATTATCAAAAAGGCCAATAGTTCCAAGTCAAAAAGAAATAAGTGTGAACAAACCATCGAGATCTGCAAAATTAAGGTACGTAATAAAGAAAAAAAAAATATCTAATTTTGAGCATGATTTTTTAAAAAAATTTTCAAAATTACTAGAAATTGAAAGTTTGTCCAATAAGTTATGAAAAATTTGAGTGTACTAGTTTGTTTAATTTTTTTAATTTCATCCACAGCTATTATTAAAACCTCATCAAAAAAAATTGAGGAAGAAATATTCATTTTGAAAGAAAGCCTCAGTATATTGAAAGAGAAACATAATCTTATTTTATTTGAGCACTCTTATTTAAGTAATCCATCTAGACTTATTAAAATTATGAAAAATGATAAAAATGAAAGCTATATTCATTTGGAAATTTCAGATTTAAAAACTTTATCTGAAAGACAAGGATTACTTTTATTAAAAGATACTGTTAAAAATGATTAAAAACAATGATAGAAAAATATACCTTGCAGAATTTGGAGATGAATTCTCATTTTCTAAAAAATTAAACAAAAAAAATATTTCATTCAATAGAGTAGCATTTATTTTTTTTCTTTTTATATTTATTTCTTTAATATTCTCAGTAAAAATATTTTATTATGGTTCAGTTTCTGAAAAGCAATTGTCGCAAAAAAAAAATACTCAAAAAAACAATATTAGAGCAGATATAATTGATGTAGATGGTAATTTTTTAGCTAAAACTGTTTTAACAAAAAATGTAGGAATAAACCCCATACAAGAGAACGATAAAAAAAAACTATTTATTAAATTAAAGATTTTGTTTCCAGATTTAGATTTTGAATATTTTGATAGTAAATTTGAAAAAAGGAAATTTTTTTATATTAAAAAAAAATTATCACCTCAAAAATATGATGAAGTAAGACTTCTTGGAGAAAAATCTATAGTTACTGAACAAAAAATAACAAGAATCTATCCACATAAAAATTTATTTAGCCATGTTTTAGGTCAAATTGATGATGAAAATAATGGAATTTCTGGTTTAGAAAAATCTTTAGACAATGATCTAAAAAAATTAAATAAAAAAGTACAATTAACTTTAGATACTAATATTCAGTTTTTAATAAGGAACGAGATGATAAAGTTTGAAAAAATTTTTAGATCTCAAGGCAGCGCATCTATTTTAATGAATATCAATAATGGAGAAATCCTTTCGTTAGTTTCATTACCAGACTTTAATATAAATAAAAGAAATGATATCACTGATTTGAAATTTATTAATAGAATTACTAAAGGCGTTTATGAACTAGGTTCGATCTTTAAAACATTTACTTTAGCGGGGGCCCTAAATGAAAAGATAGTTCAAACAAATACAAATTTTGAGAATTTACCAAAATCAATTAAATGTGCGGGAAGAAAAATATCTGAATATGATATGGATATTCCTTCAACTCTTACAGCAGAACAAATTTTAATCAGATCTGGAAATATCGGCTCTGTTAGAATTGCCCAAAAAATGGGAATCGAAAAAACAAAAAATTTTTTAAATTCTTTAAATCTCTTAGATCCTATTAAATTTGATTTAGAGGAGATGGGCAAACCTTTAGCTTTTAAATGGGGAAAATGTAAACTAGCTACAGTTTCTTTTGGTCATGGAATATCAACAACCCCCTTACAAATTGCTACAGCCTATGCCATTATTTCTAATGGTGGATATAAAATAAAGCCAACTTTAATTAAAAAAGAAAAAAAATTAAAGGAGAATAAAATTTTACGTGAAGACGTTTCAGATAGTATAAATTCTATTTTAAGAAAAATTGTATCAACAAAAGAAGGTACAGCAAATTTAGCCAATATAGAGGGATATAACGTTGGTGGTAAAACAGGGACTGCGCAAAAGATAGAGAATGGAATTTATACTAAAAAAAAAATAAATACATTTGTATCAATTTTCCCTAGCGATAAACCTAAATATGTATTGTTAGTTTTATTAGACGAACCTAAAACAAACAGTGAATACGTTTATAATTACAGAGACGGTAGTGGAACAAAGTATAAAGGAACCCCATTTAATACTGCTGGATGGACCACTGTAGAGGTTGCAGGCAAAATAATAGAAAAAATTGGGCCTATTTTAGCCACAAAATATGAGGACTTTTATTAATAGAAATGTTCATTGGAAAATATTTTAAAAAAGTTAAACCTGAGTTTAAAAAACACTATTTTTCAGGAATAACTTTTAATAGTCAATCATGTAAACCTAATAATATTTTTTTTGCGATACAGGGTAATGAAACTGATGGAAATAAATTTATAACCCACGCAATCGCAAAGGGTGCAAAAACAATTATATATAATAAGAAATTTCAAGGATTTAAAAATGGAGTATTATATTTAAGTTTTAAAAATGTTAGAAAAATACTAGCTGAAATATCTTATAAAATATTTAATCCAAAAATAAGTAATTTAATTGCAGTAACTGGCACAAATGGAAAGTCATCAATTTGTAACTTTTATTTTCAAATTTTAAATTTATGTAAAAAAAGAGTTGCTTCAGTAGGTACATTAGGTATTAGAACTAAATTTGGGAATATGCCATTACCCAACACCACAATGAATCCTTTGCAACTATTTAAATATTTAAAAAATATTTCGAACAAACAAATTGATAATGTAATTATTGAGGCATCAAGCCACGGTTTAAAACAACATAGATTAGATGGGCTTAGATTCAATAAGGGGATTTTTACAAATCTATCCCATGACCATTTAGATTATCATAAAAATTTTGACGATTATCTTAATTCAAAGTTATATCTCTTTAAAAATTTGTTATCTAAAAAAGCAACCATTATTACAGATGAAGATATTCCAGAATATAAAAAAATACTTAAAATATCTAATAAAAAAAAATTAAAGCTAAAGACAATTTCAAATTTAAATGGACAAATTAAAATTCTAGATCACAAATATATTGATGAAAAACAATTTTTAAAAATCAAACATGAAAATTCAATTTACTCTTTATATTTAAATTTAATTGGCAAACTCCAAATTAAAAATTTATTTATGGCAGTTTTAGCTGCCGAAAATAAAAATCTTAAATTTAAAAAAATTATAAGAATTATAAATAAAATTCAGCCAGTTAATGGAAGATTAGAAAAAATAGGAAAACTTAAAAATAATGGTATTTGTATATTAGATTATGCGCATACACCTGAGGCCCTAAAATTATGCTTGGAGAATTTAAAAGAGCAGTTTGGCGGAAGAAAAATTAATATAGTTTTAGGTTGTGGAGGAAATCGAGATAAATCAAAGAGAACTATTATTGGAAAAATAGTAAACAAATATTGTGATAAAGTTTATTTAACAGATGATAATCCAAGGAATGAGAGTCCAAAAAAAATTCGAAACACGATTAAAAAAAACATTAAAAAAAGTAAACTCATTGAAATTCCCAATAGAAAAAAGGCTATAGAGAATGCTGTAAGACATTTATATTCAAACAATATTTTAGTTGTATCTGGAAAAGGCCATGAAAATATTCAAGATTATGGGACAAAAAAAATTCTTTTTTCTGATAAAAATATTATTCTAAATTCAATTAAACTTAAGAATAATTCACTTTCGAATAATATAAAAATAAATATTTTAAAAGAATGTGAGGAGGCAAAAAATATTTCTAATACAGTTAAATTGAAAAATGCATCTATTAATTCAAAGGAAATTAAAAAAAATGACATATTTTTTGCAATTAGAGGTAAAAATAATGATGGAAATACTTACATTTCTGAAGCTATAAAAAAAGGGGCATCCCTTATTGTATCTGACAAAAAAAAAAGAAAAATAAAAAATAAAAAAGTAATTAAAGTTAATAATAGTTTAGAATTTATGACAAAAATATCTGGTAATATTCGAAATATTTTTCAAGGAAAAGTAATTGGAATAACTGGAAGTTGTGGAAAAACTTCATTAAAAGAATTATTAAGAAATTCTCTTAACAAAGTTGGTAAAGTAAGTTGTTCCCCTAAATCTTATAACAATAAGTATGGTGTACCTTTGAGTCTATTTAATTTAAATATAAAAAACGGTTATGGAGTTTTTGAAATTGGAATGGATAAAAAAGGAGAGATCGACTTTTTATCAGGAATAGTTAAACCAGATATTGGGATAATAACCAATATATCATATGCACATGCTAAAAATTTCAAAAATATTTTAGAAATTGCAAAAGCGAAATCAGAAATAATTAATAATATTAAAAAAGGTGGTTTTATAATTTTAAATTCTGATGATAAATTTTTTGCATTTCATAAAAAAATAGCTCTAAAAAGAAAAAAAAATATTGTATCTTTTGGTTATTCGCACAAGTCAGATGTAGAATTTTTAAACATAAATAAATTTAGAAATTATTTTAAAATTAAAGTTAAAATTTTTAACCAAATAAAAACATTTGAGGTAAAGTACAAATATATTAATTATATAAAAAATATACTATCCACTTTGGCTGTCTTGTCGGTTTTAGATAAGATTGATAATCTAAAAAGAAGTTTTTTTAAAGATTTTACTATCCCAGATGGCAGAGGCAATATTTCAAAAATAAAATTTAAAAATAAAAAATTTTTTCTAATTGACGAAAGCTATAATTCTAATCCCCTATCACTTTCAAGTGCTATATCAAACTTTAGTAACTCAGACGTCCAAAATAAAAGAAAGCATTTTTTAATGGGTGATATGCTTGAACTTGGCAAACATTCTAAAAGACTTCATAAAAATATGTCCAGTATAATAAATAATTCAAAAATAAGTAAGATTCACATCTTCGGAAAAGATGTATCTGAAACCTATAAAGGTATTCAAAAAAATAGGAGAGGTAGAATTTTGAGAGATAAGTCTGATATTTTTAATTTGATTGTTAAAGATTTAAATAATAATGATTATTTAATGATAAAAGGATCAAATTCTACAGGATTAAATAGAATTGTTGGAACTTTAAGAGGAAGCATTTAATGTTATATTTATTAATTCTAGATTTAATAGAAACCTATTCATTTTTAAATGTTTTTAAATATTTAACAGTTAGAACCGGATTGGCGGTATTCACTTCACTAATAGTTGTTTTTTTAATTGGCAACCCTTTCATAAATTTTTTTTCAGCCAAGCAAATTTTAGATCCTATAAGAAAAGATGGTCCAGATGAACATATTGTAAAAAAAATTGGAACTCCGACTATGGGTGGATTGCTTATCTTAATTGGATTATTCTCTGGCATTCTACTTTGGGGAGATTTAACAAATATTTATATATGGTTTTTAATTTATATAGTTGGAAGTTACGGGCTACTAGGTGCTTTTGATGATTATAAAAAAGTAAAATCCAAAAATTCGTCGGGTATATCATTTAAATTTAAAATAATATCTCAAATAATCTTAGCCTTGATTGGAATTATAGTTTTAACTTATCTTTCAGATAACCAAGATTTACAAAATTTATATTTTCCTTTTTTTAAAAACCTAATAGTCAATTTAGGATGGTTTTTTATTCCTTTCAGTATATTTATAATAGTTGGATCATCAAACGCAGTAAACTTAACTGATGGTCTTGACGGTCTAGCCACAGTTCCAGTTATATTGGTTGCTGGGTGCTTTGCATTCATTAGTTATGTAACAGGAAATGTTGTATTTTCAGAATACTTACAAATACCTTATATTAAAGGTGTCGGAGAAGCTTCAGTATTTTTGGGTGCTATAATAGGATCATGTTTGGGATTTTTGTGGTTTAATGCTCCTCCTGCAAAAATATTCATGGGGGACACGGGATCTCTATCTCTTGGTGGGTCACTAGGTGCTGTAGGGATTATTACAAAGCATGAAATAGTTTTAGCAATAACTGGAGGATTATTTGTTTTAGAGGCAATATCAGTAATTGTTCAAGTTATCTCTTTTAAGATGACTGGAAAAAGAATTTTTAAAATGGCTCCTATACATCATCACTTCGAAAAAAAAGGCTGGCAGGAGTCAACGGTGGTTATCAGATTTTGGATAGTAGCAATTATTTTAGCAATGATTGGTTTGGCAACATTAAAATTTAGATAATGAAATTTAGAAATGACTTATATATTAAAAAAAAAATTTTAATCTATGGACTTGGAGTTTCAGGCATATCTTGTTTAAATCATTTAAAGAATAATAACATAGTCAAATGTTTTGATGATAATCTTAAAAATTTAAAGAAAAAAAAATTTAAAAAATATTTAATTTCAAAAAAAAAAATCACTCAATTAGTTTTTGATCATATAATAATTAGTCCAGGAATTAATAGTTTAAGCTGTTCTTTGAAGGACTACATAAGAAAAAATAAAACAAAAATTTGTACCGATTTAGATATTTTTTATTCGAAATATTCAAATAACTTTACAATAGCAATTACCGGAACTAATGGTAAATCTACTTCATCCAAGTTATTAAATGATATATTGAAAAAAAATAAATATGATTCTAGGCTAGTCGGAAATATTGGAAATGCTATATTAGATGAAAAAAAAATTTCTAAAAAAACAATTTTTGTAATTGAAGTTTCTTCTTACCAAATCTCCTATAACAAAATATTTAAACCTAATTACGGAATTTTATTAAATATTTCTCCTGACCATATTGAAAGACATAAAACTTTTAATAATTACTTAAAAACAAAATTTGAATTGATATTTTCACAAGAAAAACAGGACTTTGCATTTGTTAATAAAAGAGAGACATTATTTAAAAAATATTTAAAAAGTAAAAAACTTAGTTGTAAAGTTATTAATGTCAAAAATAAATTGTCTGTACAAGACTATAGATTAATAAAAAATCCATATTTTAAAAGTCTTAATAATCAGCAAAATTTATCATTTATTTTAAAAGTATGTATAAAACTTAAAATTAAAAAAAGTATTATTTTTAAAGTGGTGAATAGTTTCAAACCATTAAAATTTAGACAACAAATAATTTACGAATCGAATAAGCTTAGGATTATAAATGACTCTAAATCTACAAGTTTTTCATCATCTTTAAGTTTATTGAATAATTTAAAAAGAATTTTTTGGATAGTAGGAGGTTTACCAAAAAGAGGAGATAGATTTAAATTAAAGAAGAAGCAAAATATAAAAAAAATTTACATATATGGAAAATATAAATCTTTTTTCATAAAAGTTTTTAAAAATAAATTTAAATATTCTAAATTCTTTGAACTAGATCAAGCAATCAAACAAGTTCTTATCGATATTAAAAAAGATCAAGAGAACAGAAAAATTAATTTATTATTTAGCCCTTGCGCAGCATCTTTTGATAGATTTAAAAATTTTGAGGAAAGAGGAAAATATTTTAATCATTTAATTGGTCTCTACAAAATTAAAAATGCTAAATAATAAATTTTATAATAATTTTTATTTTAATTGGTGGAGGAATTTAGATAAAACGATTTTATTTATTATTTTGTTACTTTTTACTTTAGGATTACTATTTTCGCTACTATCAACCTCACTTGTAGCTTCTGATAGGTTGAATACTAATAATTATTTTTTTTTCTTAAAGCACTTCATATTTATTTTAATTGGTATATCGACTATGTTTTTTTTCTCATTTTTGGACAAAAATAAATTATTCACTTTATCTTATATTCTTTTTATTGTTTTTTTTATTTCTCTGATTTTTGTGCCTTTTATTGGAACTGAAGTAAAAGGATCTAAAAGATGGCTTGATGTTTTTTTTCTACCCAGGTTTCAACCCATTGAAATATTAAAGCCTTTTATAATTGTAATTGTTGCATCATCTTTAAGTTTCGAAAATAAAAATTATCAATATATAAAGTATTTTGCGAGTTTTTTATTAATTCTACCAATCATTGCATTATTAGCCTCGCAACCAGATATTGGACAAACCATATTAATTTTTCTTACATGGCTAGCTTTGATCTTTATCTCAGGCATCAATCTTTACTTATTCTTATCGTTTTTTAGTATTATATTAATTTCATTGTTATCTTTAATTTTATTAATACCAAAATTTAATTATATTTTAGTGAGAATTAGTTCATTTTTTGACCCTTCATCAGGAAATAATTATCAATCTGAAAAAGCATCAGAGGCAATAATTAGTGGAGGTTTTTTTGGAAAAGGAATAGGAGAGGGTATTTTAAAAAATAAAGTTCCCGAAGCTCACACTGATTATATAGTTTCAGTAATTTCAGAGGAATTTGGTGCGGTTATGATTTTTTTTATATTAATAATATTTTTAATATTCTTATATAAATCATTCAAAAAAATTTCTTACCTTAAAAACGACAAAGTTAAATATATTATATTTGGATGTAGTATAATTATTTTTTTTCAATTTCTTGTACATCTTGGAGTAAATATTAGAATCTTACCTACTACAGGAATGACACTTCCTTTTCTAAGCTATGGTGGATCATCAATTATAGGAAGCTCAATTCTTGCTGGAATAATATTAAATCTTACGAAAAAGAATATATCTTGAAAAAAAAAATTTTAATAAGTACAGGTGGTTCTGGTGGTCATGTAATCCCTGCATTAAATTTTTATGATCATCTAAAAGAAAATTATGACGTTTGCTTAGCTACAGATTTAAGAGGATCTAGATTTATTGATGCAGAAATTTATAAAAGTGTAATAATCAATGTTCCAGATATTAAAAAAAATTTACTAAAAATACCACTAAATCTTATATTTTTTTTGATTTCAGTTTTTAAATCATTCATTTATTTAAAAAAAAATAAAATAAGTAAAATTATTTCAACAGGTGGTTACATGACTTTACCTATTTGTATAGCTTCAAAATTTACAAAATCCAAATTATTCTTATTTGAACCCAATATGGTTTTAGGCAGATCAAACTCTTTTTTTATGAATCAATGTCAAAAAATATTTTGTTATTCAGATAAAGTAAGAAGATTTCCACAAAAATATGTCAAAAAAGTTCAAATAATATATCCAATTCTTAAACAAAAGAGCTACTTGTTTAAAAGTAAAGTAAGCAAGATTACTGATCAAAGAATTTTTTTAATAATTGGTGGGAGTCAGGGTGCAAAATTTTTTCAAACTGAATTAAAAGAAACTATACATAAATTGTCAAAAAAATTTAATTTAATGGTATATCATCAAACTAATAAAGATAACATTAAAAACCTAGAATTGTTTTATAAAAATAATAATATTTCTTTTAATCTTTTTGATTTTGATCACTCCATAGAAAATATAATTAATAAAGCTGATTTTTGTATTACACGAGCAGGTGCTTCGACGTTAGCCGAATTGGTATATTTTGAGGTTCCTTTTTTGGCTATTCCATTTCCATACTCAAAAGATAATCACCAGCTACATAATGCAAAATTTTACAAAGATAATAATTGTTGTTGGCTAATTGAACAAAAAGATATATTTCAAGAAAATCTCTTTAAAATTATTTCTGAAATAATTATAGATGAGAAAGATATAAAGCAAAAGAAACAAGCTATGAAAAAATTAAGTTTAGAAAACACTTGGGAAAATAATAATAAATTAATAATAAAAACAATTTATGAAAATTAAATTAGCAAAATCTGAAGTTGTACATTTTGTAGGTATTGGAGGCATCGGTATGAGCGGATTAGCCTTAGTAATGAAGAGAATGGGATTTAAAGTTCAAGGAAGTGATATAAATCTCAATAAAAATATTGATAGATTGAGTCAAGCTAAAGTAAAAGTTTTTATTGGTCACGAAAAAAAAAATATATCAAGAGCAACTATAATTGTAGTTTCATCAGCAGTTAAAAAAACCAATATTGAAGTTATTTCCGCACTAGAGAGAAATCTTCCAATTTATAAAAGAGGAGATATGCTTGGTCATATAACTTCATTGACTAAGAATATTGTCGTTGTTGGTTCACATGGAAAGACAACAACAACATCTCTTGTAGCAAGTATTTTATCATCAAGCAATTTAGATCCCACAATAATAAATGGCGGAGTTTTAAAATCCTCTAATAATTCTGCAAGACTAGGAAGAAGTAACTGGAGTATTGTTGAACTAGATGAGTCTGATGGTAGCTTTTTAAAAGTGCAACCAACTTATTCAATAATTACAAACATTGATAGGGAGCACATGGATTACTACAAATCAATGGATAAATTATTAAACCTTTTTGCAGAGTACATTGGTAGAGTTCCATCGTTTGGAAAATCTTTTATTTGTAATGACGATAAAAATAACGTCAAGTTGATAAAATCATTAAAAATTAAAAACTATCATACTTATGGAATTTTTAAAAAATCAAATTTTTTTATTAATAATATTATTCAGTCAAAAGACTATTCAATATTTAGTTTAACAATAAAATTACCTGGAAAAAAAACTTATACAATTAAAAATATAAAAATACCACTCATCGGATTGCATAATATAAGAAATGCCACTGCATCAGTTGCTGTATCGATATCCTTAGGTATACCAATTTCTACAATAAAAAATACATTAAAAAAATTTAAGGGTGTTCAAAGAAGGTTTAACAAAATTTTTGATTATAAAGGAGCAAGTTTTTTTGATGATTATGCCCATCATCCTACTGAGATCAAAGAAGTTTTGAGTGGAGTAAAAAGTGCTTACTCGTCAGAAAAGATTGTCTGTATATTTCAACCCCATAGAATTTCAAGATTAAATGATCTTAAATCGGAATTTGTTAAATGTTTTAAGAAAGCAGATGAAGTTATTTTATGTCCAATTTTTACAGCAGGAGAAAATATAAAATTAAATTTTAATTATGAAAGTTTTGCGAAACAAATATTACTTAAATCACAAGTCAGAGTATATTTGGTTAAAGATAAAATAAACTTAGCTAAATTTATAAAGCAAAATATTTATGGCAATAAAATTGTTATAGGAATGGGGGCTGGTTCTATTTCAAGTTGGATAAAAGAGTTGCCAAATATTATTTGATTGGTTGCGGGGGACGGATTTGAACCGCCGACCTTCAGGTTATGAGCCTGACGAGCTACCAGACTGCTCCACCCCGCGTTATTAAAATCTATTTTTGAGTTTGTTTAATTTTTTAACTCTTTTAATATTTTCCTGCAGAATTCTTTTCTTTTTTTCAGAAGGTTTTTCATAGGTATCTTTTAGTTTTATAATTTTAAAGAAACCATCTCTCTGAAGCTTTCTTTTTAAAACTCTCAGAGCTTGCTCAATATTATTATCTTTTACATCTATTTTAATAACTACCTCCAAAAAAACATTTTAATAACATTTTAATTTTTTTTTGTCTATACATTATGAAGCCTGTGCTGCTGAGAGTTTTGCCTTTTCTTTTTCTTTTTTTTCTCTTTTAATTCTTCTCTCTGCTTTTTCAAGAGCTAATAACAAATCTTTTTGTGTGAACAAATTCATAGCTACTGGGTCTTTTGAGTTTAAATTATTATAATTCCAATAGCTTTTATTTCTTATAGATGAAACAGAATTCTTTGTAACTCCCACTAGTTTAGCAATTTGTGAGTCTTTTAACTGTGGATGATTTTTAATCAACCATAATGCTGAATCTGGTTTATCTTGTCTTTTTGATAGTGGAACATATTTTTTAATTTTTTTATCTTCTCCAGATATTTCAATATCAGTACTTTTAATTTGAAGAGGTCTATTTTCATCTTTTGAAGACGACTCTATTTCGTCCCTTGTTAATTGACCGGAGATTATTGGGTTGTAAGGTTTGATTCCTTTTGCGACCTCACCATCAGCAATTCCTTGAACTTCAACCTCGTGCAAATTACAAAAATTAGCAATTTGTTTAAATGTTAATGTAGTATTCTCAACTAACCAAACAGCAGTAGCTAATGGCATTAAAAGTCCGTTAGTCATTATTTTTTCTCTGATCTAAAATTTTGAAATTTTTTGTTAAATTTACTTACTCTTCCTTTGTCTAACAATTTTTGTTTTCCGCCAGTCCAAGCAGAATGAGATTTTGGATCTATTTCTAATTTAAGTACTTCTCCTTCTTTACCCCAGGTTGATCTGGTTTCAAATTGACTTCCATCAGTCATCTCAACTTTTATTTTGTGGTAATTAGGATGTATGTCTTTTTTCATATCGAGACTTATAACAAATGAAAATTATAAAACAATTAAAACTTATCAAGTTTTTCAAGGATTTTTTCATTTATACTAGAACTTGCAGCTCTTATATCTAAATTTTCTTTTTTTGATAAATTTATTGAATTTAAAATTCCACCAGCTTCTTTTACTAAAATTATTCCCGCAGCTATATCCCATAAATTTAAATTTTCTTGAAAATATCCATCAAACCTTCCAGCGGCAACATAAGCCATATCAAGCGCAGCACAACCAGTTTTTCTGGTTTGAACATCAACACTTTTATATTTTATACCATTAGTAGCAAATAAACATTCATTTATATCTCTTTTCTTAGAGACTCTTATTCTTTTATTATTAAGAAACGAACCGTTATTTTTTTCTGAATAAAACATTTCATTTTTAATTGGATCAAAAATTAAACCACATATAATTTCGTCATGTGATTGTAGTGCTATTGAAATAGCAAAGTGAGGTATGCCGTGCAAAAAATTTGAAGTTCCATCAATAGGATCTATTATCCAAATATTTTTTTCATCTTTATTTTTAATATAACCAGTTTCCTCACTAAGAATTGAGTAATTTTTTTTAGATTTTGATAATTCATCAATAATTATTTTTTCTGCATTTATGTCCGCATTGCTGACAAAATCAGTGGGACCTTTCACTGAAACTTGCAGATTTTCTACTTCTCCAAAGTCTCTTATCAATCTCTTTGAAGCTTTTTCTCCAGCTTTAATCATTAAATTTAAATTAGAAGATAATATATTCATAATTTTAAACTTTTTTTACGTATTCAATATTTCTAGTATCAACTACTATTTCATCTCCAGACTCTATAAATGGAGGTACTTGTATTTTTATTCCATTTTTTAAAACTGCAGGTTTATAAGATGACGACACGGTTTGACCTTTTAACGCAGCATCTGTTGCTTCAACTTTACATGAAATTTGATTTGGAAGTTGCACAGAGATTGGTTTTTCATCATAAATACTTATTATTACTTCTAAATTTTCTGAAAGCATTCTACCTTTTTCACCAATCATATCTTTTTGAATTTCTATTTGTTCAAAAGTTTTTGGGTTAATAAAGAAATAATTATTTTCATCTTTATAGGAATAATTAAACTTTTCTTCATCAACAGAAGCTTTTTCTAAATATTCACTTGATCTAAATCTTTCGTTTAATTTTGTATTTTTGTTTAAACTTTTCATTTCTACTTGGGCAAACGCACCTCCTTTACCAGGTTTAACATGTTGGGTTTTAAGCACTTCCCATAAATCATCTTTATATTCAAGTAGCATTCCAACTCTTATTTCATTTGCGGATATTTTCATTTTATATTTTTAATAGCCTCATGCGGTTTATATTTTTTATTATTCCAGATGTAGCCTGAGATAGCTAAAAAGTTTGCATTATTCAATAATAGTTTTTTATAATTTTTATCATTTATTCCCCCTATTGCTACAATTGGTATTTTAGTTATGCTTTTTGCATATTTAAGTAAATTTATGTCAGCTTTGTATTTAATTGTTTTTGTGTCACTTTTAAAAAAAGCACCAATTGCTAAATATGATGGTTTGAATTTCATTGTTTTTTTAATCAACAGTTTTGAATTATGACAAGTAATTCCAATTATTTTGTTTTTAATTATCTTTTTTGCTTCAAGAAATTTCATATCTTTTTGACCTAAATGACAACCATCTGCACTTAATTTTTTTGCTGTATAGGGATTATCATTAACAATAAATTTAGTTCCATATTTCTTACAAAGTATTCTAATCTTTCTTCCAATTTCTATTATCTGATCTTGTCTCTGGTTTTTTAGTCTTAATTGAAAGAAATGAACTTTTTTTAAAACCAAAATTTTTTCAAGCTCTTTATAAAATATTTGTGGATTATTAATCTTATTTGGTGAAATTAAATAAATGAATTTTCTTGTTTTGCTACTTATTTTCAATTTCTTCTGTCCATTTTCCTTGCGCTGCTAATGAACACATATTTGCCCTATGATTAAATGTATTCTGTGTACCATTAATATCTTTAATATTTTTTGACCAAAACTTTAATGCACTCTGCTGTAATGCACGCCCATAAGAATATGTCATTATAAAATCTGTATTATTTAGTTTATTTATTTCATTTAAGTTTTCTGTTGCTTCTTTTTCTGTTTGTCCACCTGATAGGAATGCAATTCCAGGAACTTCCGAAGGTACGGATTCTTTTAAACATTTTAATGTTAGTTCCGCTACCTTTCTACATTCCATTTTTTCTTTACTATTTGATCCAGGCAGAATCATATTAGGCTTAAGTATAGTTCCTTTAAGATCTACTTTATTTAAAATTAATTCATCATAGCATTTTTTTAAAACTTCGGAGGTTTTCACAAAACAATCTTGAGCGTTATGTTCTCCATCCATTAAAACTTCAGGCTCAACTATAGGTACCATGCCATTTTCTTGGACTAATGCAGCATAACGGGCTAGAGCATGAGCATTCGTATGAATTGAAAGTTTGCTTGGAAATTTATCTGAAATGACATAAACAGCTCGCCATTTTGTAAATCTTGCTCCAAGTTTATAATATTCTTTCAATCTATCTCTTAAACCATCTAATCCCTCAGTAATTTTTTCATCTTTCGAGTTAGCTAACACTTTTGCTCCTGTATCTACTTTTATTCCTGGTACAGCACCAGTACTTGATATTAATTCAGGAATTGTTTTTTTATTTGACGCAATCTGTTTAACTGTTTCATCATATAAGATTACTCCTCCAATACAATTTTTCATACTTTGAGATGATAAAAGTGTTTCTCTAAATAAAAGTCTATTCTCCGGTGTTGATGGTACTTTTACGGCATTTAATCTTTTAGTCATAGTAGCCGTGCTTTCATCTGCAGCCAAAATACCTTTTCCTGTAGAAATTATTTTTTTTGATATTGAATATAGTTCACTCATTAATTACTCTAGAGCCTTTATACCAGGTAATTCTTTTCCTTCAAGAAATTCTAAAAAAGCTCCACCTGCCGTTGAAACAAAGTTAAAATATTTTGTTAATCCAAAATTATTTAGTGCTGCAACTGTATCACCGCCTCCTACCACAGAATAAATTTCATTTTTTTTATTTTTTTCAACAATTTTTTTTGCAATTTCAAAACTTCCTTTTCTAAAATTAATATTTTCGAAGTAACCCGCTGGACCATTCCAAAGAATTGTCTTTGTTTCTTCTATAGTTGTGTTGAGAATATTGATTGTTTTTGGTCCAATATCTAAAATAATATCATCTTTTAACACTTCATCTATTCTTTTTATATTTCCATTGTCATTTAAATTTTTACCTACACAAACATCAGTAGGAAATATTAATTTACAATTCCCTTTTTTTGATAATACAAAAATATCTTCAACTATATTTTCACAATTTTCCTCAAAAACTGATTTTCCAATTGGAAATTTTTTATATTTTAAAATATTGTTTGCCATACCTCCTACAAATATTAAATTATCAAATTTTGAAATTAAGTTCTTTATCACATTTATTTTTGTTGATATTTTTGAACCTCCAATAATACATGTAATTGGTCTTACAATATTTTTTGTAATATTTCTAAGGGCTCCAATTTCAGAACTTAATTGAATTCCTGCGTAAGAAGGTATAAATTTAGTTATACTATAAACAGAAGCGTGCTTCCTATGAGAACATGAGAATGCATCGTTTACATATAGATCCCCAAAACTTGCTAATTGTTTGGCAAATAGAATATCATTTTCCTCTTCACCATTGAAGAATCTTAAGTTCTCAAGCATTAAAATATTTTCTTTTTCATTTTTAAATAAATCTTTTTTATTCAGATTGTTAATATCTGTTTTTATCAAATGAATTTTCTGGCTTAATTTTTTTTGCAAATATTCACAGATAGGTGACATAGAAAGTCCTTCTATTATCTTTCCTTTTGGCCGGCCAACATGTGAAACAATTAAAATTCTAGCCTTATTACTTATTAAAAAAGTTAAAGTTGGAATTATTTTGTCTATTCTATTTGTGTCAGTTATATTTTTTTTTTGCAATGGTACGTTCAAGTCCAATCTTAATATTACCTTTTTACCTTTCAAGGTTTTTGCAATACTTTCAATTGTTTTCATTTAGAGATTTTATGTAAATATTGTGCGATATCACACATCCTACTAGAAAATCCCCATTCATTATCGTACCAAGCTGAGATTTTACCCATATTTTTTCCTATTACATTTGTAAGAGACGCATCAACAATTGCTGAGTGCGAATTATGGTTAAAATCAATAGATACTAATTTTTCTTTTGTAATTCCTAAAATACCTTTCAGATTTTTGTTTGAAGCTTTTTCAAAACTATTATTTATAATTTTAATTGATAAATTCTTTTTAGTGCAAAATACCAATTCAATTAAGGAAACATTTGGTGTGGGAACTCTCATTGCAACTCCTTCCAACTTTCCTTTTAAAGATGGAATAATTTCTCCAATTGCTTTAGACGCCCCTGTGGACGTGGGCACTATCGATTGAGAGGCAGATCTTGCTCTTCTTGGATCTTTGTGGGAGTTATCTAATATTCTTTGATCAGTTGTAAATGCATGAATAGTTGTCATAAATCCTTTTTCAATAGAATAATCTTTATTCAGAGTATCTATAACAGGAGCCAGGCAATTAGTTGTACACGAGGCAGCAGAAATTATTTTATCTTTTTTAGTAATTGAATTTTCATTTACTCCAAAAACTATAGTTTTGTCTGCATCTTTGCAGGGTGCAGAAACAATTACTTTTTTTGCACCATTTCTTATATGAGTTAGAAGTTTGTCTTTGGAATTAAATTTACCAGTACACTCCAGAACATAGTCAACATCATATTTTGACCAATTAATATCATTAATATTTGTTTCTTGAGAAAAGGAAATTTTTTGATTTCCTATTGTTATAAATTTGTTTCCAAATTTAATATTTTCTCTAAATTTTCCGTGAATAGAGTCGTACCTAAGTAAATTTGAACTTATTTCAGAACTTGATCTGTTGTTTATGTGCTTAATTTTAATTTCTTTAAATTTATTTTCAAAAATAGTTCTTACAACCATTCTTCCTATTCTACCCAATCCATTAATTCCGATTTTAATTGTCATTAAATTTAATTTTTTTGGTCATCTTTTTTGTTTTGTTTGATATGTCTTTAACTGTTAATTTAAAATCTTTAAAGATTTCTTTATAAGGAGCACTCTTTCCAAAATCATTTACTCCAAATGACATACCATTTTGTCCTATAAATTTTACCCAAGCATCAGATCTACCAGCCTCTATAGATATTTTATAATTTGTTTCTTTCAAAATAGTGTTTTTGTATTTACTTGTTTGCTTAAAAAATAATTCTTGGCATGGTACTGATATGACTTTGGAATAGATATTTTCTGTGGCTAATTTATGGCTTACTTCTAACGCTAAATTAACTTCTGAACCACTAGCAAATATAGTTAAATCAACTTTTTTGTTAGATCTGTAAATTTCGTAAGCCCCCAAAGAACATTTATTTTTATTTTCATAAAATTTTCGCACCGGAGATAAATTTTGTCTACTTAATGCCAAAACAGATGGTGTATTATAATTTTTAAATGCTAATTCCCAGCACTCAATAGTTTCAGTTGTATCAGCTGGACGAAAAACATTCAAATTTGGAATTGATCTTAATCCTGCTAATTGCTCTACAGGTTGGTGGGTTGGGCCATCTTCTCCAAGACCAATAGAATCATGTGTCATTACATAAATTACATTTAATTTCATTAATGCTGAAAGTCTTATTGCAGGCTTACAATAGTCGCTAAAGATTAAAAAAGTTCCTCCATAAGGAATTATTTTACTGTGTAAAGATAAACCATTCATTACACCACACATCGCATGCTCTCTGACACCATAATGAATATAGTTGCCTTTAAAATCATTCTTCTTAATAGTTTTGTGATTTTTAGTTTTGGTATTGTTAGATCCTGCAAGGTCTGCAGATCCACCAATTATCATATTTTTTTTTACATTCAATGCAGTCAGAATTTTTTCTGATGACTTTCTTGTCGCTAGTGCACCTAGATCTTTTAGTGCCTGTTTTTTTTCTTTTTTAAATATATCAGAAAATTTTGATGAAAAAATTTTATCTATTTCTGTTCTTTTTTTAACATAAAATTTTTTCCATTTATCTTCTTTAATTTGTCCAGTTTTTCCTATTTTTCTCCAACTTTCGATTATATTTTTGGGAATTATAAAAGGTTCATGTTTCCAATTTAATTTTTTTCTCACCAGTTTTACTTCATTTATACCAAGAGGGCTTCCATGCGCTTTTTCGCTCCCCGATTTATTAGGTGATCCAAATCCTATTTTTGTTATACAAGATATAACAGTTGGTTTTTTTGCTTTTTGTACTTTTTTTAATGCATTAAATATTTTCTTTTCATTATGACCGTCTACTTCTACGAAGTCCCATCCATATGAATTAAATCTTTTTTTATAGTTATCTGAAACTGCTAAGCTTGTTGGTCCGTCAATAGATATAGAGTTGTTGTCAAATAACATAACTAAATTTTTAAGACCTAGATGTCCAGCAAGACTTAATGCTTCGTGACTTATACCTTCCATTAAGCACCCATCACCTGCTATAACATAAGTTTTATGATTAAAAACTTGCGACCCAAATCTTTCTTTTAAAATTTCTTCTGCTAAAGCGAATCCGACTGCATTTGCAATTCCTTGACCCAGAGGTCCTGTAGTTGTTTCAATACCTGTTCCTGGGTGAAATTCTGGATGTCCAGCACAAATAGAATTTAATTGTCTAAAATTCTTTATATCTTTTAGACTAACACTTGAGTAGCCAGTTAAATATAATAGAGAATAAAGTAACATAGAGCCATGTCCTGCTGAAAGAACGAATCTGTCTCTATTTAACCAATTTGGATTTTTAGGATTAAAATTTAGAAAATTTTTGAAAAGTACTGTTGCTACATCAGCCATTCCCATTGGCATACCAGGGTGTCCAGAATTTGCTTTTTCTACAGCATCGATTGAAAGAAACCTGATTGCATTAGATAAATCTTTATGTTTTGCGCTCAATAATTATCCTATCTAGACTATGAAGACTCAATTTAATATTATGTTAATATATATATGAAAACTTTCACTGAAAAAGAAGAAAAATTAAACTCATCACTTAAGAGGCTAAAAAATTTAAATTTAATAAATCCATCTCAAAACCATGAAACCGAACATTTAAAAGATCAAAAAAATCAATTAGAAATTGAAAAACATCAACTGGAGAGTAAATACAAATTGTTAATGGATAACTATCAGAAATTGAAAGATCGGGTAAAAAAACAAGATATTAATCAAAAAAATAAAGAATTAATGTTTAATGAAAAAATAGATGAATTAAATCAAGAAACAGATATTTTAATGGAAGAAATAGATAAATGGCAAACGTAAATATTAAATTTAATGGAAAAGAATTTTTACTCTCATGTGATGATGGTCAAGAAGATCATTTAGAGGAACTTTCAATACATCTAAACAAAAAATTTGAAAATTTAAAAAATGATCTAGGAAATATTGGAGAAAATAAACTTCTTTTAATTACTTCAATAAAAATTATGGATGAATATTTTGAAACAAAAAAGAAAATTTCAGAAAAAAAAAATGAGTTAGAAAATTTAAAAAAAAAATTTTTGGAAATAAAAAAACTCGTATATGAATATAAAGACGTCAAAGAAGCAGAAATAAAAAATCTTTTAAATAATCATCAAGATTTAAAGTCTGAAATAGATAAAACTAAACTAGACTACGAAAAAGTTTTAGATGAAGCGACTTCTGAAATTGATAAATTTATTGAAAAAGTAAATCAAGATAATTCAGTACAGTAATCTGTGTTAAAAAATCATATTAGAAAAAAAATAATTAAATTAAGAGAGGTTAAGAATAAAAAAAATTTACAAGTTAAAATAAATCTTATTTCTAAAGTTTTAAAATCTAAAAATAAAATATTGGGTGGTTATTTTCCTGTTAACTATGAAGTTGATACATTTCAATTAATGAGAGTGCTTAAACAAAAAAAGTTTAAGCTTAGCCTTCCTGTAGTTAGCTCAAAATTTGATATGAATTTTTATTTATGGGACTTTAACGAACCACTTAGTGTAAATAAATATGGTATACCAGAGCCGAAATTAAAAAAAAAAGTAGTACCTGAAGTGTTGCTAATTCCAATGGTTGCTTTTGACACTAAATTAAATCGGTTAGGGTATGGTGGAGGCTACTATGATAGATTTTTAAAAAAAAACGAAAAAAATAATATTATTAAAATAGGATTAGCAATTGAATGCCAAAAAGTAAAAAAACTACCTACAAATAGTTTTGATAAAAAAATGGATTATATATTAACCGAGAAAAAACTTTACAAATGAGAGTGTTATTTTTAGGCGATGTGGTTGGAAATCCAGGTAGACTTGCTGTAAAGCAAAACTTAAAAGATCAAATTAATAAGAACAATATAGATTTTGTTATTACAAATGGTGAGAATGCCACTAACGAAGGTGTGGGTATTACTAAAAATATTTCTGAGGATTTCTTTAATTCAGGTGTTGATGTAATTACTACAGGCAACCATGTTTGGGATCAAAAAGAAACAGCAGATTATATTAACACTGAGAAAAGACTGTTAAGACCTTTAAACTTAATAAAACCTTCTCCCGGAAAAGGATTTGAAATTTATGTTTCAAAAAATGGTTTTAAAGTTGGTGTATTAAATTTAATGGGAAATGTTTTTATGAAAAAATGCGATAGTGTATTTGAAATAGCAAAAGAATTTCTTTTAAAAAATAAATTAAAAAGAGATTATGATTTTTTATTTGTCGATTTCCATGGTGAGATTACTAGCGAAAAGATGGCAATGGGACATTATTTTGATGGTAAAGCCACTTTGTTAGTAGGAACTCATACGCATGTACCAACTAATGATGCGAGAATACTTAACTTTGGCACCGCATATCAAACAGACGCAGGAATGTGTGGCGACTATAATTCTGTAATAGGAATGAACAAAGAAAATTCGATAAAAAAGTTTTTGAGAGAGGATTCAAAAAAACATTTTCCATCAGATGGTATTGCTAGTTTAGCAGGGGTAATAGTTGACTGTGATCAGGAAACAGGCTTAGCAAAAAATATTCAAAATTTTATCTATGGAGGTGATTTAAAAAATACTCACTAAATATAATGGCAGGTCATTCACATTGGGCAGGGATTAAACATAAAAAGGGAAGAGCAGATAAACAACGATCAAAAATATTTTCAAAACTTTCAAAAGAGATTACCGTAGCAGCAAAATTAGGTGACAAGGACCCAAGTATGAACCCCAGATTAAGGTCAGCAATCCAAGCTGCTAGGGCAGCAAATATGCCTAAAGACAACATAGAAAGGGCAATAGAAAAATCATCAGATAATTTAAGTTCAAGTTTAGAAAACATAAGATATGAAGGATTTGGTCCTGAAAAAATAGCAGTTATAGTTGAAGCTTTTACTGATAATAAAAATAGGACAGCATCACAATTAAGAACTATTTTTAATAAGAATGGAGGCAGTCTTGGATCAAGTGGATCAGCATCACATAATTTTAACCAATTAGGAGTTATTAGAATAGATAAAAATGAGATTAAAGAGGATCAGATTTTGGAATTAGCAATTGAAGCTGGTGCGTCTGAGATTTATAGCCGTGTTGATTTTCATGAAATTCACTGTGATAAGAAGAACATCTATAATATTAAAAAAAAATTAGAGGAAAATATAGGAAATTTCATTTCAACAGAAATTGAATGGATACCTAATAATAAAGTTATGGTAAGTAAAGATAATTTAGAATTGGCAAATAATTTTTTAGAAGACCTGGATAACAACGAAGATGTTCAAAATATTTATACAAATTTAATTTTAGAGGGAAATTAATGCTAATAATTGGAATTGACCCGGGTATATCAGGGGCAATATGTTTTATGGAGGATGGTAAAATAATTGATGCTATTGATATGCCAAGCATGGCTGATGGAAAAAAAAATAAAAAACAAGTAAATGGTTCTCAAGTCTATAATGAAATTAAAAAGCACATAAATAACAAAGAATTCACTGAGATTAAAGTGGTTATTGAGCATGTTTCAGCGATGCCAGGCCAAGGAGTAACAAGTATGTTTAATTTTGGCCAATCATTTGGGATCTTGAAAGGTATTTGTTCTGCGATGAACTTATCAATGTATTTTGTAAGGCCTGCAAAATGGAAAAAACATTTTAATCTCATAAATTCCTCTAAAGATGCAAGTAGAACAAAAGCTATCGAGATTTATCCTTATTTTTCAACAAATTTGTCTAAAAAAAAAAATGCAAATAAAGCAGATGCAATATTGATAGCCAGCCATTTTAATGAAACTTTTGTGAAAAATTAAACATTTTTTACTATTAGACAAATTGATGACACAATTAAGTGTGAATCATTTTTCATGGAAGCTGATATATCTTCACAAGCAGTTGGTTTGGCAACTAACACAGATTTTTCATTGGTAAAATTGTTTTTGAGAGCAGATATTATTGTGAAGTCCGTTATGATACTTTTGATTGCATGTTCTATTTATTCTTGGGCTATAATAATAGAGAAAATAAGATTATTTAAAAAAATAAATATTTCTACAGAAGAGTTTCAGGATAAATTTTGGAAATCAAAATCAGCTGAAAGTTTTTATAACAATATTCCCAAAAATATTGATGATCCACTTGCTCAAATATTTAGAGCATCTATGGAAGCTGCTTTAAAAACACGATCTAAATCACAACTAAACGAAAGACTTTCAAACATGCTTCAAATTAATATTGAAAAACAAATGGAGAAAATTGAAAAAAGTTATACTTTTCTTGCTACCGTAGGATCAACAGCACCATTTATTGGACTGTTTGGAACAGTTTGGGGTATTATGAATTCTTTTCAATCTATTGCCATTTCAAGAAATACAAGTTTAGCAATTGTCGCTCCCGGTATTGCAGAAGCACTATTTGCAACAGCACTTGGTCTTCTTGCGGCAATACCTGCTGTGGTTGCTTTTAATAAATTTAGTAATGACTCTAAAAAATATCTACAAAAATTAGAAAATTTTTCAAAAAGATTTTTATCAATTATTTAAAATGGCTTTTAAATTTAAAAGGTCTTCAAGAGAACCAATGAGTGAAATAAACGTTACACCGTTCGTTGATGTAATGTTAGTTCTTTTAATTATATTTATGGTAACAGCCCCTTTATTGACGGTTGGCGTGCAAGTTGATTTACCTGAAAGTTCAGCAGACTCTCTCCCAGAAGAACAAGAACCTTTAACTTTAACTATTAATTCAAAAGGTGAAATTTATATACAAGAGTCAAAAGTAGAGTTTGATAAAATTATTGCTAAAATTCTAGCAGTATCTAAAAACAGAACAGATACAAGAATTTATGTTAGAGGCGATCAATCTATAAACTATGGAAGAGTGTTAGAAGTAATGGGTATGCTTTCTGGATCAGGATTTACAAAAGTTGCATTAATTTCTGAGCCTTACAAAGAGAGGTAAATAATTGACTAAAAATATTTTTATTTCATCTATACTTCACTTTTTTTTGATTTTTATCACTGCAATTAGTCTTCCCTTTTTAGCTAAGAAACCAATAGACTTACCTCCAATTATTTCTGTAGAACTAATTCAAATTGCAGATAAAACAAATATTCCTTACGCACCAAAAGCAAAAAAAATTATAGAGGAGGTTAAAAAAAAAGAGGAAAAAGTGACTTCTGAACAGGCTCCGCCCAAAAAAGTAAAAAAAGAGAAACCAGACGCAGTTCCATTACCAAATGAAAACTTAGAAAAAGTAAAAAAAATAGAGGAAAAAAAACAAAATCCTGAAAAGATTGAAGATGAAATTAAACAGGTCTCTGAGTTTGAAAAAGATGAATTATTCGATCCAGATAGTATTTCTGCTTTAATAGATAAATCAAAAGAAGAAAATGCAGAAACTACAAAAAAAAACAATAAAATTACACAATCAAAGGATAAAAATGTTGATAATCTAAGTCTAACTTTGAACGAAGAAGACGCACTCAAAGCTCAAATTTTTAGTTGCTGGAGTATCCCTTTAGGATTACCATATAATGAAAATTTATTGGTAAGAATAAAATTAGAGTTAAAACCTGACGGAACAGTCGTAAAGTCTGAAATTTTGGATCATGCACGAATGAATAAACCTGGACAGGGATTTTATAAAGTTTTAGCTGAAAGTGCTTTAAGAGCAATAAAGCTCTGTCAACCTCTTAGAGTTCCAACAAAAGGTTACGAAAGATGGAAAAATTTACAATTAAATTTTGATGCAAGAGAGATGTTACAAGGATGATTAAAAAAATTAAATTATCGATAATTTTGCTTATTTTAGCCACTGTTCATTCGAAGGCATTAATTGAAGTTGATATTACCAGAGGTAATCTTGACCCACTTCCTGTTGCAGTATCACCATTATCAATGGATAAAAATACTAATGAAAATTTAAGCAAAGAATTAAAAATAGATAATGTTGGACATAAAATATCTGAAGTTGTTGAGAACAATTTAAAAAACTCAGGATTATTTAATCCTTTAAACAAAGATGCTTTTTTGCAAAAACCTGACATTGCTCACTTAAAACCAAGATTTGAGGATTGGTCACTTATAAAAGCACAAGCCTTAATTACAGGTAAAGTAACTTTTAGGGATGAAAAATTACGGGTTGAATTTAGATTATGGGATGTGCTTGCCGGAAAAGAAATGATGGCTTTGGCGTTTACTACTGTTCCATCAAACTGGAGAAGGGTTGGACATATCATTACAGATAAAGTTTATGAAAGATTAACTGGGGAGAAAGGATATTTTGATACTAGAATAATATATGTTGCAGAAGAAGGTCCAAAAACAAAAAGAATAAAAAAGTTAGCAATTATGGATCAAGACGGTTCAAATACAAAATATTTAACGTTAGGAAATGAGTTAGTTTTGACGCCAAGGTTTAATCCAGCGAACCAAATGGTAACTTATCTTTCTTATTTTAGGAATTTACCAAGGGTTTATTTATTAGATATTGAAACTGGAATACAAGATGTTGTAGGTGATTTTCCAGGTATGACTTTTGCACCAAGATTTTCACCCGATGGAAAAAAAATTATTATGAGTTTTGCTATGGACGGAAATTCAGATATTTATACAATGGATCTAGAAAACAGAATTGTAGATAGAATTACTAATCATCCATCTATTGATACTTCGCCTTCTTATTCACCAGATGGAAAATTCATATGTTTTAATTCTGATAGAAGTGGATATCAGCAAATTTACGTTATGCGGAGAGATGGAACGAATGTAAAAAGAATTTCATTTGGAAAAGGATTATATGGAACTCCAGTTTGGTCACCTAGAGGTGACTTAATTGCCTTTACGAAATTACACAAAGGTAAATTTTATATTGGAGTAATGAGAACTGATGGTACGGGAGAGAGATTGCTTACAGAAAATTTTTATCAAGAGGCTCCATCTTGGTCACCAAATGGAAGAGTTTTGATATTTTATAGAGAAACTAAGACAGACTCTGATGGAAAGGGGTTTTCAGCAAAACTGTGGTCTATAGATTTGACAGGCTACAATGAGCGTATGGTTAAGACAGAATCAGACGCTTCTGACCCATCTTGGTCGTCTTTATTAAGTAATTAGATGTAAATATTATAAAATAGTTGATTTTTTAACTTGAAAGATTTATTCAGTTGTGGAAAACTTAAAATAATCAATTAAGGAGCAGTGATGGATTTAAGCAAATTTTTTAAGAATGCATTATTAGTAATGCTAGCATGTTTGGTGCTTTCAGCTTGTGCGACTAAGAAAGTTCAAAATCAAATGCAGGGTGATGTTTATACAGGAACTGATACTGTAGAATATTTAGCATCAGGAGTTCCAGACAGAGTTTTCTTTGCTACGAATGAGTCAGTTTTAACAACTGCTTCAAGAGATACTTTGAGAAAACAAGCAGAGTGGTTAAGAAAGAATTCTAAAATTAATGTAGTACTAGAAGGTCATGCAGATGAAAGAGGAACAAGAGAGTATAACTTGGCATTAGGCGAAAGAAGAGCCAATGCTGCCAAAGACTATTTAATGACATATGGAATTTCAGGTAATAGAATTTCAGTAATAAGTTATGGTAAAGAAAGACCTGTTGACTCAGGATCAAATCCTTTAGCATGGTCTAAAAACAGAAGATCTGTAACTGTAAAAGCAAATTAATTTAAATTAAAAAAGACCCCAAAGTATTTTATATCTTGGGGTCTTTTTTTTGCCATCATTATAAATATTAATCAAAAAATAGATGATCAAGAAATTTAAATACTTATTAGTTTTTAATGTTTTAGGTTTATTTTTTATCAATATTTTAGCAAATGCTGATAACCATAATATTTCTGAGTTATTAGAAACAATTCAAAAAGATATTAAAACTTTAGAAAAGGCAGTTTATTCAAACCCATCGAGTAATGATTTAAATTTATCTTCATCTTCAATGGATCAAAATTCTGAGGAAGTATTAACTAGGCATTTACTAAAGTTGTCGGAGATTGAAAATCAATTTCAAGATTTAACAAATAAATTTGAAGAAATAAATTTTAAGTTAGATAAACTTTCTAATAGGCTCTCCAAATCTCAAGCTGATAATCAACTAAGATTTCAACAACTAGAAGGTATTACAACAGGTTTAGACATTAATGCTAATGCTAAAATTGAAAAAGAAGATAAAGTTTTGCCTGGTTCTTCTCAACCTCAGGATTTAGGTTCAATATCTTATAAAGACACAGAGACTAAAAAAGAAAATCAAGAGATACAATCAATTGAAACCACCAATACTGTTTTAACTGAAACTTTTGTATCTGAAGAAAAAATTTTACCCGAGGGTACACCTAATGAGCAATATGAGTTTGCAACTAGTTTTTTGAAAGTTGGAGATTATAATATGGCTGAAAGAGCATTTAGAGAATTTGTAAAAAACAATCCAGAGCATAACTTAGCTGGTAGTGCGCAATATTGGTACGCCGAAACTTTTCGTATACGACAACTTTTTACTGATGCAGCCTCTGCATATTTGGAGGGTTATCAAAAATATCCAGAGAGTCAGAAGGCTCCTATAAATTTATTGAAACTTGGTGTATCATTAGTCCAGATAGGTGAAAAAGATCAGGGTTGCTTAATGATATCTGGTGTCAAGAAGGAATATCCACAAGCTAATCAGTCTGTTCTGCAAAAAGCAAAATATGAAGAAAAAAAGTTTGAATGCAAAAAAGAGGAATCGTAATAGAACAACTTTTTTTTTAAAGAAAATATTTATCAAAAAAATTTATAAAATATTCGAAAAAAATGTTGACGGAATCGATAAATCATTAGTAGCTATTTCTGGAGGACCAGATAGTTTATCATTAGCATTTTTAACTAAGTGTTATTCAATTTTTAATTCGGTAAAATTCAACTATGCATTGGTTGATCATAAGCTTCGAAAGGAGTCTTCTATTGAGGCAAAGAAAGTTGTGCAAATATTGAAAAAAATCGGTATCGAATGTAAAATTTTAACATGGAAAGGTAAAAAACCTGTTTCAAATATCCAGAAAATTGCAAGGAATAATAGATACTATTTATTGACCAAGGAGTGTAACAGATTGAATGCAAAAACAATTTTATTGGGCCATCAAATGAATGATCTGCATGAGAATTTTTTTTTAAGAATGGCAAGAGGGAGTGGTTTAAAAGGATTGGCATCTTTTGGTAAAAATTCAGAATTCTTTAATATAAAATTATTAAGACCTTTAATTGAAGTACCAAAAAAAGATCTTGAAAAACTTACTTTAGAAGTATTCAAAACATTTATAAAAGATCCCTCAAATAAAAATGATGATTTTACAAGAGTAAGAATAAGAAAAGTTCTTGGAGAGTTTTATAAAGAAGGCTTAGAAACCAAAAAAATAGATTTAACCATCAATAATTTAAGATCCGCAAATGATGCATTAGATTTTTTTGCTAAAAAAAATATTAAGGAAAATGCAACCTTTTATGAGAGAAAAGAATCATACTTTTTAAAAAAAAACTTTTTTCTTAACCCGGAAGAAGTATTATTAAGATCAATTAGTGAGATTCTCAAAAATCTTAGTGGCAGATATTACCCTCCAAGAGGCAAGAAAATTAGAAGACTGATATCAATGATGAATTCTGAAAATATGGCTAAAAAAAGTACTCTAGGAGGATGTGTTATTGAAAAAGTCCATGAAACAGTTAAAATTAATAAAGAATAACTTATCAAGGTCAAATTACCGCAAAAATAGACACTTGTTTAATTTAAAATAACTCTTATTTTATGAGTATGAATTTCAAAAATTTAGCAATGTGGGCAATAATTGTATTCCTTACCATTGGTTTGTATAACATGTTCAAGAATCCTCAGGCGACTGTAGGAAATAAGAACCAAATTAATTTCTCAGAGTTTCTTACTGAAGTGGAAAATGGTAGAGTTGTACAAGTTGAGATTAAAGGAAATAACATCAATGGCGTTTTAGCAGATGGAAATAATTTTACTACCTATGCCCCTAATGATCCAAATTTAATTGAAAAACTTTCTTCGAAAGGTGTTTCTATATCAGCAGCACCTTTAGATGAAAAAATGCCATCTTTATTTGGTGTACTTCTTTCATGGTTCCCAATGCTTCTTCTAATAGCAGTATGGATATTTTTTATGAGACAGATGCAAGGAGGCAAAGGTGGAGCTATGGGCTTTGGAAGATCAAAAGCAAAAATGATGAATGAGTTAAAAGGAAAAGTTACATTTAATGACGTTGCTGGAGTTGAGGAAGCTAAAGAAGAAGTAGAGGAAGTTGTTGAATTTTTAAGAGATCCAAAAAAATTTAGTAGATTGGGTGGAAAAATTCCAAGGGGGTGTTTGTTAGTGGGCCCTCCTGGAACAGGTAAAACATTATTAGCTAGAGCGATAGCTGGAGAAGCAGGAGTACCTTTTTTTACAATTTCAGGGTCAGACTTTGTTGAAATGTTTGTTGGGGTTGGAGCTTCAAGAGTTAGAGATATGTTTGAACAAGGAAAAAAACACTCACCATGTATAATTTTTATTGATGAAATAGATGCAGTAGGTAGAAGCCGTGGAGCTGGATTGGGTGGTGGAAATGATGAAAGAGAGCAAACTTTAAATCAGTTACTAGTAGAAATGGATGGCTTTGATACCAATGAGGGTGTTATAATTATTGCCGCAACAAACAGACCTGACGTTTTAGATCCAGCACTTTTAAGACCAGGTAGATTTGATAGACAGGTTGTGGTTTCAAATCCAGATATAATTGGTAGAGAAAAAATACTAAAAGTCCATGCCAAAAAAATATCAATGGCTCCAGATGTTAATTTAAGAACAGTTGCTCGCGGAACGCCAGGATTTTCTGGTGCTGATTTAGCAAATTTAGTGAACGAGTCGGCATTATTAGCTGCAAGAAAAAATAAAAGAATTGTAACAAATCAGGAATTTGAAGAAGCAAAAGACAAAGTTATGATGGGTGCAGAAAGAAGATCAATGGTTATGACAGAGGACGAAAAAAAATTAACTGCATATCACGAAGGAGGTCATGCTTTGGTATCGTTTAATATGCCTAGTTATGACCCAATACATAAGGCAACTATAATACCTAGAGGAAGAGCTTTAGGAATGGTAATGAACCTTCCTGAAAGAGATAAGCATGGGCATTCAATTAAATACTTGAAAGCGAGATTAGCAGTATGCTTTGGGGGAAGAGTTGCAGAAGAGCTTATATTTGGAAAAGATAATATTTCGACGGGCGCTGGAGGAGGAAATGGTTCAGATATAAACCAAGCAACCCAACTTGCAAGGGCAATGGTAACCAAATATGGAATGAGTGAGGAATTGGGCCCCGTAGAGTATGGAGAGAATCAAGAGGAAGTTTTTCTTGGAAGATCTGTAACTCAAACACAGAGCGTTTCTGAGGCTGTGGCTCAAAAAATTGACAAAGAGATTAGAAAATTAGTCGATGAAGGATATAACCAGGCAAAAAAAATACTATCTGATAAGATTGATGATTTGCACAAAATTGCTAAAGCATTATTAACTTATGAAACTCTGACTGGAGAGGAAATTGAAAATATAATTAATAAAAATGAATTTCCCAAAGGTAAGGAAGACCCTAAAGATGATGAACAAGATCAAAGCTCAGCTTTGGGCACGATTGGTTTAAAACCAAAAATAGTTCATTAATCCTTAATGGATAAATATTACACTAAACCGTGTAATTTTTATTTTGGAAAGCAATCTGAAAAAAAAGTCAAAGATAAACAATCTCTACCACTGGGGGGAAATAACTCTATATCATTTGATTCTATAGAAATAATTTCGAGAAAAAAAAGTAAATTTATTAATATTAATAAAATAAATAGTCTAAACAAAAGTTTAAAAGAAAAAATAAATTTTGATATTTCAAACATAGTAAAAAAAAAATATTTTAAAAAACTGAATTTTATAAATACTCCAATTTTGATGGGCGTAATAAATATGACTCCAGATAGTTTTTCTGACGGTGGAAAATTCAATAAATTAAGTTCTGCCGCAAAACGTGCAAAATATTTCATTAAAAAGGGATGTAAAATAATTGATGTTGGAGGCGAGTCTACAAGGCCAGGTTCAAAAGAAATTAATTTTAGAAGAGAATGGAAAAGACTGGAGGGTTTTTTAAAAAAAACTAAAAAATTAAATTGTTTAATCTCATTAGACACAAGAAAAAGTCAAATTATGGAGTATGCTTCTAAGTATGAAGTAGATCTAGTAAACGACATATCGGGATTAAATTATGATGTATCTACAATTGAGTTTTTAAGGAAATCTAAAAAACCATTTGTACTTCATCATAGCAAAGGTTCACCCGAAAATATGCAAAAAAAACCAATGTATAAAAATGTGCTTTTGGATATTTATGATTTTTTTGAGAGTAAATTAGAAACAATTAACAAAAATGGCATTAAACATAGAAATATAATTTTAGATCCAGGAATAGGTTTTGGTAAAAATTTGAAACATAATATTACTCTTTTGAAAAATGTTTCCATTTTCCACTCTCTTGGTTATCCTGTAATGTTAGGAATATCTAGAAAGAAATTTATTAAGGATTTAGTAAACATAAATGATAGTAAAGAAAGGATAGGAGGAACAATATCATCTAGTATATGGTTAATGATGCAAGGCGTGCAAATCTTAAGAGTCCACGATTTTAACGAAATAAATCAAGCAATAAAAGTTTTTAGATCTTTAAGTTTTAAATAATGTCAAAAAAATATTTCGGAACTGACGGTATTAGGGGTATGGTTAATGACCAAAAAATCAACGGTGAAATGTTTTTTAAATTTGGTTTAGCGGCAGGTACTTATTTTAAAAATTTAAAAAAAATAAAACAAATTGCTGTTATTGCAAAAGATACAAGACTATCTGGTTACACTTTGGAACCGGCGTTGGTATCTGGTTTAGCTTCAGCTGGTATGCACGTCTTTACTCTTGGACCATTACCCTCAAATGGTTTAGCCATGCTTACAAAAAAAATGAAAGCAAATTTAGGTATAATGATTACCGCCTCACATAATCCATACCATGACAATGGTTTAAAATTATTTGGACCCGATGGTTTAAAGCTATCAGATAAAATAGAGAGAAAAATAGAAAAACTAATCGACTCTAAAATTGTCAAAAACTTAACATTACCAAAAAACTTAGGCAGAGTAAAAAGATTAGAGAATGCAACTGACTCATATATAAAAATTTTAAGAAAAAACTTTCCTAAAGATTTTAGTCTTAAAGGAATCAGGATAGCAATAGATTGTGCGAATGGCGCTGGCTATAAATCTGCACCAAAATTACTTAAATCTTTGGGTGCAAAAGTTTATGATGTTGGTGTTTCACCAAATGGATTAAATATCAATGACAAATGTGGTTCTACCTTTCCAAAAAAAATAAAGATGCTTGTTTCAAAAAAAAAAGTCGATCTCGGAATATCTTTGGATGGAGATGCCGATAGAATTATTATTTGCGATGAAAACGCAAAAATTATCGACGGTGATAAAATTATCGCTATGTTAGCTGGTCGATGGAAAAGAAAAAAAATTTTAAAAGGCGGAGTAGTAGGTACTTTGATGTCAAATTTTGGTTTAGAAGTTTTTTTTAAAAAGAATAATATAAAATTTTTGCGAGCAAATGTTGGAGATAGGTTTGTAAAAGAAAAAATGCAAAAAAATAATTTTAATCTTGGTGGGGAACAGTCAGGACATATAATATTAGGAAAATTTGCAACGACAGGAGATGGCTTGTTGGTTGCGCTTGAAATACTTTTCTCAATGAGAAAAGGTGAAAAAGCAAGTAATTTATTCAGTACCTTTAATCCAATTCCTCAAGTTTTAGAAAATGTAACAGTAAGAAATAAAAATATTATAAATTCATTGGAGTGTAAAAAAGCAATTAAAGAATCAAAAAAATTATTAAATAACAATGGAAGAATTTTAGTTAGAAAATCTGGAACAGAGCCAAAAATAAGAATCATGGTTGAAACAATAAATAAAAAGCTATTATTGAAATGTATTAATATTGTAAAAAGGTCTTTGGTCAATTGAAAATAAAATCAAAATTATTGATTATTGCTGGGTCTGACTCTTCTGGTGGAGCCGGAATTCAGGCAGATATCAAAACTGCGACTTCATTAGGATCGTATGCGATGACAGCAATAACTGCACTGACAGCTCAAAATACAACTGGTGTATTGTCCATTGTAAAGATTTCTAGTGAAGAGATCTCAAAACAAATTGAATACACTGCTAAAGATATTAAACCAGACGCAATTAAAATTGGAATGCTTCATTCTGAAAAAGTAATAAATGCTGTAATAAAATCACTAAAAAAGATTAAAGCAAAAAAAATAATTTTGGACCCAGTTATGGTCACCACTAGTGGTGTTAAATTAATTGATCAAAAAGCTATTATTAAGATAAGGAAACAATTAATAAAAAAGGTTGAATTAATAACACCAAATGTTCCTGAGGCTGAGATACTCACTAACCTTAAGATTCAATCAGTTAGTGATATGATTTTTGCTGCACACAAGTTGATCAACTTAGGTGCAAAAAATGTACTTTTAAAAGGAGGTCACTTAAATGGAAAAACTATAACAGATATATTTGTAAATAAAAAAGAAATTAAAATATTTAAAAATAAAAAAATTCCTACAAAAAATTTGCATGGCTCAGGTTGTTCGTTATCGAGTGCTATTGCAACTTACTTTTCATGTGGAAAAACTCTAAAGAAATCTTGTGAGTTAGCTATTAATTATGTTAACCATTCTATTAAAAGCAACCCAAAATATGGCAAAGGAAATGGACCTTTAAATCACTTAATAAGTTTTAAAATAAATAAAAAATATTTATGAATAATGTAGCAGTTATTGGTTCACAGTGGGGAGATGAAGGAAAAGGTAAGATTGTTGATTGGCTTTCTAGTGAAGCTGATATTGTTATTAGATTCCAAGGAGGTCATAATGCTGGACATACTTTAGTAATAGATGGAGTTACATATAAGCTAAGATTGCTTCCATCGGGTATAGTTCGGAAAAATAAAATTTCAATAATCGGAAATGGAGTCGTTATAGATCCTTGGGCATTACTTCAAGAGATAGAAGAGATAAAGTCAAAAGGTGTCGAAGTTAATGTTGATAATCTAATTATTTCAGAGTCTGCAAATTTAATATTACCTTTTCATAAGGAAATGGATGAAATTAGAGAAGATGCTGCTGGCAAAGCTAAGATAGGAACGACTAGAAGAGGAATTGGTCCCGCTTATGAAGATAAAGTTGGAAGAAGATCAATTAGAGTAATGGATCTTATTTCAGAGAATAATCTTGACCAAAGACTTGAAACAGTGCTTTTACACCACAACGCTATTAGAAAGGGGCTAGGTAAGAATATATTTCAAAAGGATAAACTCAAAGAAGATTTGTTAAAAATTGCGCCTAAAATTTTGAAATTTTCTCAACCTGTATGGAAAAAAATTTATGAATTTAAGAAACAAAATAAAAAAATATTATTTGAGGGAGCCCAGGGTATATTGTTAGATGTTGATCATGGTACCTATCCATTTGTAACATCATCTAATACGGTTGCATCCGCTGCAGCAACTGGTTCTGGATGCGGACCAAATTCTATCAATTATGTTTTAGGAATAACCAAAGCTTATACAACAAGAGTAGGTGAAGGGCCATTTCCCACTGAATTGAAAGACGAAATTGGAGAAAAGCTAGGAAATAGAGGAAAAGAGTTTGGAACAGTAACAAGTAGAAAAAGACGTTGTGGATGGTTTGACGGAGTTTTAGTTAGACAAACAATAAAAATTTCTGGAATTGATGGCATCGCTCTTACCAAACTTGATGTTTTAGATGAATTAGATGAAATTAAAATGTGTGTAGCTTATGAAATTAATGGGAAAAAAGTAGATTATCTTCCTGCGGCAGTAGAGGATCAACTAAAAGTAAAACCAATATACAAGTCTTTTCAGGGGTGGAAATCCGAAACTAAGGGAATTAAAAAATTTGATGATTTACCTAAAAATGCAAAAGATTACATAAAAGAGTTGGAAACTTTTGTAGAAACTAAAATTTCTAGTATATCAACTAGCCCAGAAAGAAACGATACAATCTTGATAGAAGATCCTTTCAAGGACTAATTAGCAGGTAAAAGATTTTTAGATTTTGCCGAATTAAGCATATGTTTTTGCAATTTTTCAAAAGCTTTATTTTCAATTTGTCTAATTCTTTCCCTACTAATTTTAAATATCTTACTTAAATCCTCTAAAGTTTTTGGCTCTTCATCCAGTCTTCTTGCAAAAAGAATTTGTTTTTCTCTGTCACTTAATATTTTGATAGAGTCTTTCAAAAGATCTTTTCTTTGTTCCATTTCTTCTTGTTGAGCAAACTTTAATTCTTGATCCATATCGTTGTCTACTACCCAATCTTGCCACTCATCACCATCTTCACCAATTGGAGCATTCAAAGATTGTTCTCGACCTGAAAGTCTTCGATTCATGGATACAACTTCATTTTCAGTTACATTGAGTTTGTTAGCAATATCCTTAACATGTTCATCTCTTAAATCACCCTCGGTCCTAGGTGCAATTTGGTTTTTCAATTTTTTAAGATTAAAAAATAATTTTTTTTGCGCAGTTGTGGTTCCAATTTTTACCAAGCTCCAAGATCTTAAAACATATTCCTGAATTGATGCTTTTATCCACCACATAGCATAAGTTGCCAGTCTAAAACCTTTTTCTGGCTCAAACTTTTTTACAGCCTGCATAAGTCCAACATTTCCTTCAGAAATAATTTCATTAAGCGGCAAACCATAACCTTTATAACCCATTGCGATCTTTGCAACTAATCTTAAATGACTTGTAACTAATTTCTCCGCAGATTTAATATTTCCAGTAGATTTCCAATTTTTTGCTAGCATGTATTCTTCCTCAGCATCTAACATTGGAAATTTTTTGATTTGATTCAAATAGGCAGCTAAACCACCCTCGTTAGATAATACTGGGAACTTTATAGATGTTGCATTCATAATGTTATTTATTTAATAAAATATTTTAATATTTCAATGGTTTTATTTACAAGCATTTTTAAGCTTTTTTATGACTAATTCTAGATCTTCAGGTAAACTAGATCCAAATTCTAATTGTTTTCCAGTCCTTGGATGAATAAAACCTATATTCTTTGCATGTAAAAATTGTCTATTTAAATTAGTAAGTGTTTTTTCAAGATTAAAATCTATATTTTTAATTTTTTTAAATCTTTTTTTATATTTTTTGTCACCTAAAATATTATTTCCCTTAAAAGTCATATGAACTCTTATTTGATGAGTGCGCCCTGTTTCAAGCTCGCATTCAACTAAACTAAATGTTGGTATATTAATGTTTTCAAAAACATTTAGAGTTCTGTAATTTGTTATAGCTTTTTTTCCCTTTGAAAAGCTCACTTCCATAAGCTGTCTATTCTTAGAACTTCTTTTGATAAAAGTTTCGATTTTACCTTTTTGTGGTCTAAGTTTACCCCATATTAATGCTTGATAAACTCTTTTAATTGTATGTTTATTAAATTGATCCGATAAATTTTCGTGAGATTTATTATTTTTCGCAACCAATATTAAACCTGATGTATCTTTATCCAATCTATGGACAATTCCAGGTCTTAATTCATCACCTATATTAGAGAGTCTCTTATTATAATTTATAAGTGCGTTTACAATTGTGTTATCGTAGTTGCCTGCTCCTGGGTGCATTGATATTCCTGCACTTTTATTAATGACCAATAAATCCTCATCCTCAAATATAACATTCAATTTATATTTGTAAGGTTTTAGAGACATTTGTTTAGGCTCTGGAATTTCTAGGATCAAAATATCACCAACAAAAATTTTTTTTGAAGGATCTTCAATAACTTTTTTATTTATTTTTAATTTTGATTTAATTATTAAGTTTTTAATTCTTGTCCGACTCAATGTTCTCTCCTTATTGGCAATAAATTGATCTACACGTTGATTATCTTCCAATTTCTGAACAATTAAATTAATGATATTTTTCATAGATTATAATATTAATACTATATGCGCTTGTAGCTCAACTGGATAGAGCGCCAGATTTCGGCTCTGGAGGTTCAGGGTTCGACTCCTTGCAGGCGCACCAAATTATTCCCCTATATTAATTAAAGAACCTTTTTTTCTGGCTTGACTGAAAGAGTAATAAAATAATGAGATACCTATTAATAAGTAAATTGCATTTAATATGAATGCATCTCTTAAGTTTGAGTAATTTACAACTTTATTTACTAGGATTGATCTAGCTTCTTCGAAAATGTAGACAAGAGGTAATCCTTTTGCAATATTTTGAAATAAATCTGGTAAAATTTCAATTGGATAGTATATGCATCCTAAGGGAGCAAGTAAAAATAAGGACGACCATGCAATATTTTCAAAAGCTGGACCATATCTAAGCAAGCCAGATGAAACAAAAAGACCAAGAGTTATTCCAAAAATATATAAACTTAAAAATAAAAAAAACAAAGGTATACCCAGGTTTAATATTGATATACCGAATAAAGGAGAGGTTATTAATATAGCTGGAACTAAACCAATAAGAGTTCTAATTAACGCTGTACCGACTAAAGCAGTGATAATTTCACTTATACGCATAGGTGCAATGAATAAGTTTGTAAAATTTCTACTCCATATTTCCTCTAAAAATAACATATTAAAGCTAATACTTGATCTAAATAAAAAGTCATAAAGAATAGCGCAAGTTAAAATTACTCCAACAGTATTATTATAATAATCACTATAAATTGTAAAAAATTTGGAAATAAAACCCCACAATATAATTTGTATCGTCGGCCAATAAATTAAATCAAGAATTCTAGGAAATGATCCTTTTATTAAAAAAAAATGTCTCAAAAATAATCCATATATTCTATTAAGATTCATTATTATTCCTATTAAGTTTTAAAAATACTTCTTCAAGATTTCTTTTCCCGTGTTTTTTGATTAGATTATCAGGAGTACCTTGATCTATAATTACTCCATTGTTCATCATTAAAACATTTTTACATAAACGTTTTACTTCATCCATATTGTGTGAAGCTAATAGAATAGACATATTCTTCTCTTTCGATATTTTTTCAATAAAGGATCTTACAAAATCTCCAGTTTCAGGGTCTAGAGATGCTGTAGGTTCATCCAGGAATAATATAGATGGCTTATTGATCAATGCTTTAGCTAAACTTACTCTATTTTTTTGCCCTGAAGAAAGCTCACCAGTTTTGGTATTTATAAATTCATTTAATCTAAGCTTTTCAGACAAATATTTAATTCTTTCAGAAATTAACTTAACTCCGTATAGCTTTCCATAAACAATTAAATTTTCTTTTACGGTTAATTTTTTTGGAAGTTCGATATAAGGAGATATAAAATTCATTTTATGAAGTAAAGATATTCTATTTTTTTCTATATCTTGACCATGGATTATAACCTTTCCTTTTGTTGGCTCTAATAAACCCAGCATCATCGCTATCGTAGTTGTTTTGCCACAACCATTTGGACCAAGCAAACCCAATATTTCGTTTTCGTTAATTGTAAAGCTTATTTGTTTGACCGCTTCTTTATTTAAATAATTTTTTGATAAATTTTCTACAATAATTGATTTTTGCATAACTTATCTTTTTGATGCTCTTTTTAATCTATCATTTATTGTTTGACCTATTCCAATATTAGGAATTTTTTCTATTGCAATTTTTTTATATTTTAAATTTTTTATACGTCTTAAGGTTTTATACAATTTTCTACCAGCTTCTTTTAAATTTTGATTTTTTGTTAAATAAAAATAATCTCTATCAAAATTTTTCCTTTTTTTAATCAATATTAATGCCTCATCTAAAAAACGATTGCTGGCATTCAATCTTATAGGAATACCTGGTGAATAATGAAATTTAGATTGTCCAGGGACTGATATCTTTTTACTTTTCGAATATTTTATTTTTTTCTTTAAAATTTTACTAATTTTTTTTACATCTATACTGCCTAGTCTAAGAATTTTAGGGTTGTTTACTAGACTTATAATAGTTGATTCTAAACCTATTTCAGAGGATCCCCCATCTAAAATAAACTTAATTTTTTTTCCAAATTCTTCCTTCACATCCCTCTTTGAAATTGGACTTAATTGAGTATAAATATTTGCGCTAGGTGCAGCTAATGGATAATCTAATGAAGAAAGTAAATTTTTAGTAATAAGATTTTTTGGAAATCTTACAGCCAAAGTTCTTTTTCCATTGGTAACATTTCTAGATATTTTACTCTTTCTTTTTAATTTTAAAACAAATGTCAAAGGACCCGGACAAAACTTACTATAAAGTTTTTTAAAGTTATTATTTATTTCACAATCCCTTTCTAAATCTTGCATCTTTGAATAATGTACTATTAACGGATTTGTTTTTGGTCTTTTTTTTAACTTAAAAATTCTCAGGGTAGCTTTGCTAGAATATGCATTTGCAGCAAGCCCATACACAGTTTCAGTAGGTATTGCTACACAATGATTTTTATTTAATAAATATTTAGCTTTTTTAATATTTGAAAGATCTTTTTTCATGTAATATTAACAAGTTTTATATGAAAGATAAAAATTTGCCAGATGATATTAGAAATAAATCTCTTAATGAGCTGACAGAATTAGCAAGTAATATAATTAAAAGTTTAGAAAATAAAAAAAATCTAGAAGAGTCAATTGAGGATTATCAAAAATTAATTAAATTAAATATTTTAATTGAAAAACAATTTCAAAAAGCTTCAAAAGAATTGTCTAATTCTACAAGGGACAAAATACAAGATATATTAAAAAAAAATGAAAAAAAAACTAAATAAAGTTGCCAAAGATACAAATTTATTTCTCAAAAAATTTATATTAAAACAGAAAAAAACAGAACTATTAAAACCTATAAGATATGGCCTTCTACCTGGTGGAAAAAAAATAAGATCAAAGTTAATTATTGATATTGGAAAAATTTTTAAAATCAACTATTACAAATTAATTCAGATAGGTGCTGCAGTTGAGTGTATACATGCTTATTCTTTAATTCATGATGATCTTCCGTGTATGGATAATGACAGGTTGAGAAGAGGAAAATTGTCAACTCACGCTAAATTTGGTGAGTCGACAGCTATACTCGCAGGAAATTCATTATTAACCATTGCATTTGAAATTTTAAGCCATCCTAATCTAAAAATAGATTATAAAACAAAAACTAGCTTAATACTTCTTTTATCTAAAAGTTCAGGACATACTGGTATCGCTGGTGGTCAATATTCAGATCTTAAGTTCGAAGGAAAGAAACAATCTCTTAAAAAAATAATTGATATGCAGGTAAATAAAACAGGAAAGCTTTTTAGTTTTTGCTGTGTAGCACCAGTAATTGTATCTAAAAAAAACAAATATATTAATTTGTTTAATTCTATTGGATCAAAGATTGGACTTTTGTTTCAAATTGCTGATGATTTAATAGATTATAGCGGTAGTACTAAAAAAGCTGGAAAAAAAACAAGAAAAGATTCAAAAAAAGGTAAAGCGACCTTAATTAGTTTACTCGGTTACAAAAATACTGTTAAATATGGTGATAAAGTTAAATTAGATATATTAACCAAGATTAAAAAATTTGGAAATAAAACAAAAGATTTAGCAGATACAATAAATTATATTTTAATTAGGTCAAAATGAAAAGAAATTACAAAATTTTAGATAATATTAATTTTCCAAGTGATATCAAAAAACTTTCTCATAAAGAATTAAAAATTCTTAGTAACGAAGTAAGAGAAGAAATGATAGATGCAGTTTCCGAAACAGGAGGACATCTTGGTGCTGGCTTAGGAGTTGTAGAGCTAACAGTGGTTCTTCATTATATTTTTAATACTCCAAATGATAAAATAATATGGGATGTTGGTCATCAAGCATATCCACATAAAATTTTGACAGGTAGAAAAGATAAAATTAGAACTCTAAGAAAAGGAAAGGGTCTATCAGGTTTTACAAAACGATCTGAAAGTGAATATGATCCTTTCGGAGCTGCTCATAGCTCTACTTCAATCTCATCAGCACTAGGAATAGCTATAGCAAACAAGCTATCAAATAAATCTGATAGTGTTGTTGCAGTTATTGGTGATGGAGCAATAAGTGCTGGAATGGCGTATGAAGCAATGAATAATGCTGGATCAAGTAAAACAAAATTAATAGTAATCTTAAATGACAATGATATGTCTATTGCAAAACCAGTGGGAGCGATGAGAGCATATTTAGCGAAAATTTTTACTGGTAAAATTTACTTTAGTTTAAGAGAAACTATTAAACTAATCATTTCAGCTTTCTCAAAAAGATTTAGTAAAAAAGCTGGTAAAGCAGAGGATTTTCTTCGTTCAGCTGTTACTGGTGGAACTTTATTTAGTTCAATGGGATTTTATTATGTAGGTCCAATCGATGGACATGACACTGATGCTCTTATTTCTGTATTAAAAAATGCAAAAGAAATTAATTATGACGGACCTATTATGATACATGTTAAAACAGTAAAAGGTAAAGGTTATAGTTTTGCAGAAAAATCAGAAGATAAGTATCACGGTGTAACTAAATTTAATGTTAATACAGGGATTCAAGAGAAATCTAAATCTAACTCACCTTCCTATACCAAAGTATTTGCAAATACTCTAGTCAAACATGCGGAAAAAGACAGTAAAATAATTGGAATTACAGCAGCAATGCCATCAGGAACTGGTATGGATATATTTGGAAGTAAATTTCCAAAAAGAATGTTTGATGTGGGTATTGCAGAACAACACGCAGTTACATTCGCGGCTGGACTTGCAACAGAAGGTTATAAACCTTACGCTGCAATTTATTCAACATTTCTTCAAAGAGCTTACGATCAAGTTGTGCATGATGTTGCAATTCAAAGTCTACCAGTTAGGTTTGCAATTGATAGAGCTGGTCTTGTTGGCGCAGATGGGCCTACACACGCTGGCTCATTCGATATTACATATTTATCAACTTTACCAAATTTTGTTGTCATGGCAGCAAGTGACGAGTCTGAGCTTGTGAAAATGATTAATACATCAATTGATATAAACGATAGGCCATCAGCATTTAGATATCCAAGAGGAAATGGGGTTGGTATCGAACTTCCAACTATAAGTGAAAAAATTGAAATTGGAAAAGGTAGAATAATTAAAGAAGGTAAAAACGTAGCTATAATTAATTTTGGCGCAAGATTAAATGAATGTTTAATTACTAGAGAAAATTTATCAAAAAAAGGTATTAACATAACATTAGTTGATGCAAGATTTGCTAAACCTTTAGATGAAAATCTAATTTGGCAAATTGCTACTGATCATGAAGCGCTTATTACAATCGAAGAAGGATCTATAGGTGGTTTTGGTTCACATGTCGCGCAATTCTTAAATGAAAAAAAATTACTAGATAATAATCTAAAATTTCGATCAATGTTTTTACCTGATAGATTTATTGACCAAGATAAGCCAGATTTAATGTATAAATATGCAGGACTTGATGCTGCTAACATAGAAAATAAGATACTAGACACAATTAATTCTAAAGTTATAGTAAAAAAAAGTAATTAAGTATTACATTGAGCATTATGCATCAGATAATGATCTAGTAATACACAATGCATCATAGCTTCACCAATTGGAACTGCTCTTATACCAACACAAGGATCATGTCTGCCTTTGACAGAAATAGATGTATTTTTACCAAATCGATCAATTGTTTTTCTACTAGTCAAAATTGACGATGTAGGTTTTACAGCAAACGATACAGCAATCTCTTGACCAGAAGATATTCCACCAAGAATTCCGCCTGCATTGTTAGAATTAAATTTGGTTTTACTCCCTGACTGAGAAATTTCATCCGAATTTTGTTCACCGGTCAATTGTGCCGAATTCATTCCAGATCCAATGTTTACACCTTTAACTGCATTTATACTCATCATTGCAGCAGCAAGATCCATATCGAGCTTTGAATATATTGGAGCTCCTAGGCCCACCGGAACGCCTCTCGCCCTAACTTCAATTATTGCTCCGCATGAAGATCCAGCTTTTCTAATACTTAGTAAGTATTTTTCCCATAATTTTACAATTGATTTGTCTGGGCAGAAAAAAGGATTTTTAGATATAAACTTGTCATTCCATTTTTTTATATCACAACCAAGTATCCCTAATTGAGTAACAGCTCCTTTAACATTATATTTTTTTCCTATTTTTTTTTCCAAAACTTTTTTTGCTATTGCTCCTGCGGCAACCCTCGATGCTGTTTCTCTTGCTGACTGTCTTCCTCCACCTCTATAATCTCTTATTCCATATTTTTTAAAATATGTATAATCTGCATGTCCTGGACGAAACTTATTTTTGATAGTTTCATAATCTCTTGATCTCATATCTTTGTTATAAATGATCATCGATATTGGTGTGCCAGTTGTTTTACCGTCAAAAACTCCTGATAAAATATTCACTTTATCATCCTCTTTTCTTTGCGTTGTAAATTTTGATTGTCCTGGTTTTCTTTTATTTAATTCTTTTTGAATATCTGCCTCATTTATACTTACATTGGGTGGACAGCCATCTACAACACACCCTATCGCAGGACCATGTGACTCACCCCAAGTGGTGAAGCGAAATATCTTTCCAAATGTGTTAAATGACATAAAATATAATATATAGATTATTTTGTTTAAATTATGAATCAAAAAAACTCATTTGATCTTGATAAATGCTTTGGGGAGTTAGATGACCCATTTAAGTTATTTGGAGAATGGTTCAATAAAGCCAAAGAAACAGAGATAAATGATCCAAATGCTCTAGCTCTAGCTACAGCAGATAAAAATGGAGTGCCATCTGTTAGAATGGTATTGCTTAAAGATTTTAGCGAGAAAGGATTTGTTTTTTATACAAATCTTGAAAGTAAAAAAAGTGGTGACATAAAAAATAATCCAAATGTATCGATGTGTTTCCATTGGAAAAGTCTATTAAGACAAATAAGAATAGTCGGAACAATAACTAGCGTTTCAAATGAAGAAGCTGACAATTATTACAATAGTAGAGCATATGGAAGTAGGATTGGAGCATGGGCGTCTAAACAAAGTACAGTTTTGAAAAATAGAGATGAACTATACAAATCGATTGATAATTTTAAGAAAAAATTTCCTGACGAAAAAAATGTTCCAAGGCCAAATTATTGGTCAGGATGGATTCTGCATCCAAATGAAATTGAATTTTGGCTAGATGGAGATAATAGAATTCATCAAAGACTGAAATATATCAAGTCAAATGATAATAATTGGAAAAAAGTTTTACTAAGTCCTTAAAAATTTCTTTCCAAACTAAAAGAAGTTAATTTTTTTAGTATTTCTTTTTCTTTAGACTCTGGAAAAATACTAAGTGAGTTAGATGAAAGACTAATAAAGTAATCAGCTTTTGAATAACAATCGTTGATAATTTCATATTTTTTTATTAACCTTAAAATACTTTTAAATTGTTCTTCAGATCTTTCATTATTTAAAAAACAACTCTTTATATCCTTTTTCTCATCTACATTAGCTTTTTGATTAAGTAAAATAATTGGCAATGTTACTTTTCCTTCATAAAAATCGTTTCCGATTTCTTTTCCAAATATTTTGAGCTCTGAATTGTAATCTAAAGTATCATCTGCAATTTGAAAAGTTAATCCAAGATTTTTTCCATAAAATTCTAATGCATCTTTAATTTTATTTTCTTTATTTGATAAAATAGCTCCAACTTTTGTTGCAGCTGCGAACAGAGAGGCAGTTTTCGATGAAATTATTTTTAAATACGTTTCCTCCAACATATCAATTTCTCTGTTATGCTGCAATTGCAGAACCTCACCCTGGGAAATTTCAGCTGATGTTGAGGATAATAGTTTTAAAACCTCTTGGTCTCCATCTTCAACCATCATCTCAAAACATCTACTAAGTAAATAGTCACCAACCAGTATAGACGATTGGTTTCCCCAAATTTTATTTAATGTTTTTTTTCCTCTTCTTAGATCGCCATTATCAATCACATCGTCATGCATAAGAGTAGCAGCATGAATAAGTTCAACGCAAGCAGCAAGGTTTATGTCTCTAGTCCCTTTTTCATAATCGCAAAGTTTAGCAGAACCTAAGGTCAACAACGCTCGAAGTCTTTTTCCACCAGTATCTAAATGATACTTAGTCATTTTCTCTACCAAATCAACTTTACTCGAAAGCTTTGATTTAATTCTTTCTTCAACTAAAACTAATTTATCCTCCACAGAACTTTTGAGGTCTAAATAAGAATTATTAATCTTATTTTTAAGTTGAACTACTGTTCCCATAAAATTAGCGTATTATATATATCACTTTATCATACTTAACAATTGACGCACCTCAATCTTCAACTATAAGGAGACTTTATATTTAATCATAAATTTTATAAGCATACATATGTTTTCAATTTTCAAAAAAAAAAAAGTTATTCCACATATTAAACTCAATGGAGTGATTGGTAATGTTGGAAAGTTTAAACAAGGTATTGATTTTGCGGGTCAAGAAGAGATCATAAAAAAAGCATTCTCACTTAAAAAATCGCCAGCAGTCGCAATATCGATTAATTCACCCGGAGGTTCGCCTGTTCAATCGCATTTAATTCATGATTATGTAAAACAACAAGCAAAGAAGCATAAAAAAAAGGTAATAATATTTGCTGAGGATGTAGCGGCATCTGGAGGATATTTAATTGCTTGTTGTGGTGATGAAATTTATGCAAATCAAAGCTCCATAATAGGATCTATTGGAGTAATATATTCATCCTTTGGATTTACAGAACTAATAAGTAAGATAGGTGTTCAAAGAAGAGTTTATACTGCCGGAAAAAATAAGAGCACACTTGACCCTTTTATGAAAGAGAAAGATGAGGATATTGTAAGACTTAAAAATATACAATTGGATCTTCATAAAGATTTCATAGATGTTGTTGAAAAAAGTAGAGGAATAAAATTAAAAAAAGATAAGGGAATAGAATTATTTTCAGGTGAATTTTGGTCAGGTAGACGAGCTAAAGAATTAGGACTTATAGATGGAATTGGAAATGCAGATCAGATTTTAAAAGAAAAATTTGGTGACGATGTAGTTATTAAAAAATTCGAAAAAGCAAAAGGCTGGCTAGCAAGAAAACTGTCTTCAGAAAGCAATACAGAACAAGTAATTAACATTTTAGAAGAAAGATCTATCTGGCAAAGATATGGTTTCTAAAAAAAAAAGGAAACAACCTAAATTTCAAACATTTCAAGATACCATCTTGAATCTTCAAAAATATTGGAGCAAACATGGATGTATAATTTTACAACCATACGATATGGAAGTAGGAGCAGGTACATTTCATCCAGCAACAACACTAAGATCATTGGGACCAAAACCTTGGAAGGCAGCATACGTTCAACCTTCAAGAAGACCAACTGATGGTAGATATGGCGATAATCCAAATAGATTACAGCATTACTATCAATTTCAAGTAATTATAAAACCATCTCCAAAAAATATTAAAAAACTTTACTTAAGTAGCTTAAATACAATAGGTATTAACCATAATGAACATGATATTCGTTTTGTCGAGGATGATTGGGAAAGCCCAACATTAGGTGCAGCAGGACTTGGATGGGAAGTTTGGTGTGATGGAATGGAGATAACTCAATTTACATATTTTCAACAAATGGCTGGATTTGAATGCAAACCAGTATCTGTAGAACTTACATATGGTTTGGAGAGATTATGCATGTTTACTCAACAAAAAAAAAATGTTTATGATTTAACTTGGAATAGTGAGGATGTAAAATATGGCGATGTATTTCATCAAGCAGAAAAGGAATTTTCTACTTATAATTTTGAACTTGCAAATACAGAAAATCTTTTCAAAATTTTTGATATGACTGAAAAAGAAGCTAAGATGCTTACAGAAAAAAATGTATCATTGCCAGCTTATGATCAATGTTTAAAAGCGAGTCATGTTTTTAACATTTTAGATGCAAGAGGGGTTATAAGTGTTGCCCAAAGGGCTGAATATATCTTGAGAATAAGAAATATTACAAAAGGTGCAGCTGAAATTTGGTTAAAAAGTCAAACTGAATAATGTCTGAATTTTTTTTAGAAATTTTTACAGAGGAGATACCAGCAAAATTACAAAACGATGCAAGAAACTCTCTACTCGAAAAATTTAAAAGTTTATTTGAAGAAAAAAAAATAAAATTCAAAAAAAGTAAAGTTTTTTCTGTTCCAAACAGGTTGGTGATATTATTTGATGGTCTAAGTAAACAAATTATTTTAGATAAGGAAGAGAAACGAGGACCAAGTACAAAATCCCCTAAAGAAGCAATTGAGGGTTTTTTAAGATCAAATAAAATCAATGAGAAAGAAGTTTATAAAAAACAAACTGAAAAAGGAGAATTTTATTTTTTTTTGAAGCCAAAAGAGAAAATAGATACTAAAGACATTCTTCAAAAAGAAATACCAATAATTTTAGATAAAATTGAGTGGAAAAAGTCTATGAAGTGGTCAGATCATAATTTGCTATGGGGTCGACCTTTAAAATCATTGTTAGCTTTGTTTAATGATAAGTTTTTAGATTTTAATTACCATCATTTAAAAAGCTGTAATTTTACAATATTAGACAAAGAATTTGAGGATAAAAAAAAGATAATAAAAAACTATAAATCTTATACTGACTGCTTAAAAAAGTTAAATATTGTTATTGATCAAAATCAGCGCAAATCAATTATTGAAGAGAAGTTATTAAAAAACTCAAAGAAAAATAACATCTATATTGAAGTCAATGAGAAACTTTTATCTGAAGTAACTGATTTAGTAGAACAACCCAATGTTCTATTGTGTGAATTTGATAAACGTTTTTTATCTATGCCAAAAGAGATTTTAGTGATCACAATGCAACATCACCAAAAATATTTTCATACTTTAGACAGAAATGGAAATATTACTAACCGATTTTATGTCATTGCAAATAATAAAGATTCAAAAGGCTTTATCAAAGCAGGTAATGAAAGAGTTGTAGAAGCAAGATTAAATGATGCAGAATTTTTTTGGAACAAAAATAAAAATCAAAATTTATTTAAGCAGGTATCTAAGCTAAAAAACATGAATTATTTTAAAGGACTCGGGACTTATTTTGATAAAATTCAAAGAATGAGAAAATTGGGTGGCGTAATTTCAGATGAACTTTTAATTAGTAAAGATAAAATAGAAATTTCTTGCTCAATTTGCAAAACTGATTTGCTTTCTGATTTAGTCGGAGAATTTCCTGAACTGCAGGGAGTTATGGGAGGTTATTTTGCAGAGTCACAGGGTTTTGATAAAGATATATCAACAGCGATTAAAGAACATTATTTACCTAATACCCTTGAAAGTAAAGTTCCAACAAAACCCTTTAGCCTTGGCCTATCATTGACTGATAAATTAGATACGCTAGTTGGTTTCTTTGGGGTTAATCAAAAACCTACAAGCTCAAAAGATCCATTTGCTTTGAGAAGGGCAGCATTAGGTGTTGTAAGATTAATACTTGAAAATAAAAAAAATATTAGATTTAAGGATCTAATAAATTATTCATTACTATTATATCAAGAACAAAATTTTGAATTTGATAATAATTCTGTACAAAACGATTTATCTGAATTTTTATTAGAACGATTAAAATTTTATATGAAAGAGAGAGGAATTAGATCTGATATTATAAATGCTAGTTTAAATAATAATAATATTAATAATATTAATGAAATATACAGGAAATCTTTTTCTTTAAATAAAATTATAAACAAAGAGAACGGACAAGATATTATTTCAAGTTATAAACGAGCAGCGAATATTATTGAAAACGAACTAAAAGATAAAAATCTTGAATTATCAGAGACTGCCGACCCTGGAATATTTAAGAATGATTTTGAAAAGAATCTATTTAAAAAAATAAAAGAATTAAAAAAATATTTCTCAAATATAGATAAGGATGAGAATTATGAAATAACCCTAGATAATCTTAAGACAGCAAAACCTATTATTTTCGCATTTTTCGATAATATTGTTGTTAATGATGATGATGAAGTTATTAAAAAAAATCGTTTGGAACTTCTTCAAATGTTTTGTAGAACCTTTGAAAATTATATAAATTTTTCTAAAATCGAGAGTGCTTGATGAGTAGCTTAATTTTAAACTTTAATTCAAAATCCACTAAAAAAATTAAAAATCCAAAAAATCTCCTCGGCGGGAAAGGAGCAAATCTCTCACAAATGGGAAGAATGGGTTTACCCGTTCCACCAGGATTTACAATTTCAACCAAGGTTTGCGATTTATTTTATAAAAACAAAAAACAACTGAATATAAAAATTATAAAAAAAATAAAAAAACATTTATCTAAAATTGAAAAAGAAACAGATAAAAAATTTGGAGATTTAAAAAATCCACTATTAGTATCCGTTCGATCTGGAGCAAGAGTATCAATGCCAGGTATGATGGATACAATACTTAATCTTGGTTTGAATGATAAAACTGTTTTGGCTCTAGCTCATAAGACTTCAAACAAAAGATTTGCTAAAGATAGCTACAGAAGATTTATTCAAATGTACTCTAATGTAGTTATGGGTGTGGATAGCTATAATTTTGAAGAATTAATAGAAAATTACAAGTTAACCAAAGGTGTTTTGTTAGATACCGAACTTGATGAAAAAGACTGGGATGCTTTAATCGGTGATTTTAAAAATGTTGTAAAAGAAAAAACTAAAAAAGACTTTCCTCAGGATGTATATGAACAACTTAATGGAGCAATCTCTGCAGTTTTTTTATCATGGCAAAGCCATCGCGCAAAAGTTTATCGAAAAATAAACCTAATCCCAGATGATTGGGGAACAGCTGTAAATGTTCAATCCATGGTTTTTGGTAATATGGGAAATGATTGTGCTACAGGAGTAATTTTTACAAGAGATCCTTCAAATGGAAAAAATGAAATTTACGGTGAATATTTAATCAATGCACAAGGAGAGGATGTTGTTGCAGGAACAAGAACACCTCAACATATTACAAAAAAAGCAAGAGTTGATGCTGGAACAAAACAACTTTCGATGGAAGAAACCATGCCAAAAGTTTTTAAACAACTTAAAAAAATATTATTTACTTTAGAAAAACATTATAAAGACATGCAAGACGTTGAATTCACTGTGGAAAGTAAAAAACTTTGGATGTTGCAAACTAGATCTGGAAAAAGAACCGCTAAGTCTGCTGTAAAAATTGCAGTAGATATGGTTAAAGAAAAGATGATTTCGAAAAAAGATGCAATTTTAAGAATTGACCCAAATTCATTAGATACACTTCTACATCCAACTTTAAACGAAAAAAGTGAAATAAAAGTTATAGCAAAAGGCTTACCAGCATCTCCTGGTGCAGTGAGTGGAAAAGTAGTTTTCTCATCTGAGGAGGCTGAAAGACTAAATGGCATGATGCAAAATACTATTTTAGTTAGAGTAGAAACATCACCAGAAGATATACATGGAATGCATGCTGCAAAAGGGATTTTAACATCTAGAGGAGGCATGACAAGTCATGCAGCAGTTGTTGCACGAGGCATGGGTAGACCATGTGTTTCTGGATCAAGTGAAATTAGTATAGATTACGAAAATAGATTATTTAAAGCTGGTGAAATTGAAGTAAAAGAAGGCGAAGTTGTTACAATTGATGGATCTACTGGAAGAATAATTCTTGGTGAGGTTAAAACCGTAAAACCAGAAATATCAGGTGACTTTTCAAAATTAATGAGTTGGGCTGATAATTTTAGAAAACTAAAAGTAAGAACTAATTCAGAAACTCCAATTGACACAAAAACAGCAAGAGACTTTGGTGCCGAAGGTATTGGGCTTTGTAGAACTGAACACATGTTTTTTGACGAAGATAGAATTATGTCAGTTAGAGAAATGATATTATCAAAAACTACAAATGATAGAAATAAAGCTTTAGCAAAGCTTTTACCTCATCAAAAAAAAGATTTTATAGAAATATTTAAAATAATGAATGGCCTACCAGTTACTGTGAGACTTTTAGATCCTCCATTACATGAGTTTTTACCGAAAAATGAGAAAGAAATTAAAGATGTTTCTGATGCACTTGGACTAACGGTTACGGACATTGAGTCACGAATAGGTGAATTGCATGAGCACAATCCAATGTTGGGGCATAGAGGATGCAGATTAGCAATCTCTTTTCCCGAGATTTACGAAATGCAATGCAGAGCAATTTTTGAGGCTTTAATTGAATGTAAAAATAAAAAAATTAAGTCAATTATTCCAGAAATTATGATTCCTTTAGTTTCTACTGAAGCCGAAATAGAAATAATGAAAAATTTGGTTGATAGAGTTGCAGATAAAGTAAAAGAAGAAAATAAAACGAAAATAGATTATCTAGTTGGTACAATGATCGAATTACCAAGAGCTGCAATAAAAGCTAAAGATATAGCTAAACATGCAGACTTTTTTAGTTTTGGAACCAATGATTTAACACAAACTACTTTCGGTATCAGTAGGGACGATAGTGGAAAATTTTTAAATGATTATATTGAAAATAAAATATTTGATATTGATCCATTTATATCAATTGATGAAGGTGTGGGTGATTTGATTGAAATTGCTACAATTAAAGGAAGAAAGCAAAACAAAAAACTAAAATTAGGTATTTGTGGAGAGCACGGTGGAGATCCAAAAAGTATCAATTTTTGCTCAGCCACAGGTCTAAATTATGTATCATGTTCACCGTATAGAGTTCCTATTGCAAGGCTAGCAGCGGCACAAGCGCAGCTTAAAAAATAGAAATCAAATTTCTAATTTTAAATCAATTGCAGAGACGCTGTGAGTTAAACGTCCAATAGAAATTCTATTTACACCAGTTGAAGCTATTTTTTTTAAATTTTTTAAATTAACATTTCCAGATGCCTCAGTTTCGCATTTATTCTGAACTAGCTGAACACCCTTTTTTAGATTTTTGATATTCATATTATCAAATAAAACAGTATCAAATTTTAAATCTAATATTTTTTTCAATTGACTTAAGTTGTCAACTTCTACTGTAATTTTTTTTCTATTTTTTTTTGCATCAGTAATTAGTTTTCTTATATTTGAATTAACAATATGATTATCTTTAATTAAGTATTCGTCACTTAAATTAAAACGATGATTATAACCACCACCTAGGTTAACAGCATATTTTTGAATAGCTCTAAGACCTGGTATAGTTTTTCTTGTACAGCAAATTTTTGTTTTTTTTCCAACTTTTCTAACAAAGTTATTTGTTTTTGTAGCTATGCCCGAAACATGAGATAAAAAATTTAGGGCCACTCTTTCACCAGTTAATATATTTTTAATGTTACCTTGGATTTCTGCAATCACTTGTTTTTTTTTAATTTTTGAACCTTCTTTTTTTTTAATATTAAATAATATTTTTTTATCGAGTATTTTGAAAGTTTGCTTAGCTAATTCTAAACCTCCAATGATACCACTAGTATTTGATATTATTTTTGCATTAATTTTTTTGGTATTCTTTAGTAGGTTAGAAGTTATATCTCCAGAGGGATATAGATCCTCTTTTAAAGCATCTTTGCAAATTTTGTAGATATATTTTTTTGATAATTTTATTTTAGACACAGAATTTATCTGCCAATCTCTGCCATTCTCTCTACCGATTTTCTAGCTTTTTCAATTGTTTCTTTGCTCATAACAATTTCATTTGTCTCATTTTCAAGACAATCTAAAATTTTAGGTAGAGTTATTCTTTTCATGTGAGGACATAAGTTACATGGTCTTATAAATTGAACGTTAGGATTATCAATTTGAACATTATCACTCATAGAGCACTCAGTAACCATCATTACTTTTTCTGGCTGATTATCTTTAACATATTTAATCATACCACTTGTTGAACCTGCAAAATCACTTGCATTAATAACATCTGGTGGGCATTCTGGGTGAGCTATAATTTTAATACCAGGATTATTTTTTCTAATTTCATTTATTTCTTCATCATTAAATTGTTCATGAACTTCACAAGTACCTTTCCAAGAAATTATTTCCACATCTGTTTGAGACGCTACATACTTTGCAAGATAATCATCAGGAAGAAAGATTACTTTTTTAACGCTTAAAGAATTTACAATTTTTACAGCATTAGCTGATGTACAACAAACATCAGTTTCTGCTTTAACATCAGCAGAAGTGTTTACATAAGAAACAACTGGTACACCTGGATATTTTTTTTTAAGATTTCTGACATCTTTACCAGTGATAGATGAAGATAAAGAACAACCAGCCCTCATATCAGGTAAGAAAACTTTTTTTTCAGGACTCATTAATTTTGCAGTCTCAGCCATGAAATGTACTCCACACATTATTATCTTATCAGCTTTCGTTTTTGCAGCCTCAACTGCAAGCGCAAGAGAGTCAGCTGAAAAATCAGAGATGCCATGATAAATTTCTGGAGTTTGATAGTTATGCGCAAGTATTACAGCGTTCTTTTCTTTTTTTAGTTTATTAATTTTGTAGATGTATGGCGCGTGCACAGCCCACTCAATTTCAGGCATCGCCTTAGAAATTTTCCTATAAATTGGGTCAGTTGCTTTTTTTATCTCTTGATTAAGTTCCATATTAATTAAATCTATCAACTTGAAAGATAATTGTCATTCACTTATTCTGCCGCATAAAAGCGGCCATGCTGAAATTGGTAGACAGGCACGGTTGAGGGCCGTGTGAGCCTAGCTCATGAGAGTTCGAGTCTCTCTGGCCGCACCATTTATTTTAACCAATTGGGCTTTAGAATTTTAATTTTTGCAGTACCACAACTAAAATTTTCACTAATTTTGATATCATTATCTTTAAATTTAATAAGACCAAAAGGATAGCTCTGATCAATCAGTACATTTCCAAATACTTTATTATTTTGTTTGATTTCATCATTCATTTTTATTTTGCCCTCTAAAACTTTAATCGGAAATAATTTTTTGGATTGTTTATTTTTTAATTTAATTCTTGCAGTATTTTCTTGTCCTACGTAACATCCTTTTTTAAAATCAAGACCATTAAGATCTTCAAAATTACATTCAATACCAAATAATTTATTTTGTAATTTTTGCGTATCTATCTGTGGTATTCCAATATTGAAACTATGATCATAATATTCCTTAATATTTGATGACTTTAAGTTGAGCTTTTTAATTGAAAGATAAAGTTTTTCCAAATTTATTATAATTCTTCCTCCAAGATCAGTGTTTCTTGGATCTAAGAATATAGGATCAGATCGATACTTAATGGTATTTCCAACAGAATCTTTTGCATTCTCAAAAGATAAAAACTTTTCCTTACTAATTGCGGCAACTACAAATTCATTGCTTAAGTTTAATATTTCAATTTTTGATCTCAATTTATACAGTTCTAACTTTTTAAATAGTTCATCAATTACTTTTTTTTCACAATCAATAAAATATCCCTCTTTGTGTTTGATTATTATAAAATCAAATAAATATTTCCCTTGTGGAGTTAGCAATGAAGCAAAACAACTATTGTTTTCTGATACTTTATTAAGATCATTGGAAATCAAATTCTGTAGAAATTCAAAACAGTCATCACCATTGATATAAAGGACTCCACGATCTTCTAAAATATAAACTTTATCCACATTCATAATTGATTATTAGTTTACATTAATATAATTACTATTTCTGAAAATGTTAGATCTTATAATAAAAAATGGCATATGTTTTATAGATGGTAAACTTCAAAAAAAGGATATTGCAGTAAAAGACGCCAAAATCAAACAGATTGAAGATAAAATATCGGAAGATGCTAAAGAAATTTACAATGTAAAAGATTTAATGGTTTTACCAGGGTGCATGGATACACAAGTACACTTTAGAGAGCCAGGCTCAACAGACGCAGAAGATTTATACACAGGAAGTAGAGCTGCTGTAGTAGGAGGTATTACAAGTGTATTTGAAATGCCTAATACAAATCCACCAACAACATCAGCAAAAGAATTTAAAAACAAATTAAATTTAGCAAAAAATAGAATGTTTTGTAATTATGCATTTTATTTTGGTGCTACTCCAGATAATTCAGAAGAACTTGCAAATCTAAAAAGTTTAGAAGGTTGTTGCGGTGTAAAATTATTTGCTGGTTCCTCTACTGGTACTTTATTAGTGCACAAAGAAGAGGATATAGAAAAAGTTTTTAAACATACTTCCAAGGTTGTTGCTGTTCACTCTGAAGATGAAGATGTACTTAACCAAAGAAAAAAATTTAGGGTTAAAGGAGATGTAAAAAGTCATCCAGTTTGGAGAAATGAGGAATGCGCAATGTCTTCGACACGAAGAATTGTAAAGATTGCAATTAGATTGAATAAAAATGCACATATACTTCATGTAACAACGAAAGAAGAGGTTGATTTTTTGTCTCAAAATAAAGGGAACATTACATTTGAAATTACTCCACAACATCTAACAATTTATGCACCAGATTGTTATGAAGAATTAGGATCATTTGCACAAATGAATCCACCAATCAGAGATAAATCACATTATGACCGTCTATGGTATGCTATAAGAAACAATTACAATGATACGATTGGTTCAGATCATGCGCCACATCTTGCTGAAAATAAAAAAAAAGAATATCCAGAATCTCCTTCAGGGATGCCAGGAGTACAAACTTTGTTACCAGTGATGTTAAATCACATAAATGATGGAAAATTAAAATTAGAACAGTTAATTAAGTTATTATGTGAAAATCCTGTTAAAATTTTCGGTATTCAGAACAAAGGTTTCATAAAAAAAGATTTCGATGCAGATTTCACCGTTGTTGATATGAACAAAGAAATTGAGATCAAAAATGAAAAGATTGAAAGCAAATGTAAATGGTCGCCTTTTGATGGTAAAAAATTCAAAGGTTGTCCAGTTTCAACAATAATTGGTGGTAAAATTAAAGTTAAAAATGGTGAAATCCTTGGAGATGCTGAGGGTAAACCAATTGTATTTGATTAAAATTATATTTTGAGAATTTTGCTTTTAATGAGATCATCTTTGATTTCATCTAAAATAGCTGGGTCATCAATTGTTGCTGGCATTTTATACTCCTCTTTATCTGCTATCTTTCTAATGGTTCCTCTTAAAACCTTGCCAGATCTTGTTTTTGGAAGTCTTTTAACTACCAATGTAGTTTTAAAAGCTGCAACTGGACCAACTTTATTTCTTACCATCTGTACACACTCTTTAGAGATCATATCATTATCCTTTGTTACTCCCGCCTTTAAAGCTATTAATCCAATTGGCAGTTGTCCTTTTAATTGATCTTTAATTCCAATCACTGCACATTCAGCAACTGACTGATGTTCTGATAAAACTTCTTCTATTGCTCCAGTTGATAATCTATGGCCTGCAACATTAATTATATCGTCTGTTCTTGACATAATCCAAATATATCCATCATCATCTATGTGGCCCGCGTCATAAGTTTGATAGTATCCTTTATAGTTAGTCATATAATTTTCTTCATATCTTTTATCTGCATTCCACAACGTCGGAAAAGTTCCAGGAGGTAGGGGAAGTTTTACAACTATATCTCCCATCTCATTTGGTTTTGCTAATGATTGATCTGGTTTAATTACTTTTACATCGTAACCAGGAACAGCTTTACATGCTGAACCGTATTTTGTTTTCATCATTTCTATTCCTGTACAATTTGAACTAATTGCCCAACTTGTTTCAGTTTGCCACCAATGATCTATTACTGGAACTTTTAAAAGGGACTCTGCCCATTTAATGGTATCTGGATCTGCTCTTTCACCAGCTAAAAAAAGAGCTTCAAATTTACTTAGATCATACTTAGAAAAAAATTTTCCATCCGGATCTTCTTTTTTTATAGCTCTGAAAGCTGTAGGTGCAGTAAAAAGTGATTTAACTTTGTATTCAGAAATAATCTTCCAAAAGGCACCTGCGTCAGGAGTGCCCACTGGTTTGCCCTCGAATAATACTGTTGTGCATCCTTTAAATAAAGGAGCATAAACAATATAGGAGTGTCCTACAATCCACCCTATGTCACTTGCTGACCACCAGACATCATCCGGGTCTATATTGTAAATATTCTTCATTGTCCATTTTAGAGCCACAATATGTCCACCAATATCTCTTACTATACCTTTTGGGATGCCTGTAGTTCCCGATGTATAAAGTATATAAGCAAAATCATTAGAATTCATTTCAACACAATCGACCTCTTGTGCATTTGATAATGCTTCCTCCCAACTTATTTCATTAGGTGCATTTAATTTGACTTCACGACCATGCCTTTGAAATAAAATTGTTTTACTTGGTTTGTGATTGGCAAGCTTAAGCGCTTCATCAACTAATGGTTTATACTCAACTGTTCTTCCTGGTTCAAAACCACATGATGCCGTTACCAAAAGTTTAGCTTTACTGTCATCAATTCTGCTTGCAAGTTCATTTGAAGCAAAACCGCCAAAGACAACGGAGTGAATTGCTCCGATCCTGCCACAAGCAAGCATAGCTACCACTGCCTCAGGTATCATTGGCATATAAATTATTACCCTATCGCCCTTATCAACGCCCTGATTTCTCAAAGCTCCAGCAAATTTAGACACCTTAGTTCTTAACTCTTTGTAGCTAAATTGTTTTTTGTTTCCTGTTATCGGACTATCGTAAATTAAAGCTGTTTTATCTCCTCTACCTTGATCTATATGAACATCTAATGCGTTGTAACAGGTGTTTGTAACCCCATCATTGAACCATTTATAGAATGGAGGGTTATCTTTGTTTAATATTTTTGTTGGTTTTTTAAACCAAAACACATCTTCAGATATTTTTTTCCAAAATTCTTCAGGATTTTTAAGAGATTCATCATAAATGTTATTAAAATTTGAACTCATGTATCTGACTCGATTTTATTAGTTTTTTGATATCTAGGTTGTATTAAATTTCAAAAACTCAGTAAAATCAATACTTATTAAAGGTAAAAAAGTCTTCTATTAACTATTTTTATTTGATAATTAACCCATTAACTTAGCAGTAAGTCAAATTACTGCTGTAGTTTATATAAACTATAAAAACTAACTAATGAGGGAGTTTTTTATGAAAAAACTTAAAACGCTAGCAATAGCTTTATTTGCTCTAGTAGGAGCAACTACAGCGGCTAACGCAGCAACAGCCTTTTTAGCTACGGATGATTTCGTTGGTATTTCATTCTGGTTAATTTCAATGGGTATGTTGGCAGCTACAGCGTTTTTCTTTATGGAGCAAGCTAATGTTAGCACTCAGTGGAGAAAATCAGTAAACGTAGCTGGATTAGTAACTGGTATAGCATTTATTCATTATATGTATATGAGAGCAGTATGGGTTGAAACAGGTGATACTCCAACTGTTTACAGATATATTGACTGGTTAATTACTGTACCGCTACAGTTAATAGAATTTTATTTAATTCTAGCTGCAGTTAAGAAAGTTCCAACTGGAATATTCTGGAGAATCTTAATCGGTTCACTAGTAATGTTAGTAGGTGGATATATGGGAGAAGCTGGATTCATCAACCCAATGCTTGGTTTTATAATCGGTATGGCTGGATGGATTTACATCTTATATGAAATATTTTCAGGAGAAGCAGGAAAAGTTGTTGCTAAATCTGGAAATAAATCACTTGCAACAGCATTTGGTGCTTTAAGAATGATCGTTACAGTAGGTTGGGCAATTTACCCACTAGGTTACGTATTTGGTTACCTAACAGGTGGTATTGATGCTAACTCACTTAACGTGATTTACAACTTAGCAGACTTTGTTAATAAGATCGCTTTCGGTATTATTATCTGGTCTTGTGCAGTTGCGAACTCTGGAAGAGCAAGAGCATAGTTCTTTAAGAGTAAGAAATATTAATAGGGCAAGTACTTAGTACTTGCCCTATTTTTTTTTGTGCTTATATAAATTCAATGCCTAAAATTATCTACATAGAAAACAATGGTAAGTCTCATTCAGTAGAGGTTGCCGAGGGATTAACTGTTATGGAGGGAGCTGTTCAAAACAACATACCTGGCATCGATGCTGATTGTGGAGGTGGTATGGCATGTGCGACATGCCATGTTTATGTCAAAGATGAATGGTTTGATAAAATAACAAAAAAAAGTGAAGGTGAGGATGATATGATTGACCAAGCATACGAACCAAAAAAAAACAGTCGGTTAAGTTGTCAAATACAAGTTAGTCCTGAAATAGATGGTCTTGAAGTTCATCTTCCCGAAAAACAAGTTTAATGATTAAAACAGATGCATTAATTGTTGGAGCAGGGCCCACAGGTTTATTCACTGCACATCAATTAAAATTAATTGGTCTTGGTTGTGAGATTGTCGACAACCTCGACAAGATTGGGGGACAGTGTATCGAATTATATCCTGATAAACCTATCTACGACATCCCAGCAATACCAGAATGTACAGGAGAAGAATTAACACAAAATCTTTTAGATCAATTAAAACCTTTTAATATCAAGTTTCATTTAAGTGAAAGAGTGGATGAATTGAAACAAGTTAATAATAAATGGAAAGTAAAAACGAATAAAGGTACAGAATTTGAAACGCCAAACATAATAATTGCAGGAGGTGTTGGATCTTTCGAGCCTAGAAAATTTTCACCTAAAGAATGTGAAAAATTTGAAAATAAAACTATTTTATATTCAATAAAGGATAAGAAAATTTTTCATGGAAAAACAGTATCTATTTTTGGTGGAGGCGATAGCGCACTAGACTGGGCATTAGAGTTATCTAAAAACTCTAAAGTTAATTTAATCCACAGAAGAGACGAATTTAAAGCAGCCCAAGCAACAGTTGATAAAGTCAAAGAACTTTCAAATGCTGGAAAGATTAATTTAATAACTAATTCTCAGCTTAAAACTGTAAATGGCAACGGTGAACTTGAGGAAATTGAAATTGAGAATGATAATAAAGAGACAAAAAAACTTAAATCTGATTATGCTTTAGGGTTTTTTGGTCTAATAATGCAATTAGGTCCAATTGCAAATTGGGGGCTTAATTTAAATAAAAAAACTATAGAAGTAGATACTGAGAAGTTTGAGACCAACCAAAAAGGTATATATGCAGTTGGGGATATTTGTAATTATCCTGGCAAACTAAAATTAATTTTGTCTGGATTTCATGAAGGTGCACTTGCAGCAAGAGCATGCTTTAAATTAGCAAGACCTAATGAAAAATATAGATTTGAATTCACCACATCATCAAAAACAATTAAAAATAGACTTGGCGTAAAAAGTGATTGAACTATTCGCGTCTGATACTCCAAACGGAAAAAAAATTAGTATTATGCTTGAGGAAATCAAGCTTCCTTACAAAGTTACCAAAGTTAATCTTTCAGAAGGAGAACAATTTAAAGAAGAGTTTGTAAAGATAAGTCCATTTAGCAAAATTCCAGTTATAAAAGATAGGGATAACGATAAAAGCGTTTTTGGATCAGGTGCAATTTTAATATATTTAGCTGATAAAACTCAAAAATTTTATCATAAAAAAAATAAAGTAAATATTGACCAATGGTTAATGGCTCAGATGGGATTAGTTGGTCCACAAATTGGAGCTTACCATCACTTCTATCATTTTAATAAAAGTAAAAGTAAATACAGTGAAGAGAGATATTTCAAAATAACAAAAGATCTATATCAAAGATTAAATGATAGATTGTTAGTGTCTAAATATCTTGCAGGAGATGATTACACAATAGCAGATATAGCTACATGGCCTTGGGTAGCGAGACATCAATGGCACGATATTGGTTTAAGTAATTATTCAAGTCTATGTAAATGGTACGAAGAGATCTCTAATAGAGAAGCAGTTATAAAGGGATATAATTTTATGGGAGGTGGAGCAATCCCTAAACCTTAGTCGTCAGCATAAACTTTCTCGTTTTTTTCATGTTTTTCTTGAGCGGCAATAGATAGAGTCGCAATTGGTCTCGCCATCAATCTTTTTAATCCAATTGGTTCTGCTGTTTCCTCACAGAAGCCATATGTGCCTTCATGAATCTTTTTTATAGCAGAATCAATCTTAGAAATTAATTTCATTTGTCTGTTAATAGCTCTCATCTCTACATTTTTCTCTGTATATGAACTTGCCTGATCAACTATGTCCGCAGACGTGCTGTTGTCATCTAATGAGCTATTATAAAGGGCTTCATTATTCGTCCTTACTAAATCTTTTTTCCATTCCGTAAGTTTATTTTTGAAATAAAGTTTATGCTTTTCACACATATACTTTTCTGATTCTTTTGGTGTATAGTTTTTTGATATCTTAACCATGTCAACGTTTTTAGCGTCCGGAGTATATTCAGCAAATAGGTAGTGTCAAGTAAGGTTTAATTGTGTAAATTCATACAAATGGAGCTTTATAAAAAAAAAATAAAAAATATTTTTTATGTTTTTTTGACTGCACATTTAGTTATGTGGACTTTGATTCCTTCTTTAACTAATAATAATTTACCTTTAGATACTATCGAGGCTCTTGCATGGGGAAGTAACCTAGATTGGGGATTTGATAAACATCCACCTATGAGTGCTTTTATTATTGAGATTTTTTATAATATTTTTGGATCGAATGATTGGGCCTATTACTTGCAAAGCCAAATATTTATAATTTTCTCTTTTTTTATTATTTTTCAATTTAGTAAAGAAATATTAAAAAATGAAACTTTGGCTCTTTTATCGGTATTATTATTAGAGGGTATTTATTTTTATAATTTTACAACTCCAGAATTTAATGTGAATGTTTGCCAAATTCCTTTTTGGGTTTTAACAGTATATTTTTCATGGAAAGTTTTTAACCAAAAAATACCGTCTGTGAAAGATTGTGTATTAGTTGGTTTATTTGCTGCTGGAGGTTTTTTATCTAAGTACTTATTTATTTATTTATTAATATCAATTGATTTACTTTTTATTTATTTGATTTTTATAAGAAAGGAACGGAAGTTTAATTTTAATTATATTTTTTCAATTGAAGTTTTTTTAGTCTTAATGATACCTCATGTTATCTGGTTATTTGACAATGAATTCATTACAATTACTTATGGTGTTGCAAGATCAGGGTTAGAGGCTTCAAATATTATTGATCATTTTAATTATCCAATTTCATTTTTAATAAAGCAGATAGGAATTATTTTGCCATTTATTTTTATGGCAGCCATTATCGTAAAAAAAATAAAATATAAATTAAACTTTAAGGATAAAAATCTTTTATTTTTAGTTTTTATAAATATTCTTCCAATTTTTTTGGTGCTTTTAACTTCAATGATAACAGGTTCGAAGATTAGAACAATGTGGATGACGCCATTCTATCTATTTTTTGGAACTTTAGTAATTTATATTTTTCAAAAACAAATATTAAAAATAAATTTAAAAAAGTTTTTTATTGCTTTTATTTTTATCTTTTTATTATCTCCAATTACCTATGGATACATATCAATAACTAAAACAGATAAAAGAACAGACTATCCTGGAAAAGAAATTGCTCAAAAAGTTCAAGCAAAATGGAGTAAAGAATTTGATGATCCAATTAATATTGTTTTAGGTAATGAGTGGAATGCTGGAAATTTATCTTATCATTTAAAATCAAGACCTGTTTGGGATGGCGAGGTAGATAAAAATAAGCTAGAAACTTATAATAAGTATATTTGTATAGATCAAATTTGTGTAGGTAATAAATGAATGAATTTTTAAATACAAAATTTAAAAAAGCTGTTTTCATTATTGTAATTATTGCAATGATCGAGCTTTCAGGTCATGGAATATTTGCTTCATTATTTAGATTTTTAAATTCTCTTAATTAAAAATGAAAATAATAATTTTGATACCAATTTACAATGATTGGCAATCTGTAAAGAAACTTTTAGAAAAAATTAATCATGAAGTAAAGGGTATGGATCACTCATTTTCTGTAACTTTAGTAAATGATGCATCTACAGAACAATTTACAGAAAATTTTTCTAATTTATCTAATTTAAATTCTATCGAAGTTATTAATCTAAAAAATAATGTTGGTCACACAAGATGTATCGCAACAGGTTTAAAGCATATAAATGAAAATCAACAATTTGATTATATTATTCCAATGGATGGAGATGGTGAAGATAGACCTGAAGAAATAAAGTTGTTTGTAGAAAATTTTAATTATCATCCAAATAAAACAATTGTTGGAGAAAGAGTAAAAAGATCTGAAAATATTTTATTTAAAATATGTTATTTTTTCCACAAAATTCTAACCTATACTTTCACAGGACAATCAATCAAATTTGGAAATTATACTTGCTTAACAAAATCAACTATTGAAAAAATGTTAAGTGATAAAGCTACATGGAGTAGTTTTTCAGGATCATTATCAAAGAACTGTAATGATAAAGCAACAATTTCCTCAGAAAGAGGAAAAAGATATTTTGGTCCTTCGAAAATGAGCTTTTTAAATCTTATAAAACATTCTCTAGCAATAATTGGAGTGTTTAAATTTAGTGTTTTAGTTAGATCGATACTTTTTGTTTTAGTTTATATGTTTCTAATACACCAAAAAATATCATTTATAATGATATTACCAGTGATATTTATTGCTATATTTTTAATCTCAACTTTTATAATTTCACAAAGAGGAAGTTTGGATGAAATGAATAATTCACTATCCAATATTTTAATAATTGATAAGATAAAATAATGAAAATTAACTTAATATCTGGTGCATTGGGAGCTGAAATATCTGGTTTAGACTTAAAAGACTCTTCAGAGGAAAATTGGAAAGTAATTAATGACCTTCTTTTAGAGCACAAAGTTCTTTTTTTAAGAAATCAAAATATTTCACCAGAAGAGCAAATTAATTTTGCAAAGCGATTTGGGCCTTTAGAAAAACATGTATATGTTAAAGGAAGAGATCAATTCCCAGAAATAATTAGAATAATTAAAAAACCAGATGAAAAACAGCAGTGGGGGGAAACTTGGCATACAGACGTAAGTTACAATCCAAAACCTACTAAAGTAATCATTTTAAGATCAATTAAAATTCCTCCTGTTGGTGGAGACACGATGTTTTCCAATATGGAGCTGGCTTATGAAACTTTAGATAATGATCTTAAAGAAAAAATTAAAGACAAGAAAGCAGTTCATAGTTCTCTTGGTGCTGCAGCGTTTGTCGATGCTTATAAAGGCATGGAAGGTAACGGTAATTTAGATGAATATTCAAACATTCACCCAATTGTTAGAACTCATCCAGAAACAGGTAAAAAAATCCTTTACGTTAATTCTATGTATACAAAAAGAATTGAAGGTCTAGATGAAAGTGAAAGTAGCAAACTATTAAAAGAATTATTTGCTCACCAAGAAAGATTAGATCTAACTTGTAGATTTAAATGGACTGAAAATGCTGTTGCTATTTGGGATAACAGAAGTACACAGCATCAAGGCTTAACTGATTTCTTCCCCGGCAGAGGATTGGGACATGAAAGAGTTATGGATAGAATTGCTATAGAAGGCGATCAACCAATATAAATAATCAAATAAAGATATGTCCCAAGAAATAGTAGACGTCCTAAAAAATAATATTGACACCTTGTGGGTAATTGATTGTGCAATTTTAGTTTTTATTATGCAAGCAGGTTTTATGTGTATGGAAACCGGTTTATCTAGATATAAAAATAGTATCAATGTTGCATTGAAAAATGCGGCAGACTTTGGTGTTTCTGTAGTTATCTTTTGGATTTTCGGATTTGGTATTATGTTTGGTACCTCTTACAACGGTTTTTTTGGTACCGATTTATTTTTCTTTAAAACAGAAAAAGCGGAATACATGACTTATTTTGTTTTCCAAGCAATGTTTGTTGCAACTGCTGCAACAATTATCTCTGGTGCAGTTGCAGAAAGAATGAAATTTAATGGATATTTGATTATGACAGTTTTAGCTACTGGAGTAATATATCCTATTGTTGGCCATTGGGCTTGGTCTTCAAGTTATCTTACTGGTTCAGTTAAATCTTCAGGTTGGTTGTCAGATATAGGATTTGTAGATTTTGCTGGGAGTACAATTGTACATTCCGTGGGAGGATGGATTGCCTTAGCAGCAGTTATTATATTGGGGCCAAGAATTGGTAAATATTCAGAGGCAAATAAAGGCAAGTTTACTGGATCTAGTTTTCCTTTGGCGGTTTTGGGAACACTTATTTTATGGTTTGGTTGGTTTGGTTTTAATGGAGGAAGCAATGGGGCAATGGATGAGGCAGTACCATTAATTTTAATTAATACATTTTTAGCAGCAGCATTTGGTTTATTAACAGGTTTAACTATTTCATATTTTAAATATAAGAAACCTGATCCTTTTTATATTATTTTAGGTCCATTAGCAGGATTGGTTGCAATTACAGCTGGATGTAATTCAATGTCATCAGTAATTTCAATTTTTGTCGGAATAATAGGTTCAATAATTGCTATCATTGTAAATGAAACTTTGAATAAGTTTGAAATTGATGATGTTGTAGGTGCAGTTCCAGTTCATTTAGCTGCAGGTATTTGGGGAACTTTAGCTGTTGGTTTATTCTCAGATTTAACAATTTTAGATACTGGGTTAGACAGATTTTCACAAATTAAAATCCAATTAATTGGTATAACATCAATCGGTTTATTTACGTTTATTTCATCTTATTTTGTTTTGAGTATAGTAAATAAATTTTATCCTCTACGGGTAAGTCCTGTACAAGAGGAGTTAGGGCTAAATATTGCTGAGCACAATGCAGTTTCAGTTGAGCATGATTTAATTTCGATTTTAGACAAGCAGTCTGAGTCAGGAGATCTCAAAATTAGAGGACCTCAAGATCCATTTACTGCAGGTGGAGTAATTGGTCTTTATTATAACAAGTTAATGAGTAAGCTAGAGACAAGTGAAGAAGAGAAAAATAAGTGGCGTGCGAGAATATCCAAAGAAGTTAAGTTAGCAGTGAAGGTTCAAGAAAACTTTTTGCCAAAAAGAAATTTAAAAAATTATCCTGTAAAAGGTATAAATATAGCTGCCAGAGAGGTTTCAGGAGATTTTTTTAGTTTTTATCCTCATAACGATAATGTTTATTTCATTATTGCAGATGTAGCTGGCAAAGGAATACATGCAGGAATGGTTATGGCTAAAGCGTCAACTTTATTTGAAATATTGGCTAGAGATAAAGTTGATGTAGATGAAATTGCATTTCATATGAACAATGATTTATTTTATACTAAAACGAGTGGAATGTTTGTAACTTCAATCATTGGAAATTATAATATTACTACTGGTGAAATAGTATGGGTAAACGCTGGTCACCAACCCGCGTTAGTAAGAGATAAAAATGGAAATTTTGAAGAATATGAAAGTAAATCTCCTCCACTAGGTGTGATTGTGCAAAAAGCAAAATCAAGTTATTCTATTAATAGAATTAATTTAAATAGTAACAGACTTTATGCATTTACAGATGGATTGTCTGAAAGTTTAGACGAAAATAATGAAGAAATCGGTATCGAAGGTTCAAAAAAAGTAATTAATAATAATTTTAGTAATAATATTAATGATGAATTAAATAATATTACAAAAGAAGTTACTACTTCTTCTAAAATTGATAAATTAAGTGATGATTTAACTATAGTTGTTATAGGTAAATAAATGTTTTTAGGCTTTTATTTTGGGTAGAGAATAAAAGTCAGCTGTATCAATTTTAGACGAATGTTCTCTTCTCATATTCCATTTTTTATAAACACCTGCGCTTGCAAGACTTAACGTAGCTCTTCCATAACGATAATTAGTATTATCCATTGATCTCATCAATCTATTTATTTTTTCATCTTTTTCAGATGAGAATAAATTTTCTTTTTGATTTTCATTTGATAGCCCTGTTAACATTACTCCTGCTTTTTGGTATCGACAGCCATGTTTAAAAATATTTTCTAATATTGAAATTGCAGCCTTAACAGTTTCAATACTATTGTTCGTTGCTATTGGAAAATCAATTGTTTTTGAATTTGAATAGTAGCCAAAATTTCTTTGAAAAGGACTTGTTCTAACAAAAACTGTTATTGCTTTTGCAACTAAATTTTCTGATCTAATTTTTTCAGATGCATTTAAGCAGTAATTTGCAACTGCCTCTTTTAGTTCTTGAAAATGTTCAACTCTTTTTCCAAATGAACGGGATACAACACAACTTTTTCTTTTTGTTTGAGTTGTTTCCAAATCAATACAAGGAATACCTCTAAGCTCCATAGCAGTTCTTGAACTTAAAACATTTGAACATTTTTTGATCCATGTATTAGATTTATTCTTTAATTGTTTTGCATTATAAACTCCATTTTTCTGATAAAATTTAGTTAACTGTCTTCCAACTCCCCAAATATCATTTATTTCTATTTTTTCTAATATCGGATCAAGATTTTCGATACCAATTAAGCTTGTAACACCAGATTGTTTTTTCTTTGCAATATGATTTGCAATTTTACTTAAAGTTTTTGTCTTTGCTATCCCTATGCTTGTTGGTATACCTGTCCATTGCAAAACAGTATTTCTAATTTCTTTTCCAACTTTTTCAACTTCTGTATCAGAAAAATTCGATAAATCCATAAACGCTTCATCGATCGAATAAACCTCTATTTCTGGATTGAATCTTTTTAGAGTTCTCATAACCCTTCTCGATAAATCACCATACAAAGAATAATTTGACGAAAAAACTTGGACATTATTTTTGATAATTATATCTTTTGCTTTAAAATAAGGTTCGCCCATTTTAATACCTAAAGCTTTTGCCTCGTTAGACCTTGAGATTATACAACCATCATTGTTAGATAAAACAACAACAGGTTTTTTTCTTATTTTTGGGTTAAATAATCTTTCACAAGAAACATAGAAAGAATTACAATCTATTAATGCAATTTTTTTAGTATACTGAGTGGATGACATAAGTTACAACTCCCCAAATAAAAATATCTTCTTCTTCGTTGATTAAAATTCTATCTTTAAAATCTTTAGATCCTGAGGTTAAAAATTTTTTATCTCTTTCTTGCACAAAGCTTTTAACCACTAATTCGTCATGGACATTTGCAATTACAGTTGAGAAATTTCTAGGTGTTAAACTTTTGTCGACAACTAGTATGTCCCCATCATTGATTCCAACATCAATCATTGACTTTCCTTGAACCCTGATCACAAAGGTTGCTGGAACATTCTTGATCAAGTGAACGTTCAGATCTATATCTTCCTCTATGTAATCAGTTGCTGGAGATGGAAAACCAGCTCCTGCTTTATGTAAATAATAAGGTATGGTCAGCTTCATAATAAATGTTCCTATTTTGTTCTTATTAGTACAACACTTATTCAATGGTGTCAAATAGGTTGTATTTTGAGTCTGGAACTGAATCAAAAGTGAATCAAAACGTGAACATCCAAACTACATTTTGTTAGATTGTGGATAACTTGGACAAGGGATAGATTGCTTAGATATAAATTATGGAAAAATTGAATTGTCATTGTGGTCAAATCGAAATCGAAGTGAATTTAACTAAAGACTTAAAAGATCTTTACAGATGTAATTGTTCAATGTGTAAAAGAAAGGGAGCAATAAGTACTGTCATTGATAAAAAAGATTTGAAGGTGATAAAAGGGGAAGAGTTATTAAAATTTTATCAATTTAAGACAAATGTTGCTAAACATTATTTTTGTACTAATTGTGGAATATACACTCACAATCAAAGAAGAGCAGATCCTAATACATATGGTATAAATGTAGGATGTTTAAATGGAATAACAGAAGATGAGTTATTTAAATTTAAAGTAAGAATAAATGATGGACATAACCATATATTAGATAGGAAAAAATAATGATAAAAAAATTAAAATGTCACTGTGGAAATGTTGAAGCTGAAGTAAATATTCCTGACAATGGAATTGAAAAAATAATGAGATGCAATTGTTCTATCTGTAAAAAAAAGGGATATGTAATTGGAGTACTAGGTGAAAATGATTTTAAATTAACTAAAGGAGAAGATTCTTTAAAACTTTACCAATTTTATACAAATACTGCCAAACATTATTTTTGTATGAATTGTGGAATTCACACACATAATAGACCAAGAATTAATCCGAAAATTTATGGAATAAATGTTGCTTGTATAGATGATATCGATGTTTTTCAATTTAAAGATATTGCAGTTAATGACGGTCGTAATCATCCTTTAGATAAAAAATAAAATGTCCCAAATTTCTGCATGTTTAAATAAAGTTAAAAAGCCTTGTTATAGATTTATATCAACTCAGGAAATCTCTAACGAAAAATTTAAAAATAAAGATAAAATGTTAAGATCTTTTCTCATACCAGTTTGTTTTTGGATTGCTAAAAAAGTGAAGAAAAATAAAACTATGATTGTGGGTTTATCAGGGGGTCAAGGGACAGGGAAAACAACAATTTCTTCTATTATTAAAATAATACTAGAAAAGTACTTTAAATTGAATGTATTTAAAATTTCAATTGACGATTTTTATAAAACAAGTAAAGAAAGAATTATTTTGTCTAAAAAAGTCCATCCATTGTTAAAAACTAGAGGAGTTCCAGGAACTCATGATATTGATATGATGCTTAACTTGTTTAAAAAGGTTAAAGCTAAAAAGTTGAAAAGTTTATCACTTCCAAAATTTGATAAATCTATTGATGATAGGGTTTCAAAAAAAAAATGGTATAAAGTTAAATCAAAACCAGATATTGTAATATTTGAAGGTTGGTGCGTTGGTGCAAAATCACAAAGTACAAAACAACTTATAAATCCAATCAATTCTCTAGAAAGATTAAATGATCAATCCATGAAATGGAGAAAATATGTAAATTTAAACCTAAAAAATAAATACAAAAAGTTTCATAGCATGATGGATTGCTTATTGTATTTGAAAGCAGAAAATTTTGCTTTATTAAGGAAGTGGAGATTGGTTCAAGAGAAAAAATTAAAAATTACAAATAAAAATAAAAAAAATTTGAAAGTAATGAATAAACAAGAAGTATTAAATTTTATGATGACATATCAAAGAATTACAGAACATATGTTTAAAACTGCAACAAAATACTCATCAATTGTAATGTCATTAAATGGACATCATCAAATTACAAAACTTAAATACAACAAATGAAAAAAATATTTTTAATTTTATTATCGGTTTACTTTTTTTCTTCAAGTGCTTTTGCAATCAATTTATCTCAAGCATTAAAAGAAGCTTATCAGAATAATCCTGAACTAAATGCTGAAAGAGAAAATATTAAAGTTTCTAAATCAGATCTTAATATCTCAAGAAGCGATTTTTTACCTTCAGTAACATTATCAGGTTCTAAAAGTTCTGAGGATACTTCTAAATTGACTAATCAAGACGGTACGAATGCAACAATTACTGACGTTAATCCTGAAACAAGATCAGTTAAAATTGAACAAAAATTATTTAAAGGTTTTGGGGGTGTTGCAGATTTTAAAAAAAGTAAATTAGGTTTAGATTTAGCTGATGCTAAATTACTTAAATCTGAGCAAGAAATATTGTTAAAAGCAGTTGAATCTTTTTCTGAAATGATTTTAGCTAATGAAAAGTTTTCAATTAACGAGCGAAATGTTGGTCTACTTGAAAGACAAGTTGAAACAGATAGAATTAGACTTGATAGAGGTGAAGTAAGTGTAGCTGACCTTGCTCAATCAGAATCCTCTTTTGCTGAGGCTCAAGCAAAGTTTATTCAAGCGAAGAATGGAGTTGTGACTGCAAGACTTAATTATGAAAATGTAATTGGTCCAATTCAAGATACGTTTAGTTTAAATAAAAAATCCGATCTAAATTTTAAAATCCCAATAACTTTAGAAAACGCAATTAATATTTCTAAAACTAAAAATCCTGAACTTAAAATTGCAAAATTAGAGTACGAGCAATCAGAACAAGATGTTAAAATTTCACAATCCGATTTATCACCGTCTGCAACTTTATCATTTGAATCGAAAGAGACAGACGATTTAAGCTCTACACTTAATCAACAAGACAAAGAAACTGTTCAAGCAACTGTGTCATGGCCAATTTTTTCTGGAGGAAAAAATTACGCTGGTTTGAATAGATCTAAAAACTTAAGAAATAGAAAAAAATTATTGTTAGATAATGCCTTAAGAATTAATGAGACTAAAGTAACAACAGCTTGGTCAAATATGAAATCCAATGCTAGTATGCTAGAGTCTGTTAAATTACAAGTTAACGCAGCAGAAATTGCAAATGAAGGAATTACAGCTGAATATGAAAGCGGCAAAGGGAGATCTACGCTAGATGTTATCCAATCAAATTCTATATTATTAAATTCTCAGATAAGCCTAGCTAATTCTGAGAGAGAATTCTTATTGTCAAAATTTAAATTACTTCAATCAGTTGGTATTTTGAGTGCTGATTACTTGGGCTTTAATAAATAGGCCACTTTTTATGTATTTTTGCTCAAATAAATTAATTTCTTGCCAATGAGAACAAAATGTGTACATTTAGTATCATGATTCGAGTAATAAAAACGCAAAAAAAGAGGCATTAAATGACTAAAAACAACTTAAAAGTGGTTAAATCCGCAAAAGAAAAAGACACAGAAAGCAAAGAAAAGAATAAAGCTTTAGAAGCTGCAATCAGTCAAATTACAGATAATTTTGGTAAAGGATCTGTAATGAAGTTGGGCCAACAAAAAGCAATGGATGTTGAGTCAATTTCAACTGGTTCATTAAGTTTAGACCTAGCTTTAGGAATTGGTGGATTGCCAAAAGGAAGAATTATTGAAATTTATGGTCCAGAATCTTCTGGAAAAACAACGCTTGCGCTGCAAGTTGTTGCAGAAGCACAAAAAGCAGGTGGTATATGCGGTTTTGTTGATGCTGAACATGCATTAGACCCAGTTTATGCTAAGAAATTAGGTGTAGATACTGAGGAATTATTGATTTCACAACCAGATACTGGTGAACAAGCATTAGAAATTACAGATACATTAATAAAATCTGGATCAATGTCAGTTCTAGTAGTTGATTCTGTAGCTGCACTTACACCAAGAGCTGAAATTGAAGGTGAAATGGGCGATCATCATGTTGGATTACAATCGAGATTGATGAGTCAAGCTCTTAGAAAATTAACGGGATCTATATCTAGAACAAATACGATGGTAATTTTTATTAATCAAATAAGAATGAAAATTGGTGTTATGTTTGGAAGTCCAGAAACAACTTCTGGAGGAAATGCTCTTAAATTCTATTCATCTGTTAGAATGGATATTAGAAGAATAGGTGCAATTAAAGATAAAGATCAGATCATAGGAAACGCAACAAGAGTAAAAGTTGTTAAAAATAAAGTTGCACCACCTTTTAAAGTAGTAGAATTCGATCTAATGTATGGCAAAGGAATAAGTAAAACAGGAGAACTTATAGATCTTGGTGCTAAAGCAGAAATAGTTGAAAAGGCTGGCGCATGGTATGCTTACAAAGGTGAAAAAATAGGACAAGGAAAAGAAAATGCAAAACTTTACCTTGAGCAAAATCCAAAAGCTGCTGCAGAAATTGAGATGTCTATAAGAGAAAAAGCAGGCTTAATTTCAAAAAAAATTGAGGGTAACCCAATTGAACAGGAAAAAATACAAGAAAAAGTAAAAGCAGAAGTAAAAGAAGAAACAACTCCTGAAAAGAATTAACTTTTAGTTATCTAAAAAGGCGCTTATTATGAGCGCCTTTTTTCCCTTACTATCTCTAGGAATACCAACGCTTATTCAAACAAACTTACATCAGATCTTTGCTTTATCTCCAAAGTCTCTAGTCTGGGCACTAGTCATCCTATAAAATCCTATAACCCAGAACCACGATCCCTAAAATTTTTTCATTTAATCTGATTTATAGCAATCCCAAGTTAAATTTGAATATTTAAATTCTTCTAATTTGCTAGTAGGCTGAATTGCAGTTTGATAAAGAAAGCCATTTTTAAAATCAAAAAATCTCATAGTTCTTGAACTATCTAGTACTGGTGCTGAACTCCAAGCATTGTCATTATTGAATTCTATAATTGTATCTTTTTCAAAAACATCAAATTTTTTTTTTATAGAATAGTTATACGAAGTTAAATGCTCAATTGTTTTCGCACTATCATTAATCTTGAAAACTAGTTGGAAATCCTTTGTTTCAGATTTTAAACAAGTCCAAAGGAAGGTTTTAGCATAAGATTGATTAAAACAAAAAATAGTGAATGTTAAAATTATTAAATATTTTTTCATTTATTTAGTTTCTGTAATTCTTGTTATAGACCAAGGTCCATAAATAGTTTTAAATCCATAGACTACGTTGATTTGTTCAATACTTGATAATTCTGAAAACCATTTATACTTTTTCAAATCTTCTCTAAGATCAAACATACTGTAATCAACCCTGTCATACCAAATTTGTCCATTGCCTAGGATAAATCCTTTATCAAGACCAACAGGGATACATCCTGGTTTAGTGCTTAAAATTTTGCTTCTAAAACTTTCAGTAAATGCTTCATCAAAAGTTTTACCATCAAAAAAACTCATGTTTGGGCCTGATATTAAGTCATGTTTAATTAATGATAATAATTTTTTTAAGTCTTTATTTTTTACCGCTTCTTGAACTTCTAAACCAAATTTATAAGACTCCTCAGGTACAAAATAATTTTTATAAACTTCTTCTACATACGATTTAAGAGTTTGATCAAAACCTTCTGGCTTCATATCATCAGGGCAATTTTCTGCATAGCTAACTTTGAAGAATAACAAGCTTAGAAGTACAATCCCTAAAAATTTTTTCATTATAAAGCCCTTTTTTCCATTTTATTTTTTTGAATTAATTTTAAGTGTTTAATTATTTTAAAACTATCATCTAAAACCTTACAATCCCACCAATCCCACCATTTTTTATAGCTAGCTGCATAAAATTTTAAATTTAAATTTTTTCTAGAAATTATCATCTTTTGCTCAGTGACTTTATATTTATCTGGTTTAGATGTGAGTTTTATTTCTGTTATTTCTGCAACATAATCCATTGTATCAGTTGAAATTTTATAGCTGTAAGGACTAAATTCATACAATTTAGCAGTATTTGAATCTAAAAAGTGAAAATAAAAATAGAGTAATTCACTATCTTCTTTATTGCTTAAACACTCTAGTTTAACGTTTGAAAGATCATTATCTTTCTTTGGTTTTGTTTCATTTGCAATTTTTTGAAACTCTGTATCCCAATAAACCATTCGAGATTTTGGATCTTTTAAAGAATTAGAGCAAAGAGCATAATATTTTTCATTTAACAATTCAGTTTTAGAGTAATCTCTTCCACCGATATCAAGGAAAGTTTTATATATGTTTTGGATATTTGATTGAATATCTTCATTAGATATATTTATCTTAGATGAAAAAAAATACACATTTTTTTCTGCTTCCTCACTTAATATATTCATTTCATTCACAAATGATTTTTCTTTTTCAGTAAGAGTGTCAACATCTTTTTTTCTTTCAACACCTCTGCTCAGAAATTTATAATAAACTGTACATTTGGAATACTCATCATAAAGTTTCTCAAATACGTATTGTTGAACGGGTGTGTTTGCATAAGATATATGACAAAATAATAAACTCAGAACGAGGATCCCAAAAAGTTTTTTCATTACTAAATGTTATCAAAAGACTTGAGAATTAACCATCCGATTTATCTCTAAAGTCTCTAGTCTGGACACTAGTTTGTTGTTTAATTTGATGAGTCTTTATGTGATTAATTTTTTATTAATTTTAAATTGTCCGCATAACTAGTGTGAGCTAGTGTGAGCTAGTGTGAGGTAGTGTGTTCCTCACGTGCATATTTTAAGCGCCTTTTTTCCCTACTGTTTACTAGACATCAATTAAAAAAGCTGTATTTTTAAAATATGGCTGACAAATCATTAAACGAAATAAGAACTGCATTCCTAAAATATTTTGAGAAAAATGGTCATTCGATTGTTGACTCGAGCAATCTCGTTCCAAATAACGATCCAACATTAATGTTTGCTAATTCAGGCATGGTTCAGTTTAAAAATGTATTTACTGGACTTGAAAAAAGAGATTATAAAAGAGCAACGACTTCTCAAAAATGTGTAAGAGCAGGTGGAAAACATAATGATTTAGAAAATGTAGGCTACACACCAAGACACCATACATTCTTTGAAATGTTGGGAAATTTTTCTTTTGGAGATTACTTTAAAGAAAGAGCAATTGAACTAGCTTGGAATTTAATTACAAAAGATTTTGGACTAGATAAGAATAGACTTTATTTCACAGTTTTTAATGAAGATGATGAAGCATTTAATTTATGGAAGAAAATCACCGGTCTTAGCGAAGATAGAATTATTAGAATACCAACTTCAGATAACTTCTGGTCAATGGGGGAAACGGGCCCTTGTGGCCCATGTTCTGAGATATTTTATGATCATGGAGATCATCTTCAAGGAGGTCTTCCTGGCACAAAAGACCAAGACGGTGACAGATATATAGAAATCTGGAATCTAGTTTTCATGCAATACGAACAGATAACAAAAGAAAAAAGAATTGATTTACCAAAACCTTCTGTTGATACGGGAATGGGATTAGAAAGAATAGTAGCTTTACTTCAAGGAACGCATGACAATTATAAAACAGATCATTTTATAAAATTAATTAACTCAATCTCAGATACAGTAAAAGTAAAACCTTCTGATGAAAACTTATCTAGTTTTAGAGTTATTGCTGATCATTTAAGGGCAAGTTCTTTTTTATTAGCTGAAGGTGTTCTTCCTTCCAATGAAGGTAGAGGTTATGTCTTAAGACGAATTATGAGAAGAGGCATGAGACACTCGCATCTTCTAGGAGCAAAGGAACCTATTTTTTATAACATCTTTAAAACTTTAGAAAACGAAATGTCTGGTAATTATCCTGAATTAGAAAGAGCACAATCTTTAATTAAAGAAACCTTAAAAATGGAAGAGGAAAAATTCTTAGTTCTTTTAGAAAGAGGTATGAAGATATTAGATGATGAGATTGAAAAGATAGATAAAGTTTTACCTGGTGAAGTAGCTTTCAAACTTTATGACACTTATGGTTTCCCTTTAGACTTAACAGAGGACATACTTAAAAATAAGTCACTAAGCTTAGATCATGAAAAATTTAAAAAACTAATGAAAGACAGTAAGGAACTTGCAAAGAAGAATTGGAAAGGATCAGGTGATAGCTCAGTAGATGAAATATGGTTTGGAATTAAAGACAAAATAGGCTCAACTGAATTTTTAGGTTATGAAACTAATCAGGCAGAAGGAGTAATTTTAAGTTTAATTAAAAATAATAAACAATCTGATAGTTTAAAAGAAGGTGATGAGGGTATGGTAATTTTAAACCAAACTCCATTTTATGGTGAGTCTGGAGGACAAGTTGGTGATAATGGAACAATATCTAATGGAAATAATATTTTTAAAGTTTCAGATGTTCAAAAAAAATTAAGTAACCTATTCGTTCATTACGGAAAAGTCGAAAAAGGAAATTTCAATTTAAAGGATAACGTAGAACTTAAAATTGATATTGAAAGAAGAGAAAATGTTAAAGCATATCATTCAGCAACACACTTATTACATGAATCCTTAAGACGGATACTTGGAACTCATGTGATGCAAAAAGGATCATTAGTTGCACCTGATAGGTTGCGTTTTGATTTTAGTCACATGAAGCCAATTTCTTCAGATGAAATGGTAAAAATAGATGAATATGTAAATCAAATGGTGAATAAAAAATCAGAGGTAATTACAAGAATAATGACTCCAAAAGAAGGTATTGCTCATGGTGCATTAGCATTATTTGGTGAAAAATATGGCGAAGAGGTTAGAGTTGTTTTTATGGGTGAGGAAGAAAACAAATATTTTTCAACTGAACTATGTGGAGGAACACATGTAAAAAATACTATTGATATTGGTAATTTTAAAGTCGTTAGTCAATCAGCTATAGCAGCGGGTGTTAGAAGAGTTGAAGCTTTAAGAGATAAACAATTAGATGAATTTTTAAAAAATAAAGAAAAACAATCCAGTCTTTCTGAACAAAAGGATGATGAAACAATTAAAATTTTATCTGAAGAAATTAAAAAACTCGGTGGAATGCTTAATTTAAATAAAGAAAATAAAAAAGATTTAATTAAAGAATTAAATAAAGAATTAGAAAAGTTATCAATTAATGAAATTATAAATAATAAATCTAAAAATATCATTAAAGATGAAAAAATTAATGGAGTATTCATAAGAACGCAAAAAATTGATGGACTACCACCAAAAGAATTAAGAAGATTAATTGATAGTGGGAAAAAAGAAATTGGTGAAGGAATAGTTATCATATTTGCAAACAAAGATGATAAGGTAGGTTTAGCTGTAGGCATTACAGACAAATTTAAAAACAAATATGATGCTGTTAAACTTGTTAAAAATGCATCAGAAATTATTGGAGGCAAAGGCGGCGGAGGAAGACCAGATTTTGCTCAAGCAGGTGGAGTAAATAAAGATAAAATTGATGATGCTTTAGAAAGTTTAAAGACTTTAATTTAATCTTTTTTTCAAATTTCCATCTATTACATCTAAAAATTCATTCGTTGTTAAATACTTAGTTGATGGACCGACTAAAATTGCTAAATCTTTTGTCATAGAACCTGATTCAACTGTATTTATACATGTCTTCTCTAAATGTTTTACAAATTTTTTTAAATTCTCGTTATTATCTAGTTTAGCTCTGTGATAAAGACCTCTAGCCCATGCAAAGATAGATGCAATCGGATTGGTTGAGGTTGCTTTACCTTGTTGGTGTAACCTATAGTGTCTTGTGACAGTTCCATGTGCAGCTTCTGCTTCTATAGTTTTTCCATCTGGACTCATAAGCACACTAGACATTAAACCCAATGAACCAAATCCTTGAGCAACCGTGTCAGATTGAACATCCCCATCATAATTTTTACATGCCCAAATATAATTCCCATTCCACTTCATTGCACACGCAACCATATCATCAATAAGTCTATGTTCGTATGTTATCTCTCTTTCTTTAAATTTTTCTTTAAATTCTTTTTCAAATACCTCTTGAAATAAATCCTTAAATCTTCCGTCATAATTTTTTAAAATTGTATTTTTAGTTGATAGAAATACTGGCCATTTTCTATTCAGACCATAATTCATGCATGATCTGGCAAAATCTATAATAGATTGATCTAAATTATACATTGAAAGTGCAACTCCTGGACCAGGAAAATTAAAAACTTCAAATTCTTTTTTATCTTTTCCGTCTTCTGAAGTCCATTTTATTTCTAATTTACCTTTCCCTGGAACTTGAAAATCTGTTGCTCTATATTGATCTCCGAAGGCATGTCTTCCAATACAAATTGGATTTTCCCAACTTGGTACTAATTTTGGAATATTTTTACAAAGTATCGGTTCTCTAAAAACAGTTCCTCCTAAAATATTTCGAATAGTTCCATTAGGTGATCGCCACATTTTTTTTAATTTAAATTCTTCAACTCTTGCCTCATCAGGTGTAATTGTTGCACATTTAATACCTACCCCATATTTTCTTATTGCATGTGCACTATCGACAGTAATCTTATCTGATGTGTTATCTCTACTTTTTATTCCAAGATCGTAATATTTAATATCTAGTTCAAGATAAGGAAGTATGAGCTTATTTTTGATAAAATCCCAAATTACTCTTGTCATTTCATCGCCATCTAACTCAACGACAGGGTTTTTAACCTTAATTTTGCTCATATTAGAGTATATATCTTAATAATTGAATTTTGGAGTTTAATATACATATTAGGACCATATTGCCAATTTTATAATTATGATAGACAAAGTTTTTCCACCAATTCATGACCAAGGTTATAAATTTTTAGTAATTTTTGCTGTTGCAACAATTATATTATACTTAATAAGTAGTCTCTTAGGACTGATTGGATTGGTTCTAACAATTTGGTGTTATTATTTTTTTAGAGATCCAGAAAGATATTCAATAAATGATGATGATTATTTAGTAAGCCCTGCTGATGGTTTGGTATTACAAGTTCAGGAAAATGATGGTCCAAAAGAGTTAAATCTAGAAAATAAAAAATTCACAAAGGTAAGTATTTTTATGAATGTTTTTGATTGTCATGTTAATAGATCACCTTGTTCTGGAAAAGTATCAGAAATTTTATATAAACCTGGGAAGTTTTTCAATGCTTCTTTAGATAAGGCCAGTGAGGAAAATGAGAGAAACTATTATAAAATTACTAATTCAAAAGGGGAGAACATAATTGTTGTTCAGATTGCAGGATTAATTGCAAGAAGGATTGTAACTGAAACCTCAGAAAGTTCAGATCTTACTCAAGGAGAGAGAATTGGAATGATTAGATTTGGAAGTAGAGCAGACTTATACTTTGAAAATTACAAACCACTTGTAAAAGTAAATCAAAAAACAAGAGCCGGAGAAACTTTGATAGCTAAAAGATAAAATGAACGAGCCAAGAAAAAAATTTCAAATTGTAACAGACAAAAGCGCAAGAGTTATATTACCAAATACTTTAACATTGATTGGAGTATGCATCGGATTGACTTCTATAAATTTAGCTCTAAACCAAAATTTCAAACTTGCAATTGTAGCAATTGTGTGTGCAGCAATTATAGATGGATTAGATGGTAGAATAGCAAGATTAATAAAAGGAACTTCAAAAGTTGGTAAAGAACTAGACTCATTAACAGACATAATAAGTTTTGGTGTTGCTCCAGCATTTATAATGTATTTTTGGACTTTAAATTCTCTAGGGAAAATTGGATGGTTAATCTCATTAATTTATGTTGTTTGCATTGCCTTAAGACTAGCCAGATTTAATATTAGTGCAGGTGGAGAGACTACTTGGAGAGATAACTTTTTTGAGGGTGTCCCATCCCCAGCAGGTGGAATATTAGTTTTAAGTCCTCTTGTTTATGAACAGAGTGGTTTAAATATATTTAATTTTGATCTAAAATTAATAACACCAATTCTTTTTATAATTGTTTCAATTTTGCTAATAAGCAAGATACCATCTTATTCTTTTAAAAAAATTGTAGTACCCAGAAGTACAACAATATTTTTGCTTTTAGGAATAGTTTCGCTTTTTGGACTTTTATTAATATTTCCTTTTAAAGTTATTGCCCTAGGTTCTACAATTTATCTTTTAGCATTACCTTTTAGTATTTTTCATTTCAATAAATTGAAAAAAAGTTCATTAGCAAACAAACTACCAGCAGAAGATGAGCCTGAAGACATGTTATAAATGAAGAAAAATGTAATAGTTTCCCTTGCTGACTCAAATTATTTTAACTTATTAAATGAATTAATAGACTCCATTAAACAATTTGATCAAAGCAACTCTGTTGCAATATGCATTTTAGATGCTGGATTACAAAAAGACCAACTAAATAAACTTTCAGATAAAGTAGACGAAATTAAAAGTGCTGAATGGGATATCCAAGTTTCTTCTATAAAAGTCAGAGGAAAAGAATGGTTAAAGAGCCAGGTATCAAGAGCTTTTTTACCAAAATACTTTCCAAACTATGAAAAATATCTATGGATTGATTGTGATGCCTGGGTAAATGACTGGAATACTGTAGATTTATATTTTAAAGCATGTGAAAATGGTAAATTAGGAATTACTCAAACAATAGGTCCAGGTTATAGAATAATGTCCAAAGTAAATTGGTTGTTTGGTAAAATAGCTGTGATCAAATCACAAAATTTTAAACACGCAATAAGCTCAAAAATAGGAATGGATAATGCAAGAAAACTTGCTTTCGCCCCTCATGTTAATATAGGTGTTTTTTCATTAGAGAAAAAATCAACTTGTTGGGATGTTTGGCAAAAAAATTTAGAAACTACACTTAAATCTGGAAAAATATTTGGCTCAGAAGGCCTAGCAATTAATATGAGTATTTATATTGATAACATTGAGACAGAATTTCTTCCACTAAATTGCAATTGGATTGCAAGCAATCTTTTACCAAAGTTTGATGAAAAAGAACAAATATTTGTAGAACCTTATTTGCCAAATAGTAAAATTGGAATTATGCATCTTGCAGCAGGTATTTGGGATAACAAAAAAGATATGAGAATAGACAACTCAGTTAAAATTCAAATCAAAACTTTAGAAAATAAGAGTATATCAAAGAGCTTAAGATTTGGTCAGTAGTTGAAAAAAAATAAAATTTCAAAAAATTGGATAAACAAACAACATAGAGATATTTATGTTCGAAAATCTAAAATAGAAGGTTATAGATCAAGAGCAATTTATAAGCTGGAAGAAATTGATCAAAAATTTAAAATTTTAAAAGAAGTTCATACCGCAATTGATCTTGGTGCAGCACCGGGAAGTTGGTCTCAATATCTTTCTGAAAAAATACTTAATGGAAGAATATTAGCAATCGACTTACTGGAATTCAAAAAAGTAAATAGAGTTCATCAAATAATTGGTGATTTTTCAAATGAGGAATCTAAGCAAAAGATTAAAGAATACTTCAAGAAAAAAGTGGATTTAGTTATCTCAGATATGGCAGTAAACACGACAGGAAATAAAAATCTCGATTCCATTGTAACTGGTGAGCTTTGTCTGGATGCCATGATTTTTGCAAAAAATCAGCTAAATAATAAGGGAAAATTTATATCTAAGTTATTTATGGGGTCTAGTTTTAATGAGGTAGTTTATGATGCTAAAAAAATATTTAAAGAGGTCAGAGTTTTTAAACCACCATCAAGCAGAAAAGATTCCAAAGAAAATTTTATAATTTGTAAGATATTACGTTAAGTCCTCTTTTATTTTTATAAGAATCGTATATATAAGATTATGGATCCTATAAAAGAAGCACTCACTTTTGATGATGTTACATTAGCACCAAAATATTCAGAAATCTTACCATCACAAGTAGATACATCAACCTATCTAAGAAATGATTTTAAAATAAACATTCCTTTATTGTCTTCCGCAATGGATACCGTAACGGAATCGAAAATGGCTATAGCCATAGCAAAAGCAGGTGGTATAGGCGTTATACATAGAAACTTAACAATTGATAATCAAATAAAAGAAATAAAAAAAGTTCAATCAAAAAATTTAAAAGTCGGCGCAGCTGTTGGTGCTGGGGATCTAGAATCAAAAAGAGCTCTTGCGATACTTAAAGAAAAAGTTGACATGATTGTTGTTGATACTGCGCACGGACATACAAAAAAGGTAAAAGAAATAATCAAAAAGATTAAAAAAAATAAAAATAAAAAAACACTTTTATGTGCTGGAAATATTGCTACTGCTGAAGCTGCAAATTTTCTAGCAAATTTAGGTGTAGATATAGTTAAAGTTGGCATTGGTCCTGGCTCCATTTGCACAACAAGACTTGTTGCAGGAATTGGTGTTCCTCAATTAAGTGCGATAATTAACGTAAAAAAAGGTTTAAAAAATAAAAAAATTAAAATAATTGCAGACGGTGGCATAAAATTTTCTGGAGATATTGCAAAAGCACTAGCAGCAGGAGCAGATGCAGTAATGATTGGTTCTTTATTTGCTGGAAGTATTGAGTCACCAGGTAAAATTTTAAAAAAAAATGGAAAATTGTTTAAAGTTTTCAGAGGTATGGGCTCTATAGGTGCAATGAACAAAGGATCAGCAGATAGATATTTTCAATCTAAACAAAAAGATAAATCTAAATATGTTCCAGAAGGTGTTGAAGGTTTTGTTAAATTTAAAGGCCCAGTAGATAAAATAATTTTTAAATTAATAGGAGGTTTAAAATCCTCAATGGGTTATCTAGGATCTAAAAAAGTTTTAAAACTAAGAAATAAACCTAAATTTGTTAAAATTACAAAAGCAGGATTTTATGAAAGTATGGTACATAATATAGATGAGGTAAAAAAAGATGAAAAGTATTAGTGATAAAATAATTATTTTTATACTTTCGCTTGTTTGGATTTTTTTTATTACAAGCCATTCACAATCAGAAAACTTTTTTGCTGAAGCTAAACAAAAATTTGATCAAAAAAAATATGAAGATTCAAAATTCCTGTTTCAAAGAAATATCGTTTTTAATCCAAAAAATGCAGAATCTTATTTATATTTAGCAAAAATTTATAAAAATGAAGAAAATGAAAAAGAGGAAATTAAAAACTTAAATACCACATTATTGTTAGATCCTACTAATGAAGAAGCAATGCATTTAATGATAAATTATGAACTGAAAAAGTCTAATTATTCCAAAGTAAAAAAACTTAAAGAAAGCTTTTTATTAATTTGTAAAAAACTTTGTGAAGAAGTTGATGAAATGGAAAAATCATTAGCAGATATAGAACCAAAAAATGGATCTGAACAATAATTTAAATAAAATTTTAATTATTGATTTTGGTTCACAATTTACTCAACTTATCGCAAGAAGAATAAGAGAGTTAGGAGTATACTCAGAAATAATTAGCCATAAAAAATTGAGTTCAAATTTAAATAAACCAGACGTAAAAGGAATAATTTTATCAGGCGGTCCTTTAAATGTTTATCAATCCAAAAAGGTAAAGTTTAGAAAAGATATATTTAAATGGAAAATCCCAATATTGGGAATTTGTTTTGGCCATCAAGTTATTTCTAAAGAATTAGGCGGCAGAGTTAAAAAAGCAAAGAGTAGAGAATTTGGTTTAGCTAAACTCAAAAGGATAAGAGAGTGTAAACTTACAGATAATTTTTTTGATAAAAATGGATTAAATAATGTTTGGATGAGTCATTCAGACGAAGTTATAAAATTAGCTAAAGGATTTAAAATAGTTGCAAAAACTGAAACCTCAAAGTTTTCAGTTGTTGAAAATTCTATAAAAAAATTTTATGGAATACAGTTTCACCCAGAGGTAACACATACTAAAAATGGAAAAGTAATTCTTAAAAATTTTATTTTTTCTATTTGTAGGATAAAAAAAAATTGGTCATCAAAAAATCAAAGATTAATGTTAGTAAAAGATATAAAAAAAAATGTTGGAAAATCAAAAGTAATTTGTGCTTTATCAGGGGGTGTTGATAGTAGTGTTGTTGCAAAGTTAATCCATAATGCAATAGGCAAACAACTTACTTGTGTCTTTGTTAATACAGGATTGTTAAGAAAAAATGAGGAAAAACAGGTTGTAAAAACATTTAGAAAAAAATTTAAAATTAATCTTATTTATGTTGATGCCAAAAACTTTTTTTTAAACAAACTAAAAAATGTTAAAGACCCTGAAAAAAAAAGAAAAATAATAGGAAATTTATTTATTAAAATTTTTGAAAAATATGCAAAAAAAATTAAGAATGTTAGGTATTTAGCCCAAGGCACCCTTTATCCAGATTTAATTGAAAGCAAGTCGGTAACCGGTAGTCAAACTTCTAAAATTAAATCTCACCATAATGTTGGTGGTTTACCAAAAAAAATGAAATTAAAACTGGTCGAGCCATTAAAGCTATTATTTAAAGATGAGGTAAGAAAATTAGGTTTAGAACTTAAATTATCAAAAGAGATTGTTTTAAGACATCCATTTCCAGGCCCTGGTCTTGCAATAAGAATACCTGGAGAGATTACAAAAGATAAAGTAAAAATTTTAAAAGATGCTGATGATATATTTATAAATGCATTAAGAGACCACAATTTATATAAAGATATATGGCAAGCATATGCTGCATTATTACCTGTAAAAACTGTAGGCGTTATGGGTGATAATCGAACATACGAATATATGTGTTTACTCAGAGCAATTACTTCTGAAGATGGAATGACAGCGGATACCTTTAACTTTAAAAAAGAGTTTATGCAGCTTGTTTCAAACAAAATAATAAATAATATAAAAGGTATTAATAGGGTTGTTTATGACATAACATCAAAACCGCCTAGTACAATCGAATTAGAATAATGAATAATAAAATTAAAAAAATTATAAATAAAAAAAATAAATCAAAAATTGTTTGTTTAACTGCATATTCAAAAAATATTGCAGAGATAGCAGATAATCATGCTGATATAGTTCTTGTCGGAGACTCTCTAGGTTCAGTACTTTATAATTACAACACAACTAGAAAAGTTAATCTTAAAATGATGTTAGAACATACAAAAAGTGTGAGAATGGGGGTAAAGAAAAGTATTTTAGTAATTGATCTTCCTTATAATACTTACAGAAATAAATCTGAGGCTCTAAAAAATTCAAAAAGAGCAATCAAAGAAACAAATTGTGATGCCGTTAAAGTGGAAGGAGGAGTAAGAGTAAGAGATATAGTTCGTCATTTAGTAAAAAATAAAATACCCGTCTTAGGTCACATTGGATTAACACCACAAACAGTAAAAGGAAAATTCAAATCTGTAGGTAAAACAGAAAAGGAAAAAAAAAAATTAATTAGAGATGCTAAAGCCCTGGAAGAAAGTGGAGCTTTTGGAATGGTTTTAGAATGTGTTTATAGTGACATCTCTAAAAAAATTACAAAACTAATAAGAATTCCCACTATTGGTATAGGGGCTTCAGTTCATTGTGATGGTCAAGTTTTGGTAACAGACGATATTTTAGGTTTAACTGATGCAAAGATAAAGTTTGTGAAAAAATATGTAAATATTAAAAAAATTATAAATTCTGCATTATTAAAATTTAAAAATGAGGTTAAATCAAAAAAATATCCAACAAAAAAATATTCTTACTAAAAATATTTCTTAAAGCTTTCGTTAATTGAAAGTATTTCTAAATCTACCAAACCTCCAATAACTAATTGAAGTGCAACTAGCAGAATGAATCCTAGGCCAACATAAGCAATCCATAGATGTTTTTGAATATAGTTTGCTAAAACCGTAGCAAGTGCACCAGTTAAAACTACAGATAAGATCAAACCAAATATCATAAAACCAAAATGTCCCTTTGATGCTCCTACTACTCCAATAACATTATCAAAACTAATTGTTATATCGGCAAAAAGTACTTTATATATACTTTGTATGTAAGATGGTTCTTTCGATTTTTTTGTAGGTGATTTTACTTTCTTTATTTCAAATAAATCTTTTTTTAGATCATACACGATCCATATTAATAAAAGACCACCAAGAATTTTTATAAAATAAAACTTAAATAAATATGTTGCGAATAAGGCAAATACTATTTTAAATACCAACGCCCCAGCAACACCCCAGAGTATTATTTGTCTCCTATTTTTAGGTACAAAATTAGAAGCAATTAATCCTATTATAATTGCATTGTCAGCTGCTAAAATTATATCAATAAATATAATCTGGGTTAATATTACAAGTTCTTCAATCAAAATTAATTTATATTACAAAAAAAAATTTTTTCAATATTAAGAATTAAAAATTATTTTTAATACTTAGATGCTCTTTTACCGTCTATAATCTCTTTAAGTTCAGTGTATTCTTTGCAGTTACAACTTTTTAAAACATTTAAACGCTCAACTGCTTTATCTTTTCTATTTGTATTTAAGTAGAGTTCTCCGAGATATTCATTAATTCCATTATGATTTGGTTTTATCTTGAGACCCGATAAATAATATTTTTCAGCATCTTCGAAATTTCCAAGTTTTCTACTTGTAAAGCCCAAATAATTTAGTGTATCTGGTGTATTTGGCTTTTCTTTATTTGACTCCAATAATAGTTTTAAAGCTTTTTCATATTTTTTTTTTGCTTTGGTTAAATTTTTTTCGGCCTTTTTAATTTTTCCTTTTTTTTGAAGTTTATCCGCTTTTTTTTCTAGATATTTACCAGACATGACAAGTTGATGACCTTTGGTATATTTAGAAATTTGCCCTTCATTTCCTCCATCATTATTACTATCACCCCCATCACTTCCAGCAGAAAATGCACTGTGAGATGTTCCTATTATAAGTATTAAAACTAAACAAAATTTTTTTAACATAGGTATATTATATAGAATTTAAATTTATAATCACAACTTTAATTAATTGACTCGAGACAATTTAGCATCAAAGTATCATTTAATTAATATAAGCTTTTAGTTGATTATACTCCTTACACCCACAATTTTTTAAAGATACTAAAATTTCTTTGGCTTTTATTATTTTGTTATTATTGTAATAAAAAATACCTAAATTTAGCTTTATTGATTTATGCTCATTATTCAATTCTAAACCTAAAAGATAATAAATTTCAGCATTTTCATTAAAACCTAGCTTTGCATTAGTTAATCCAAGATAATTCAATATATCTGGATTTGCTGGGTCTTCTGCATTTGCTTCTAAAAGATGTTCTAAGGCTTTTTCGTATTTAATTTTTGCCTTTTTAAGTTTACCTTTATTTTCAGTTTTGAGAGCTCTTTGAAGTTCTTTAAATCCTAGTCTGTATGGTCCTGCGGGTGGTGGTCCGTCTTTACCCAGGCTTTCATTAGCTTTTTTAGCATCTTTGGAACCAGCAGAGTATACTTTAAATGATATTACGATCACAAAAAAAGTATAAAGGATGATTAAAAAAATTTTTTTCATTAATTAAATTTTTTCATTTGATTAAGAGATTTTAAGCTTAGATCATTACTTAAAAGATTCTCTCTTATAGTCTGAGCTGTATTTAGAGAACTTTTGTTATCACCATGAATACAAACGGAGTCGATTTCGCATGGTATTTGTTTACCTGAATAGCAATTTATAGTTTGATTTTTAACCATAAATAGCACGTGTTTTTTTGCAACATGTGGATCTGTAATTAATGCATTTGCTTTAGATCGTGAAACAAGGTTTCCATCGTCTTCATAATTTCTATCAGCAAAAATCTCGCAAGCAATTTTCATATTTAATTTTTTTGCAGCCTTTTCCATTTTAGATCCTGTTGGTACAAGATAAATTAAATCCTTATTTAAATTATATATTACATTTGCAAGAATGGTTGCTAGATTGATATCTTCACAAGCCATATTATTTAAAGCTCCATGCGGTTTCATATGTGTTACACTTTCACCATGTTTTTCAGCAATTATTTGAAGAATTTCATATTGGTCTTTAATTAATTTTTCTATCTCATTTTTAGAGAGGTTAAGTCTTTTTCTGCCAAAATTTTCTGGATCATTAAAAGATGGATGTGCACCAATACTCACTCCATTTGCCTTTGAAATTAAAATAGTATTGTTCATGGTTTCTTCATCGCCAGCATGATAGCCGCAAGCTATGTTTGCAGAATTAACAATTTGTAATAATTTTGGGTCATTAATATTTGAGTGATGTTTAGACTTTTCTCCTAAATCACAATTAATATTAATTTCCATAGTATTCATAGTTAAAGTATAACATCTCATGATTAAAAATATATCAAATCTTGGAGACGCGGCTTTATATTGTGATTTCGGAGAAGAGATTAATCAAAAAATAAATACTGATGTAATTAAATATTTTAAGAATATTCAAAATAAAAAAATTAAAGGAATAATCAATTTAACTCCTTCATATAATAAACTTATAATCTCCTTTGATCTTAATGAAGTAAATTTCCTTGATCTTAAAAAACAGGTTCAAGATATTGATATTTCTAAAGATGAAGTTAAAGTAAATCAAAAAATAATTAAAATCCCAGTGTGCTGTGATGATGAATTTGCATTAGATATACAAAGGCTTTCTATAAAATTAAATCTAACTAAAAAAGAAATTTTAGATAAATATTTAGATAAAGAATATTTTTGTTATATGACAGGATTTATTGCTGGAATGCCTTTTTTAGGTGATATACATAAAAAAATAAGATTAGAAAGATTAGAAACACCAAGAGTTAAAGTTCCAAAAGGGTCTGTTGGTATTACAGAACAATTTGCAAATATTTATACTTTTGAAAGTCCTGGTGGTTGGAATATTTTAGGTAAAACACCAACAACAATTTTTGATCATACAAAAGAACATCAACCAATATTAATTAGCGCTGGTGACAAAGTATCATTTTATCAAATCAGTAAAATTGAATATCTAAAATTAAATGACAAAAAGTAAGATTAAAATTTTAAGAGAAGGAATTAATTCAACTTTTCAAGATTTAGGAAGAAATAACCTTTACCATATTGGCTTACCATTTAGTGGAGCAATGGATAAAAGAAACTACCTAATTGCTAATAAATTGGTTGGCAACAGGGATAATGAGGCCGTAATTGAGTTCGCCTATCAGGGACCTATAATTAAAGTTGAAGACGGTAGTGTAAATTTTGCAATATCAGGTGATATTAAATTTAATATTAAAAAAGGTAACAGAATATTAAATGGAGAATGTTATAAAACATATTTTTTATCAAAGAATGATAAAATAGATATTATATCAACCAATAACTCTGTTTATGGTTATTTATCAGTAAGCGGAGGTTTTGATATAGAAAAAAATTTTGGTAGTTTTTCAACAACAGTAAGAGCAAATGTTGGACCAAATAATGGAAATAAAATTTCAAAAAATACAACTTTTTTAATTAAAAACCAGAAAAATGAACAAATTAAAAAAAATCTTAAATATTTAAACTCAAAGATTGAATATATAAGATTGCTAAAAGGAACAAACTTTAACTATTTTTCTAAAGAGTCAATAAATGGATTAACTGGTAAAGAATTTTCTGTTTCTAAACTTTCTGATCGAATGGGAATGAGGCTTCAAGGACCTGAAATTAAAAATTCAAAAGAGACAAATATTAGATCAGAAGGTTTGGTAAAAGGGGTGGTTCAGGTTCCACCGGATGGTAATCCAATTATAATGTTATCAGATCATGGAACTATTGGGGGATATCCAAAAATTGCAGTAGTTATAAGTGCTGATTATGATAAATTAATTCAAACTCCACCTGGAAAAAAATTAAAATTTAAGCTAATTGAATTGAAAGAAGCAGAGAAACTTCACAAATTATATCAAATGGAAACGGAAAATCTTTTAAATCAAATATAATGAATTTGATAAGTAAATTACCTGGACCTTTATTAGTTTTTTTAGGAGCTTTAAGTCTCAGTTTTGGTGGACTAATTGTAAAGTCCTTTGAAGGGGCAAATTTATGGCAAATTCTATTCTGGCGATCGATTTTTTTTATTTTGGTTGTAAGTATTTTTTTAACAATAACTTACAGAAAAAATGTTTTAAAAGCTTTTATAAAATCTGGATTTCCTGGACTGATAGGTGGCTTAATATTATCTACAGGATTTTGTGGGTATGTCTTTGCAATGTATAATACCACAGTAGCAAATACAAATTTTATAATTCAAACTCAAACAATATTTCTGGCAGTATTTGGTTATTTGTTTTTAAAAGAAAAAGTTTCAAAAATTACCTTAGTCTCAATTATCTTGGCAATCTCTGGAATAATTCTAATGGTTGGCTCATCCCTATCACTAGGACAAATGTCAGGTAATATTGCAGCTTTTATTATGCCAATATCTTTTGCAATTTTGATATTAATCATCAGAAAGTATCCAAATGTAGATATGGTACCTTTACAACTAATCGCAGGAATAGTTGCAATGATAATTGGTTACTTGTTTGCAGGAAAAATTCTTATCTCTTTATATGATGTTTATTTAGGATTTCTAGCTGGCTTCTTTCAGTTAGGTTTTGGATTTATATTAATTACCATTGGGGCAAGACGTACACCTTCGGCATTAGTAGGAATCATAATGTTAACGGAGGCGGTATTAGGTCCGTTATGGGCATGGTTATTTGTTAATGAACAACCACCATTGATAGTTCTAATTGGTGGAAGTATTGTAATTATTTCAGTTTTGTTACAGTTTTTACCTATATTGCAAAAAAACAAGACTTCATTAAAATCTTAAAAAGCTATCTTTTTTTTTCATTTATGGTATTAATAAATCTACGGGAGAGACCACTTCAATGTGGCGCCGAAGGAGCAACCACCCCGGAACTTCGCACATTGACGTTGAATTCACTATCTTTTTTGATGACACACACTAACTGAGCACAGTTGGAGCACAGTTGGCATTAGAAAGGATAAAAAAATGGCTATGTTTCGTAAGCTTGCATCTGGTAAAACCCAGGTCGTAATACGTAAGAAAAACTACCCTAATATCATCAAAACATTTATTACAAAAACTTTGGCAAAGAAGTGGGCACGCCAGGTAGAGACACAAATGGAAAATAGAATATTTGAGGATCTATCCGGAGCCGAAGGAACAACCTTAAAAGATTTATTAATTAAGTATAGGGATGAGATAGTTCCATCTTTGAAATCTAGAACAACCTTAACTTATAAGATTAATTTTACTCTTAAATTTAAAGTTTGTTATTACAATTTATTAGAGCTTAACACTTCACATATTAATGATTTTAAAAAGCAGATTACGCCAGGACGAAAACCAAAGACTATCAATGCTTATATCAATACATTAAAGCATGTATGGGAGTTGGCTAGAACTCAATGGGGTATTGCTTTACCACCTCAAAATCCTTTTAATTTAGTGCCTATGTTAAAGGTCGATAATGTTAGAGATATAACACTTAGAGACGAGGAATTTGAAAGGTTGGTAGCAGAAGCCGATAAAATATTAATTAGAGATAAACATCAAAAGATTATTGGCAAAGCTAATTGGTTACCGGACATGATTATGTTTGCGGCATGTACGGCGGCTAGATATTCAGAAATAGTTAGACTTAAAAGAGATCATGTAGATTTTAATAGAAGAACCGCAATTTTCATTAAAACGAAAAATGGGGAAGATAGAACTATTCCCTTATCTAATGAAGCTATACGTATTCTTAAAAAGCAACCTTTTGGAGATAAGTTTTTCTACATAGAATCCAGGGATAAATTTAAACATTATTTCCATATGGCTAGAAAAAATGCTGGCTTGCCTGGCTTCCGTTTCCACGACATCAGAAGTCACAGTATCCGTAAAATGCTTTTATCTGGTATGCAAACGATTGAGGTAGCCCGAATAAGCGGACATAAAACATTAGCAGTTCTACATAAACGTTACAGTAGGTTACAACCGGAAGACCTAATAGATAAAATTGATAATGTAATTTTTGTAACAAAAAGGTAACAATCCTATAGTTTAAAGGTTTCCGAAAACGCATAGCTAATTCGAGGGAACAATTCCAAAATTGCATTGGACAAAAAAAATTTTTTTTGCTAAGACAGACACACACACGAACCAAGAAAAAATAATCATTAATCATTAAACACGAGACATGCCTGGGTAGGTAGCCCCTTAAACTCCAAGATTACAAACGACAAAAACCAAAAGGAGTAAATATGTCTAAATCTAAAAAGATCATTAATGATCAAAAACACATAATACAAATACAAGAACTAATAATAAAAAAAATAAGTAGTGAAAGAGACCAGGTTGAAAAACTGTGGCATCATTATTTAGATAAATCCACAGAAGGTTGGAGTTGGTATGGGAAGTATTATCATGCCTATAACAATTTAATAAAAAAAATTAAGGAGTTTGATAAGACCAATTCATCAGATGATGATAGACAGTTGGAGTTTGATTTTGGGGGTGACCATGAATAAATTTAATGATGGAGCTCCAAGAAATTATATGGAATGGTTGGAGTTAGGTTATACGGTCTTTCCATGTTCTTCTGACGGAGTGCCTTTGTTAGTTCAATGGCAAAAACAAATAATAAATTTAAAAACACATTCTAAAATTATAGATAAGAATAATTGGAAAAGTGGTGTCCTGGGTGTGAGACTTGATGATCTTGTTGACCTGGACATTGACAATCCAAAAATGGAAAAATTTTTAGATGAGATTGTTTGTGGTGCTATGTTTGGAAGACCAAGTAATCCGTTGTCTCATATGTTATTCAAAGGGACTACAGAAAATATTTCTTATACAGTTCCAGAAGGGTTTGCAAAATATTTTAAAAAGTTTGCACACGGCACTAGGTTACTAGACATTAGATCTGGTGAAGGACATTTCACTTACGTGCCTGGATCAATAACACCAAAGAAAAAAGGATCTGAAAAATTAGAATGGAATAGATTCACTTCTTTTCAAGAATTTGATTCATTGCTTTTAAAAAAACTTTCTGAGATATGTTTGTGGACGGCATTATCCGCTATGTTTCCTATAAAGGGCTCTAGGGATGAATATATGTCAAGTATAGCGGGCATTCTAGCAAGACATACTGATTGGACTGATGAAAAAATTGGACAAGGTTTATTCAAACTTGCACTACACTCGGGTTCAACAAATCCAAGTCGTTATATAATCAAAGCTAGTAAAGCCAGGGATGATAAAACCAAATCTTTTGGAATACCTACACTAGCTAGAATTTTAAAAGTTGAACAGTCGGACATAGCTCAATTATTTTCCTGGGTGGGAGTTTCAGATACCGGGAGCAGTTTCAGTAAGTTAAAAGTATATGAAACCGATCCTACTATGTGGAAGATCAAATACAAAGATACCTGGATCACAATAATGGATAGCTCACACTTGTTATCATGGACTAAGATGTCAATTCACATATTAGAAAATTGTTATGAAGTACCTTCACCAATGAAACCTATTGAGTGGAAAAATACTATTAACCATCTTTTAGAAAATGTTGAAAAAATAAAAGTAGATGAGTCTGAAAGTTATTATGGACAAATAGGATCTGTAATTAGTGAGTATCTAAATAGACCCGAACGTTGGAATGAAGATAGATACAATGAAAAAAAATCTTTACTTGGTCATTGGGGTACTTGGCTAGATAGAGAGAATAACATGCTATACTTTAGACTAGAGTCTTTAATCATGAAAGTTAATGATGCTAGATTGAAGTATGAGCAAAGAAAACTTACTCAATATATTCGTGATAAATATTCCGCCGTACCGGTAACACTTAATATTAATGGTAAGGATGTCAGAACCTGGAGAGCTCCCGTTGAGAGAATACAAGTTCAAGACGCTAAATCTAGATCCCATAGTACACGGCAAAATTCTGAGTATAGAGATAGTGATACTTTAAAAACTGATACTGAAAAAAAAGATATTAGTTACATGGCTCATAAAAAAGCAGAACGAAAAAGGATGGAGCAATTACAAGATGAAAGGATGCAGAAGTTGCAACAAGACTCACATGACAATTACTAATATATATACTTTTAAAAACAGACAGACAGACACCTGGATGTTCAATGCTATTAGAGTTAATTTTAGGTCTATATAATAGCGTGTGATATAGAATAGTTATTAGTATTTAATTCCTTTTAGGTGCTAGTAATCTTTACGGGGTGGGGAGCCGTAGAACTCCCCTCTCCAAATAAGTTTTAGAGTTACCTTTAAGATCCCTTAAATAAGGATAAAATATTAAAAAACTAAGGAAGTATTGAATTTATGAAAAATTTTTCGAGGGAACAATGGCAGACAGACTTAATGATTTAGGGAACAGAATAGTAAATATATCTGAAACCTATGATGATGTTCCAAGTTCCGTGGACAATGAACCAAGAAAAAGCGGAAAGCTAAATCCACGACAATATAAGCAAATGATGAATTTCCTTGTTCGAGACAAGAGAAAAGACTCCATAGATGAACGGAGAGTGCCCTTGAAAAAGAAATCCGATACTAAGGTCATGCCAAAAATTGCTAAATCTGATGATGACCTAAAAGATGAGTTTGACGTAATAGAGATACCTATCATCATGAAAGAGTTTGAGCAGTATTTGTTAAATAACCCATCTAAAGATTTTCAAGATTTTTTAAAAGATCAAAAATTAATTAATAAAAAACAGAAAAAACAATTAGATGACATGATTCTTGAAGGAGCTCTTGCAAAGATAGATGATAGAATGGCGGGTATTATGCAATTAGCTAGAGGTGGAATTATCCGTGATCCTAGTTTCACTTACTATAATTCTGGTGGAAAAGCTAAAAGACCACCACCAATAAAAAGATTAAATATATCTGACTACTTTAGATATGGAATGACTGTGGCGGAGCTTACCCCATATGAAAGAAAAGTAGTTAGTGACTTAATAAAAAAATCATTTCCAAAAAGTTCTACTGATAACTAACTGTATCGATCTTAGATATATAGCTAATATAAGGAGTCCCATCTGACAAAAAGGGGGGTGGGGTGGCTTAGCAGAATCTGAGTTTAAGATTTATAACTAACTTTAATTGTGAGCACATTCTGAGCACAGTTGAGCACAGTAGATGCGGTTTCTGAGTCCTTGAAAAAACGTAAAAAACGTATAAATATATAGCGTTATCGAAGGATAGCGAAAACGGGAGAGACCACTTCAATGTGGCGCCGAAGGAGCAACCACCCCGGAAACTCTCAGGCAAAAGGACCGTGAATATTAACTCTGGAAAGAGGAAGTTTCTCGCCGAAGGAGTAAATCTCTCAGGCACACAGACAGAGGGGGTTAAGAGTTAATATTATTATGAAAAAAACGCCTCTGTACAATCTTCACAAAAAATATGGAGCAAAGTTTGTCCATTTTGCTGGATATGAAATG
>CABXWY010000003.1 GCA_902515985.1 uncultured Pelagibacteraceae bacterium
TCTAAGACTTTATAAGGGTTATACCAAGCGTTTTATTGGTAAAATAATTACATCTTTTTTACTCTCAATGATAGTTGCAGCATCAACTTCTGCAATTGCATGGCTTTTAGATCCTGCAATAAAAAAATTGTTTATTGAAAAAGATCAAACACTAATTTTTGTCATTCCCCTAGCTATTATTTTAGCTTTTTCAGCTAAAGGTATATCTTTATATCTCGCAAAAGTTTTAATGATAGGTGTAGCTGAAGATATTAAAAAGGATATTCAAAAAGATATGGTAGCAAGTTTAGTTAAAGCGGATATTACTGCAATTGATAATAAACATACTGGAAAATTTATTTCTAATTTAACATACGATACTAGTTTAATAGTAAGCCTAATGAGTACTGCCCTTCTAAGTATTTTTAAAGACTCTGTGACACTAATTGGATTATTAATTGTAATGTTTTATCAAAATTGGAAATTATCACTAATAGCAATTATCATGATACCTCTAGCATCTGCCGCTGCAAAAACCTTGGGAAAAAGAATTGGAAAAGTTACTACAGAAGCTCAGATAAAATCAGGAGAACTTAACAAACATTTAATGGAAATATTCAAAAACCATAAACTGATTAAGATTTTTCAAAAAGAAAATTATGAAATTGATAGAACAGATAATTTTCTTACTAGTTTAAAGGAGAAAGGAAAAAAAATCTCAATTGTGTTTGTTAGAGCTTCTCCTATTATGGAAATTTTAACAGGTATCATGATTGCTTTATTAATTTTTTATTCTGGTAAACTAATTATGACCGATGAACTAGCAATAAATAATTTTTTTTCATTTTTAGCTGCAATGATGCTTGCGTATCAACCTGTTAGGGCCTTGGCAACTTTAAATTTGAGTATAAGTACAGGGTTATCTGCCGCAAAAAGAATTATACCAATCATTGATACAAGAAATGAGGTTGTGGAAAGTTCAGATACTAAGCAGTTAAAAACGAAAGACTGTACAATAAAATTTGAAAATTGTAATTTTAAATATAGCACGTCCAATGATTTGATTATTAACAATTTAAATATGACAATAGAAGGTGGAAGAACTACAGCTCTTGTTGGATATACAGGTGCTGGTAAATCCTCGATATTAAATCTAATTCCAAGATTTTATGACTGTGAAAAAGGGGATATTCAAATTGACAATCAATCTATTTACTCATTAAAAGTAAAAGATCTAAGAAAAAATATTTCATTAGTAACTCAGGATATAACTTTGTTTGACGATACTATAAAAAATAACATTATTTATGCTAATTCTGATGCAACTGATGATGAAATAAATGAAGTTGCAAAAAATTCATATGCGCTAGACTTCATAGAAAAATTGCCCAACAAGTTTGACACTATTATCGGTGAAAATGGTGTCAGATTATCTGGTGGAGAAAAGCAAAGAATTTCAATAGCTAGAGCTATGCTTAAAAAAACTCCAATAATTTTATTAGATGAAGCAACTTCGTCGCTAGATGCTGAAACTGAAAGTAAAATTCAAACTGCAATGGACGTACTTACAGAAAATAAAACAACTGTAGTCATCGCACATAGACTATCTACAATTCTTAATGCGCATAAAATTTTTGTCATAGATAAAGGATGTATAGTTGCCAACGGAACACATATGGAACTAATTGAAAGCTCAAACATTTATAAAAGTTTTTATCAAAAACAATTAAAACATAAATAATGTTGTTGTTTGTATATAGGTTAATCATCAATTTTGTTTTTTTAATTTCACCAATAATAATTTTAATAAGAATTTTAAAAAAAAAAGAGGATAAATTGAGATTTAAAGAAAAGTTTTGTTTATATTCAAAGAAAAAAATTAAGAAAAATTTAATTTGGTTTCATGGAGCAAGCGTAGGTGAGATTTCAAGTATTATTCCATTAGTTTTGAAGCTTGAAAAAAATACTGAAATAGATCAAATACTTATAACATCATCAACATTGAGTTCGTCAAATATTTTTAAACAATTTAAATTTAAAAAGACGGTACATCAATTTTTTCCTATTGATACGAATCAGTTATCCAAAAAATTTTTGAATCATTGGAAGCCATCATTAGCAATCTTTATTGATTCAGAAATTTGGCCAAATATGATTTTAAATTTAAAAAAAAAATCTATACCAATTTTACTTTTAAATGCAAGAATTACAAAGAAATCTTTTAATAGATGGAAAGTGTTGGGTAAATTTAGTAGAGAAATTTTCCAATGTGTAAACAAATCTCTAGTGTCAAATCAAGAGACTATTAAATATCTAAAATATTTTGGAGTTAAAAATATTAAATCTATTGGAAATTTAAAATTTATTCAAAATAGACATAAAAATCTTTCTTTACCAAAAAATTTAAGAAAATTTATTTCAAAAAAAGTTGTTTGGTGTGCATCAAGCACTCATAATGGTGAGGAATTAATTTCAATGAAGGTACATAGGGACCTGAACAAAAAATATAAAAATTTTCTAAGCATTATTATTCCAAGACATATAAATAGATCAAAAGAACTTTTAGAAATATTTAATCAAAAAAGTTTAAAGGTTCATTGTCATAGTTGGAAAAGCAAAATACCAAAAAAAATTGACATATACCTAGTAGATACTTACGGGGAAACCGAAAAATTTTTTAATTTAATTAAAATAGTTTTTGTTGGTGGTTCTTTGGTAAATCATGGTGGACAAAATCCTTTGGAGCCAGCTAGACATGGTTGTAATATTTTATATGGCCCTCACGTAAATAACTTTAAAAATATTTATAATTACCTTGATAAAATTAAAGTGTCTAAAAAAATACAGGATAATAAAAGCTTGTGTAAAAATATTGAATCATTGATAAGAAATAAAAGTAAAACCAAATCATTCGTAAAAAGAATAAAAAATTTAGGTGATAAGTTTTTAATTACTACAATAAAAGAAATTGAAAGCATATTAGTAAAATGATGATAAAAAAACCAAAATTTTGGGATCAAAAAAAACCAAACTTTTTTACCTATTTGCTCACCCCAGTATCTAAAATTGTAAGCTTTTTTAATACGCTAAAAAAAGGAGAAAACTTGGAGTTTTCAGGTATCAAAGTTATTTGCGTTGGTAATATTTATATAGGTGGTACCGGAAAGACACCGCTATCGATTAAAATTAGTCAGTTGTTAAATAAAAAAAATTTAAAGGCTTCAGTCTTAAAAAAATTTTACAACGAACAAAATGATGAACAAATATTAATTAAGAATAAAACAAATCTGATAAGTAAAAAAAACAGAAAAACCTGCATAGAGAATGCGATAAATAACAAATTTAAATATGCAATTTTTGATGATGGCCTCCAAGATAAATCTATAAAATATGATCTTAAAATTTGTTGTTTTAGTTCAAACAATTGGATTGGTAATGGTAATGTTATTCCTGCTGGGCCTTTGAGAGAAAAAATTACTTCCTTAAAAAACTTCGATATAGTCTTTCTAAATGGACCAGATATCAATAATAAAGAAATTAAAAAGGAAATTATGAAAATTAACCGTAATATTGAAATATTTGAGGGAAGCTACAAGCCTAAAAATTTAAATAAACTAGACAACTCTCAAAATTATATTGCTTTTTCTGGGATAGGAAATCCTGAAAATTTCAATTTTACTTTAAGAGAAAATAACTTCAAAATATTAAAGTATTTTTCTTTTCCGGACCATTATAATTATAAAAATAATGAATTAAAAAATATAAAAAGGTTTGCTAGTAAAAATAATTCGAAAATTATAACTACCGAGAAAGACTATCTAAGAATTAATAAGGAATTAAGAAGTGATATTAATTATATAGAAATGGATTTAGAAATAAATGATGAGAATAAATTCTTAAATTTGATTTTTTAAAAATGAAAAAGATAAAATATTTGGCTGAATATTTGTTTATTAAATTATTTTTCTTTATATTTAAAATAGTTGGGTATAAGAATGCATCAAATTTAGGTGCTAAAATCGGCTCAATGTTTGGCCCTCTGTTTAGATCAAAAGACCTTACTACAAAAAATATTAAAAATAGTTTACCAAATATTAACGAGGTAGAGACCCAAATCTTAATTCAAAAAATGTGGGAAAATTATGGTAGGATATTTTCTGAATATATGTATATAGAAAAGTTTAGATCTAAAAAACTTGAAAAATATTTAAATATTAATGGATTAAAAATTCTAGAAAAAGTTAAAAAAGATGGAAAGCCAGTAGTTTTTATATCGGGGCATTTTAATAATTTTGAATTAATGGCTATGCAACTGGAATTATCTGGAATTAAATTATCTGCAGTTTATAGACCCTTAAATAATATTTTTTTAAATCAGACAATGGAAGATTTGAGAAAAAATTTTATTTGTAAAAATCAAATAAAAAAAGGACTAGGCGGTGTACGAGAAATTATTAAAGCATTCTCAAACAATAATTCTATAGCAATAATGATTGATCAAAGAGTTTCTGAAGGTGAAAAATCATTTTTATTTAATAGGGCTACATATACAACTACGATCCCTGCGCAATTGATTAAAAAGTATAAATGTCCAATTGTCCCTGTTTATATCCAAAGAAATAATAACATATTTTTTGATATAACAGTTGAAGACCCAATTTATTTTAATGAATCTGAGGATATCAGTAACATTACTCTTAAACTTAACAAATGGCTTGAAAATAAAATATCATTAAACCCAGATCAATGGATCTGGACACATAATAAATGGAAATTATAATTTAACTATTGGTAACTTTTTTAGAGGCCTCTAAATAAGAAAAATATGCCTCTTGTAATTCTACGTTCCAATAATTCAGTTTTTCAAGTTTTATTTTTTTTCCAGATACAGCGCAAATAACATGGTCACCATTTTCTATAATTTCAAAGTTATTAGGCAAATATTTTAATTTAGCTAATTTATTTTTCATTATTTAGTTGTATAAAATATATATGAACATTGGAATTATTGGAAGTGGAGGAAGAGAACATTCGCTATGTTCTAAACTAAAAGAATCAAGTTTAGTTGATAAAATTTTCTGTTTCCCTGGCAACGCAGGTACTGAAACAATTGCTAAAAATATAAATATTGATATTTTAGATTTTGAAAAAATTAAAATTACATGTGAAGAAAACAACATTGAATTAATCGTTGTTGGACCTGAAAAACCTTTGGTAGATGGGATTGTTGAATACTTTAAGAAAACAAAAATAAAAATTTTTGGTCCTGATAAAATTAGTTCTCAATTAGAAGGATCAAAAACTTTTACAAAGAAACTTTGTAAAAAATACAAAATACCTACATCTAATTTTGAAATTTTAAATGATAAAAAATCAGCTTTAAACTATTTGTCATCTACAAAATATCCATTAGTTGTTAAAGCTGACGGATTGGCGGCAGGAAAGGGTGTTTATATTTGTAAAAATCAAGATGAAGCAAACGAAGCAGTAAAAGAAATATTTGGCGGACGTTTTGGTAAAGCTGATTGTGTTTTAATTGAAGAGTTTTTAGTTGGAGAAGAAATGAGCTATTTCATTATTTCCGATGGGGTAAGTCACAAATTTTTTCAAACAGCACAAGATCATAAACGTGTTGGTGAAAATGATACAGGCAAAAATACAGGTGGCATGGGCGCATACTCACCCTCAAGACTTTATAATACTGATCTAGATAAAAAGATTAATGATAAAATCATAAGACCAACTTTGGATGGTATTAAAGATCTTGGAACTAATTATTGTGGATTTTTATATATTGGATTGATGATTTTAAATAATGAACCTTATCTTATTGAGTTTAATGTAAGAATGGGTGATCCAGAATGTCAAACAATCTTACCAATATTAGAAACAGATTTGGGAGAAATAATTTTAGCTTGCTGTGATAAAAAATTACTTAACATTAATATTGAATGGAAAGAAAAAAAAAGTGTATGTATAGTTTTATGTTCTAATGGATATCCAGAAAATTATCAAAAAAACGTAAATATTGATCAAATAAAAAATATCAAACTCGATAACGATGAATATATATTTCATGCTGGCACAAAAATTGAACATAATGAATATTTAGCTAATGGGGGAAGGGTATTAAATATAATTGCGACAACAGAAAGTTTTAGAAAATCTAAAGAAAAAGCAATTAAAATTTTAAACAACCTAAATTGGAAACACGGTTTTTATAGAAAAGATATTGCTTATAAAGTAACTTAATTATGAGAATAATTAGTGGTAAATTCAAAAATAAAAAAATTCTTTTGCCAACTGATAAGCTTACAAGGCCTTTAAAAGATATAGTAAGAGAGTCTATATTTAACATTATCGAACATTCAAATCTTTTAAAAAACGAAATTTTGAATTCAAATGTCCTAGACTTATTCTCAGGATCGGGCTCTTTTGGCCTTGAGTGTTTATCTAGAGGTGCATCTAGAGTAGATTTTTGTGAAAACTACTTACCAGCTTTACATATATTAAAAAAAAATTTAAATAATCTTAATTGCGGTAGTCGAACAGAATTATTTGATGAAACAGTTTTAAACTTTATTGATGGTTCAAGGAAAAATAAAATTAAATATGATATTATCTTTATGGATCCTCCTTACAAAGAAAATAACATTAAAGATTTATTAGATTTAATCTTTAAAAAAGAAATTTTTAAAAAAAATGGATTAATTATTTTGCACAGAAGTAAGAAAACCAAGGATGACTTACCAAATAATTTTCAGATTATTATGAGTAGAAGCTATGGATTATCTAAGATCCATTTTGGAAAATTTTAGTTTTTAAGAATTTTCGTTGTCTCGTTTTTAACCAATTCAACTGAGGGTTGGTCAAAAGGATTAATTTTCATTATTTCCCCTAAAAGAATTGTCTCTAACATAAAAAAAGTAAATAATTCTCCTAACGCTTCTTCTGAGCGCAATAAAACTTTAAAACTTCGAAATGGAATATCTTTTTTTTTAAAAACTATTTCAGTAGCATTTTTTTGTGCAGATTTAATCTGGTACAAATTTTTGTTTTTTAAATAATTGTGAGAATATAATATTTCAGAATTATTAATTTTTTGAATATCATGATCATTGACATCAAAAAAGGTAAAAAAGGAATTTTTGGGACCATCTAAGTATAATTGCATTAAACTATGATTATCTTTTGGCATACTCGAAACTAAAGGTAGAATACCTTTTGAGTTTTTTCCTAAACTCTCAGCAATAAGTTGTTGATACCATGCAAATAAATCTAGTGATAGTTCATCATAGTTTAAAATTATAGAATTTAATTTTTTTTGACTTAAGAAATAAGTAGTAGAAACAACACTATCTATCAATGAATTAAGAAAATTTTTACTTTTGATAAGATTATTTAAATTTTTAAATTTTTCAGGTTTGAGCCCCATAAAAATTGCTGGCAACATTCCGACTTCAGAAAGCACAGAATATCTTCCACCAATAAAATTTTTATGATTTATAATTTCACAATTAAGCTTTTTTGCTAAAGATTTTATATAGTTATTAGAATTCTCACATATAAATATATTTTTTTTTTTTCCTTTTATAATTGAGTAATTTGATATTGTTTCAAGTGTATTTCCTGATTTAGAAATTATAATATTTAAATTCTTGTTTTTTTTTTGATATCTTTTTTTTGAATTTAAATTATCTATGAAAATAAATTCTTTTTTTATTTTAGGCCTCAAAAAGTTATAAATAGCTTTAGCACCAAGGGAAGATCCTCCCATGCCAATTAGATTATAACTTCTAAATTTTCTAAATTTTTCAATTTGAGATTTAGAAAAGTCATAGGAATAATTTTTTGAGAAACTTTTAATTAACTTATGATTTTGATAAAAATTTAAAATCTTTAAAACCTTAGATTTAATTTTTTTTTTATTTTTTTTTATACCAAATTCTTTTAATCGAATATTTTTAGTTAACATCAATTTTTTTTGATTTGTTTTAGAACAAAATCTTCAGCCGACTTATCTTGAGTTTCTGGATCCTTAATAATTTCATCGCTCTGAAATAATTTTTCTATATCCTCGTCTATTTTTTCAGCTTGGTTTGACTCCTCATTCTCATTCTTTGGTTCTGGGAGCAAACCAAAATCTGGTGGAATTTCTAATGGATTTTTCTTTTCAATTAAAAATTCATCGCTATTTTTATTTTTATTACCAGCAAGTCCATCTTGTAGTGTCTGGCAGGCATTTAATAGTAAAAATGTAGAAATTAAAAAAAAATATTTATTTTTCATTTAGTTTTTCCTCTTTATCAAAAAATATTTCAACATAAATAAGGCATATAATACCAACTGAAATAAATATATCAGCAACATTAAAAATAAACCAATGAAAACCATTATAATTTATATCTATAAAGTCAGGAACCGCTGAATAATAAAGTCTGTCAAAAAGATTTCCAAGAGATCCTCCTAAAATAATAAAAAATAAAAATCCTTTAAAATTATTTGATTTAATACCTAAGTACAAAATCACCAAATTAACTAATATTATTATTAGTGTAATTAAATTATATAAGAATTGCTTTTCAAAAGATAAAAGCCCAAATCCAATTCCAGAATTCCATACTAAAATTATGTTTAAAAATTTATTTATATAAATATCTACTTGGCCATATGCTTCAGCAATATTAATTACGTAGATTTTTGAAATTCTATCTAAAGCAAATATGGATAATGAGATTAAAAAATAATAAATAATTTTCTTATCTAAAAATCTTATCATTTAAAATTGGATATTGGGTGCCTTTCACACTCATTTTCTTTAATTTTCCAACAAATTGAACATTTTTTTCCCTTTGCTTTTGAAGTTTTAACTTCTATCTGATCTTTTAGTTTTTCATCCAAAACGACATTTGCAAGTGAAGTAATGCATATTTCTGAAAAATCATAATTTTTTGCAAGGTCATAAAGATCTTTACTTAGTTTAATATCAACTGCTGTTTCTAAACTAGATCCAATTATCTTCGTTGCTCTTTTTTCCTCAATACTGATATTGGTAATGTCTCTTATTTTATTTATTTTTTCCCAATTTTTATTAAGTTCTTCATTTTTCCAGGATTTTGGAAATTCTGGAAATTTTTTTAAATGAACACTGTTTTTTTCATCTTGATTTAAAAGGCTAAAAATTTCCTCAGTAGTAAATGATAAAATTGGAGCAAACCATTTTAATAAAACATCTAAGATTGTATTTAATATTAAAATACAGTTTTGTCTCTTTTCTGAATTTTTATTATCACAATATAAAGTGTCCTTTCTAATATCAAAATAAAATGAAGATAAATCTACTGTACAAAAATTTAGTAATTCTTTGTATAAAACATGAAAATTATACTCCTTAAAATTTGCATTGAATTTTTCGTTTAATACATACAATTTATGTAACATTAGTTTTTCAAGTTCTGGGAGTTTGTTTAAATCAATTTTGTTATATTCTTGTTCTAAATAATTATCATTTATATTTCCCATTAAATATCTGAATGTATTTCTTATCTTTCTATATGCTTCGGCATGTTGCTCTAAAATAGAATAGTCTATTCGTAAATCTTCTGAATAATCAGATGCAGCCACCCAAACTCTAAGAATGTCTGCTCCATATTTTTTTAAAATATCTTCAGGGAAGATTTGATTTCCTAAAGACTTTGACATTTTCAAACCCTTGCCATCCATTACAAACCCATGAGATAAAATACTTTCATAAGGAGCTCTTCCTCTAGTTCCACAAGATTCTAGTAAAGACGAATGGAACCATCCTCTGTGTTGATCAGATCCTTCTAAATACATTGATGCAGGCCATTTTAAATCCTCTCTTTTTTCTAAAACAAATGAATGTGTAGACCCGCTATCAAACCAGACCTCAACAATATCTTTTAATTGAATATAATCATCTGCTTTATATTTGCTTCCTAAAAATTTTTGAGGTTCATCAGAAAACCAACAATCTGATCCTTCTTTTTCATAAATAGCTGCAATATTTTCAAACACTTCTTCATCTGCTAAAACTTTACCATCTGATTTGGATATAAATATAGGTAATGGAACTCCCCAAACTCTTTGTCTAGAAACACACCAATCTGGCCGAGTTTCTATCATTGATCTTAATCTCTCCTTACCTTTTGAAGGATAAAATTCTGTATCATCAATTGCCTTTAAAGCTTTATCTCTTAATTTATGGCTTTCCATAGAAATAAACCATTGAGGTGTAGCTCTATGAACTAGGGGAGCTTTTGATCTCCAAGAATGAGGATACGAGTGATTTAGTTTTCCATTAGCTAGTAAATTTTTTTCATTTTTAAGTTTTTCAATAACAATTGGATTTGCTTTAAAAATATGAATGCCTTCAAAATTTAAAACATGTTTTGTATATTTTCCGTCATCATCAACTGTTTCAACAGCTTTAATATTATTATTTAAACATAAATTAAAATCATCTGGTCCATGGCTTGGTGCACAATGAACTATACCTGAGCCCTGTTCCGTAGTAACGAATCTAGCTTCAAGCATTGGTATATCATAGTCATACCCTAATTTATTGAATGGATGTAAACAAATTGTTTCGTGAAAATCAGATCCTTTAATTTCACTAACAATTTTATAATCTTTAATTTCGCAATCTTCTAAAACACTCTTCAAAAGATCTTTTGCAACAACTATTTTTCTATTTATGAAATCATTTTTATCGTTTATTTGAACTACAACGTACTTTAAAGCCTGGTTATAAGCCAAAGCTTTATTTGCGGGTATTGTCCATGGAGTAGTTGTCCAAATAATAACCTCTGTATTCAAAAGATCTTTTGTTTTTGTTTCTTTTACGGGAAATGAGACATAAATCGTATCTGATGTATGATCCATATACTCAACCTCTGCATCAGCAAGAGCAGTTTTTTCTACAGTGGACCATAAAACTGGTTTGTACCCCCTATACAAACTTCCCTCTTTTAAGAATTTTCCTAACTCTCTTACTATTTGAGCCTCAGCGTCATAACTCATTGTAGAATAGTAATTTTCCCAATCACCAATAACTCCGAGCCTTTTAAATTGCTCTTTATGAACTTTTATCCATTTGTTTGCAAACTCTCTGCACTCTTTTCTAAATTCGACAATTGGAACATCATTTTTATTTTTTTTATTTTTTTTATATTGCTCCTCTATCTTCCATTCAATAGGTAAGCCGTGACAATCCCATCCTGGTACATAAACTGAGTCTTTACCGTCCATTTGATGAAATTTTGTAATTATATCTTTTAAAATTTTATTAAACGCAGTACCCATGTGAATATTTCCATTTGCGTATGGGGGTCCATCATGAAGAACGAATTTTTCTTTACCCTTATTATTTTTTCTTAATAACTTATACAGATCGATTTTGTTCCAATGCTCCATGATTTTAGGTTCTTTCACTGGCAGATTTGCTTTCATTGAAAAAGCGGTTTTAGGTAAATTTATCTGATCTTTGCTCATTTAAAATTTTTTGCTTGTATAACGTCTTTTTTAATTTGTTTTTTTAATTCTTCTATACTTTTAAATTTTTTCTCACCTCTTATAAAATTTAAAAACTCAACAGTTAGCTGTTTATTATAAAGATTTCTTTTAAAATTAAAAATGTTTACTTCTAAAAGAATTTTTTTTTGATTAAATGTTGGCCTAAAACCTAAATTTGCAATACCTTTTAAATTTTTCTTAGTTTTATTTATAAAAATTTTTACTGCATACACTCCTGGTTTAGCTATAACATAATTTTTAATATCTATATTGCAAGTTGGGAAACCAATAGTCTTACCTAATCTTCTTCCGTATTGTACAATTCCCTGAATGGACCAATTTCTATCTAAGTATTTATTGGCAGTAGAGATTTGTCCTTTCTCTAAAAGTTTCCTTATAGATGTTGAAGATATAATCTTTTTCTTTTTTTTTAAAGGTGATGGATTTATTATTCTATATTTAAATTTTTTTTCGAAAAATTTTAATAATTTTACATCTCCCTCACGCTTATTTCCAAATCGAAAATTATTACTTACAAAAATTAATTTTGCAGATAATTTTTTATAAAGGAATTTTTCAATAAATTGATTACATTTTATCTTTGAAAATTTTAAGTCAAATTTCTTGTTAATAACAAAATCAACCTTAAATTTTTTTAAAATATCTAACTTTTGATCAAAGTTGGATATTCTATAATTTTTAATTTTTTTAAAAAAAAACATTTTAGGGATTGGATCAAATGTCACTACCCCAATTTTATATTTTTTTCTTTTTTTTAATATCAACGCTTTTTTAAATAATTTTTGATGTCCTAAATGAACGCCATCAAAATTACCAATTAATATAATTGAGTTTTTGTGTTTTTTTTGTACGTCAAAATTTTTGTAATATTTTATTTTATTTACCATTTTAAGTGTGATTGATAATAATTAATCTTTACATTGTATTTTAATTGAACTTTTTCAATATTTTTATCTATTTCTTTTTTATGTATACCCGACGATATTAGCATAGAGTCGAAATTTTGAATATTAGCTCCTTTGATATCCGTATTAAGATTATCTCCAATACACAATATATTTTTATTTTTTATGTCTGCAGCTTGTTGATATACTGGTGGATAAGGTTTGCCAAAATATTCAACCTTTCCTCCAAGATCTTCGAATATTTTTGCTACCGAGCCTGCACAATATTCTGTAACATTGCCTCTATCTACAATTAAATCAGGGTTTGTACATATCATTATTTTACCAATTACATTTTTAAATATTTCTTTATAATATTTTAAGTCCTCTTCATATTCTTCGAAAAGTCCTGTGCACAATATAAAATTAGATTGTTCTAAATTATCAGTTTTATTTTTTTCAAACAGTTTAAAAAGATCAAAATCTCTTGGGGGTCCAATATGATAAAATTTCTTTTCTTTATAATTTTTTTCTAAATGTTTTAGTGCAGATTCCCCAGATGTATAAACTTTGCTACATTTATTTTTATCTAATCCCATCTTTTTTAAGAATTCAATTACTGTTTTATTTGGTCTTGGTGCATTAGTTAGCAAAATATATTTCTTATTTAATTTTTCTAATTCGTCTAAAACATTAACAGAATTTTGATGAAGACTTATTCCGTTATGAAGCACTCCCCAAATATCAATAAAGAAGACATCGTAGCTGTTCGCTACTGACTTCAGTCCTAAATCATCTAAATTTTTCGGCATTTAGGAGATATAGCTTAAAAAAATCAATATTTCTTGGTTTTTTAAGGTTTAAATTGCTTGATGATATCTTGAAATAATAGCAAAGCATCTTTATATGATCCACATATTTATAGGAGTTTTTATGAAATTTAAACCTTTGCACGATAGAGTGCTTATTGAAGTTCTAGATGGCAGTGAAAAAACTGCGGGTGGAATAATCATACCAGACACGGCTCAGGAAAAACCACAAGAAGGTAAAGTTGTTGCTGTAGGAGGAGGAGCTAAAACTGAAGACGGAAAAATAATCCCAATGGATGTTAAAGTTGGAGATAAAGTTCTTTTCGGCAAATGGTCTGGTACAGAAGTTAAAATTGATGGAAAAGAGTACAGCATAATGAAAGAGTCAGACATTATGGGTATTTCAACAGGAAAATAATTTAAGGAGATAGATATGGCAAAAATAGTAAAATTTGATGCAGATGCAAGAGCAGCGATGTTGAAAGGCGTTGATATTCTTGCAAATACTGTAAAAACAACTTTAGGTCCAAAAGGAAGAAATGTTGTAATCGATAAATCATATGGAGCTCCAAGAACTACAAAAGATGGTGTAACTGTAGCTAAAGAGATTGATTTAGAAGACAAGTTCGAAAATATGGGTGCACAAATGGTAAAAGAAGTTGCTAGCAAAACTAATGATGAAGCTGGTGATGGAACAACTACAGCAACTATATTAGCTCAAGCAATAGTTAAAGAGGGTTGCAAATATGTTACAGCAGGAATGAATCCTATGGACGTAAAAAGAGGAATTGAAGCTGCTGTAGAACAAGTAAAACAAAAGTTAATATCCTCTGCAAAAAAAGTAAAAGATAGTGACGAGATTGCTCAAGTAGGAACAATATCTGCAAATGGAGATAAAGAAATTGGTAACATGATATCTAAAGCAATGCAGAAAGTTGGAAATGAAGGAGTTATTACTGTTGAAGAAGCAAAAGGTATTGAAACTGAACTAGATGTTGTTGAAGGAATGCAATTTGATAGAGGATACCTTTCACCTTATTTTATAACAAATGGTGACAAGATGACGACAGAGTTAGAAAACCCTATGATACTTTTACATGAGAAAAAATTAACTAATTTACAACCAATGGTTCCTTTGTTGGAAGCAGTTGTTCAAGCTGGAAGACCTTTGATGATTATTTCAGAAGATGTTGAGGGAGAAGCTTTAGCAACATTAGTTGTAAACAAACTAAGAGGTGGACTAAAAGTTGTTGCAGTGAAAGCTCCTGGATTTGGTGATAGAAGAAAAGCAATGCTAGAAGATATTGCGATATTAACAGGAGGCCAAGTTATTTCTGAGGATTTAGGTATAAAACTTGAAAACGTTAAACTCAATGATCTTGGATCTGCAAAAAGAGTCAAAGTAGATAAGGAAAATAGTACTATTGTCAGTGGCTCAGGTAAAAAATCAGACATCGAAGCAAGATGTGCTCAAATAAAACAACAAATTGACGAGACAACTTCTGACTACGATAAAGAAAAGCTACAAGAAAGATTGGCTAAACTTGCTGGTGGTGTTGCAGTTATCAAAGTTGGTGGTGCAACAGAAGTAGAAGTAAAAGAGAGGAAAGACAGAGTCGAAGATGCTTTGAATGCTACAAGAGCAGCAGTTGAAGAAGGTATTGTTGTTGGAGGTGGTTGTGCATTATTATACGCTTCGCAAGACCTCGACAAAGCAGTAAAGGTTAAAGGAGATGACCAAAAGGCTGGTGTTGAAATTGTAAAGAGCGCATTACAGGCTCCAATAAGACAAATTACTAAAAATGCTGGTGTTGATGGATCTGTTGTGGTTGGAAAACTTTTAGAGCAAAATAAATCTTCACATGGTTATGATGCACAAAGTGAAAACTATGTAGACATGTTTAAAGAAGGTATTATCGATCCTGTTAAAGTTGTTAGAACAGCTTTACAAGATGCAGCTTCAATATCTGGGTTATTAGTAACAACAGAAGCAATGATAGCTGACAAACCTGAAGAAAAAGATTCTGGTCCTGCTATGCCTCCTGGAGGAATGGGTGGAATGGGTGGAATGGGTGGAATGGGAATGTAATCCCCATTGTTCTCAAACAAAAATTCAAAAAGGGCAGTTTTTACTGCCCTTTTTTTTTATCTGTACTAAAATCATTAGTGATGAAGGAATGATGAAGGATTTGGAATATCTTGTTAAACTATAATATGAAAGAAAAAATTTATCATTTCAAATCAGACAAATATATTTCTGGAAGAAATAATCCAGACGCAAAAAAACTGATAAAAATTTGGAATTTAATTCATAAAAAGTCTGATTTAGATTTAACCCCTGAACCAATAGATAATTACAATAAGTATTGCTTACCCTTTAAAGGTATTTCAAAATTTAAGGATGGAACAACCGAATATGATGGAGAAATGTTGGGATATCTAAATCGTAAAAATAAAATAGAAAGATATTTTGATTGCCCTCATGGAAAAGGAATTAATTTTTCCTTACATGGATTTAAATTTATATTTAATGGTTATTGGAAGTACGGTTTTGCTCATGGCAAAGGTATTTTTTTGAATAGTTATGGTGAATTTTTTGTTGGTATTTGGAAAAAAGGTTATTTTAGCAAACTTATACATGAGTTTAAATGGTCACCAGGAATAAATGATAAAAAATTCCATTTAGGAAAACTTACAAAAGTTAAAAAACCAAAAAAAAATGAATCTATGAATTGTTATTATCCTTTTAGAGTAAAACCAGGAGAAAGTAATTTGTATAGTAACTTTGGTGTTAATGCGAATTTTGAAGTTTTAGATCTTAATGCCAATTATTGTTTAAGTAGAGGAGGAGTAACAGATGGCATCCCAGATCCTGAACAAAGTGTGGAGGAATTGATGGAAATTCATTCAGATGAAGAGTTTTTTAGAGATAATTATATTTTAGGAAAAAAAAATAATATTATAAATTTAAAAACCCCTAGAATAAAAGAATTAACTACCGAGGATTATTATCCCGATAAACACAAAAAAAATTTTGATGAAACTCAAATTATTGAGGAAATCGGTCATAGAGGTTTTTTAGTATTGTGTGATTATTCAAAAAAAGAGGATTTTAAAGTTTATAAAAATGGAAAATTACTAAAGATTTATAATAAAAAATATGACCATAAAAATTTGGAATTATTTACTAATAAATTCAATTCTTACTGCGTTATTGAAAAAGACGGTGCTCATTTAGCAGTAAAAGATAAAACTATACCTTATGGTGTCAATTTTATTCTTCTGGGTGAAAGATCTAATTTGAAACCTGGTGGAAGAGTTAGATTCGTAAGAAAATTTAAAAAAAAATAAATTCAATATCACCCACTTTTCAATGAAGTCATCTTTTGAATTGCTTTTGAATTCGGTTTGTAAAATGATGAATGATGATGAATGTTTTTCTAATAAGTCAGTAAATAGTAGTATTTTTGAAACCAGTATGAGAATGTAATACGGTTCCAGTCCAGAACGCTTCAAAAACAAAAATTATACAAATTAAAAACCCTCAGAGATTAATTTCTGGGGGTTTTTTTTTTAAAGAATTAGTTTATTAATCAATTATGTTTAAAAAGTTTTTTACCTATCCTGTATTTCTAGTCTTGTTTTTGTCTTTTATCGGAGCAATGGGATTTGGTGCAATTGTGAAATGTAACTATGTCGGTAACTGCGACGGTAATAAGATTTATAAATTTTTGCAAAAACCAGTGATGTTTATTGCTTCAGTTCCAGTAAATATTAGAAAAATCATTAAGTTTAGAACCTTTAATCTTGATAAACCCCAAAAATTAACTAAACACAAAGATAAAAAAAGATTTGAACAATTTATTCCAAATAAAAGAAACGCTCTTTTAGTATTGCCTCGATATGATCATAGTCTAAGCAGATCAGTCGTTGATATAGTTGATTTAAATAACTTTGAAGTCATACATACATACAAACATGATATCGCGGAAATGAATGATCAAGTTACAAATACTAAAGAATTTCCAAGAATTAAAATTGATAATAGTCCTATAAGATTTTTATATCGTCACCCTTTATTATTAAGTGATGGATCATTAATAAGTGATAGTGACTATTCCATAGAGTTCAAAATTGATTTTTGTTCAAATTTAAAATGGATAAACGATCAGAGGATATTTCACCATAGTAAAATGTTAGATCATGAAGGAAATATTTGGGTAGGAGGTCAAATGAACCCTAAATCTAAATATGTTAAGAAATACCAACCTGTTGGTTTAAGGGATGATTTTATGGATGATTCTATTGTGAAAATTAATACTGATGGAAAAATACTTTACGAAAAAAGTGTAACGGAAATTTTAATCGAGAATAAAATTGTCCCTGAAAAAAACTTTATATTAAACTCTATTAAACATGATTTAGAGGACCCCGTACATCTTAACGATATTGAACCAGCATTAAGTGACACTAAATATTGGAAAAAAGGTGATGTATTTATAAATAATCTGCACTTTTCTGCTATTATGCACTACAGACCAAGTACCAATAAATTAATTAATTATATTAGCGGTCCTTTTACATCACAACACGATGTTGATATTATTTCAGATAAAGAAATTTCAATTTTTAATAACAACAATTTTGTTGTTGAAAATCAATATTCAGAAGTAGTCATTTATAATTTTGAGACAAAAAAATTTAGAACATTATTTAATGATCAATTACAAAAAAATAACTTTAAAACAGCGGCAGGAGGTCTTTCTCATATATTTAATGATGGTGCATTAATGGTTGATGAACAATATCACGGAAGGATTATTCTATTTAACAATGAAGGTGAAAAAGAATGGGAATTTGTTAATGTAGACAAAAATGGAGATATTGGATATATATTTTGGAGTAGAGTCATAGAAGATGTAAGATTTATTAAACAATTTAAATCATTAGTAGAAAATAAAAAATGTACAAATTAATTTTAACAACTCTTTTATTTTTTTTTACAACCACTTCGTCTTTTGCCTATTTAGGTGCTGGTATGGGTGGAGGAGCGATTGCAGCAACTATTGGTATTATTGTTGCAATTTTTGCTGCACTTTTTGGATTGATTTGGTTTCCAATAAAAAGACTGCTAAAAAAAAGAAAAGAAAATCAACAACAAAATAAGGTTGATTAATCAATTTTTAATAATTTTTTCTGTAATAATTGTTTATGAATTTATAAGATATGTTAAATTAATAGACATTGTTCGGTCAAACTTAAAAATATATCGAAAAATACTAAAATTATTTAAATTTAAAAATGTATCTGATTTTAGAAAAGAAAAATTAATACTTAATTATTCAAAATCACTTTTCATAGTATCAATAAAAATATTTACTATACTCATCTCTATATTAATTTTTATGTACATATTAGATTTATTATCTCACTCATTTTTAAATTTAGTTATTTCAATTTTGGGCATTATTGAATTAACTATAGTTTTTATAATTTATCATCTACTTCGAAAAAAATATGATGCAAAACTATAGTGGTATTCAAAAGTTTTTACACGACCTTGTATTAAGTAAAAAGTTTATTAATAAATCATTATTTGAACTTGAAAAAATTATCTATTTAAAAAATAAAGATATAAAAAATCAATCTCATATTTTTATTACTGGCCTTCCAAGATCAGGTACTACTAGTTTATTAAATTTTATATATTCATCTGATCATTATGCATCTTTAACCTATAAAAATATGCCATTTATACTATCTCCTAATTTTTCAAAATTATTTAATAAAAAAAATATTTCAAAAAAAGAGAGGTTACATGGTGACGGAATAAGTTATGACATAAATAGTCCAGAAGCATTAGATGAGATATTTTTTAATAACGAAGAAGAATTTATAAAAAATGAGTTAGTTAATTATATTCAGTTAATTCTACTTTCAGAAAGCAAAGATAAATATTTAAGTAAAAATAATCTTAATTTTAAAAGGATTAATTTAATTAACTCAATACTGCCTAATTCTATATTTTTAATTCCAATACGAGAACCGTTGCAACATACGTATTCTCTTTTAAATCAACATTTAAATTTTAGTCAATTACAACAAGGCAATGATTTTATTAGACGATATATGAATTATCTTGGTCATAATGAATTTGGTCTTAACCATAAACCGTGGAACAACCCTATTAATTTCAAAGATTTAAATGATATTAATTACTGGTTAGAGCAATGGTGTTTATTTTATCAAGATATCTTAAAGAACTATCAATCTTATGATAATTGTTTTTTTATAATCTACGAAGAATTAACTAATCAAAATTATTTAAAAGTGTTACTAGAAAAAATTTATTTCAACCAAGTTGAAAACTTAAATTTAAATTATTTTAAAAATTCTAATAAAAAAGAAATAGATATTAATTATGCAAAAGATATCTATGAAAATGCCAAAGACATTTATACAGATTTTAAATATAAATTTATGCATAATAATTCATCGTCTATTTAGGACATGCAGATGAAATATTAGTGAATCTTGTTAAGAGAAGAGGAAGATTAAAGATTGTTAAATGATTTTATCTTCTGAATTGCTTCAGAATTGGGATACAAAAAAGATGAACTTAAATGAACAAATATCAAAAAGAGTAGATAAACAAATGCTTAATGAACTAGTGAATGAGAATGTAATCCTTCTCCATTCTAATTTACTAATAAAATTTAAATCCCTCGAAGCGAAAGTTTCGAGGGTTTTTTTTATTTGAATTAAATTTTTTTAATATATAACGACCAAAAAATGACAAATATAATAAGAAATATAACAATAATTGCCCACGTTGATCATGGAAAAACTACTTTAATTGATAATTTAATGAAACAAAGTGGTTCATTTAGAGAAAATGAAGTCGTTGACGAAAGATTAATGGACAGTGGTGAACTTGAAAAAGAGAGGGGAATTACAATTTTAGCAAAGCCTGCCTCGATTAATTGGAAAGATTCAAGAATAAATATTATCGATACTCCTGGTCATAGGGATTTTGCTGCTGAAGTTGAAAGAGTATTGAGTATGGCAGATGGAGCTTTGTTACTCATAGATTCGGCAGAAGGTGTAATGCCACAAACTAAGTTTGTTTTGGCAAAAGCACTTAAACAAGGTTTAAAACCGATAGTTATTATAAATAAGATGGATAAGCCTGATGGGAGGGCAGATGAGGTATTAAATGAAACATTTGATTTATTTGTTAGCTTGGATGCAAGCGAAGAACAATTAGATTTTCCAGTAATTTATGCAAGTGGTAGATCTGGTTGGGCAGATAAAGAAATAAATGGATCTAGAGAAAATTTAAATCCATTATTAAATCTAGTAATAGAACATGTAAAACCATCAGACTTTGATAGGACTAAACCATTTGCAATGTTATCTACACTTTTATATGCAGACAGCTATCTTGGTAGAAGTTTAGTGGGAAGGATATCACAAGGTACTGCAAAAGCTAATCAACAAATAAAGGCAATTAATCTAAATGGAGAGAAAGTTGATGAAGGAAGACTAACAAAAATTTTTAGGTATGAGGGAACAAAAAAAGTTCCTATAGAAATTGGAGAGGCTGGAGATATAGTAATTGTTGCGGGCTTAGAAAAAGCTAATGTAGCAGATACTATTTGTGACCTTGAAATAAACGAACCAATTAAAGCAACACCAATAGATCCTCCAACTATGTCTATAAAAGTAACAGTTAATAGCTCTCCCCTTGCAGGAACTGAAGGAAAGAAATTAACTAGTACACAAATTAGAGAAAGATTAATTCAAGAGTCTGAAAATAATGTTGGGATATCTTTTTCTGAGAACGAGAGTAAAGATGCCTTTGAAATAAGTGGTAGAGGAGAGCTAATGTTAGAGATACTTCTTACTCAAATGAGACGAGAAGGATTTGAAATGACTGTTAGCCCACCAAAAGTTTTATATAAGAAAAATGATAATGGTGAAAAATTAGAACCAATAGAAGAAATTACAATGGATTTAGATGAAGAATATTCTTCAAAAGTTATCGACTCAATTAACAGAAGAAAAGGGAAACTAATTGATCTGAAAGATACTGGAAAAAATAAAAAACGATTAATATTTCAAGCACCTACAAGAGGATTGATGGGATACACTAGTAGATTTTTAACATTAACAAAAGGTACTGGTATCATTAACAGAATATTTCATTCTTATGGGGCTTTTGAAGGTGAGATGGAAGGTAGAAGAAATGGAGCTTTAATATCAATGGAGCAAGGAAAAGCAGTAGCATTTGCAATATTTAACTTACAAGCAAGAGGTGAGATGTTTGTAACACATAACGATCCTGTCTATACTGGTATGATAGTTGGTTTAGCTCCAAAACCAGGTGATATGATAATAAATGTTATGAAGGGAAAGAAATTAACAAATATGAGAACACAAGGCACTGATGAGAATGTAGTTCTCACGCCAGTTAGAAAAATGTCAATTGCTGAACAATTAAGTATTCTTAATACTGATGAAGCATTAGAAATAACCCCTAAATCATGTAGATTAAGAAAAGCAATACTTGACCCCCACGATAGAAAAAAAAGTGAAAAATTAATTTCTAATTCTTAAACTATTTACTTATTTTTTTTTTTGAAATCCCTAATTTTTCACTATGACGTAATCTTAAAATTACAATTGCTCCAGCAATTAATACAATTGCAACAGCTTCATAAACTAGTGCTGAAGGATCCATTTCTTTTCCTTGTAAAATAATAAACCGGGATAAAGCAGTAATTGCTATTAAAAGTGGCAAGGTAATACTTATAGATTGTTGATCCCAAAAAACCCTCACCATTGCCATAACCTCTAGGTAAAGGAACATTAGTAAAAGGTCTGCTAAAGTTACAGATTTATTAGAAATCATAAGATTAATTTCTAACATTACGGCAATTACAGTGCTTATTAAGATTATACCAAGTAACCCAAGCTGAAGATATTTTACTATGTCTTTCATATTAATTCGAATCGAATATTAAAGTACTAAAATTTAACGAAAAATTCTACCAACAATATAAAGGCTAAAAGCAACAGCTGGCCCTATCCCAAAGGCAAATAAAAGTGTGCCAATGCCTACTGTGCCACCTAAATACCATCCGATACTAACTACCGTCACTTCTAATAAAACTCTGACTGTTGCAATTGGTAGATTTGTTTTTTTTTGTAAACCTGTCATCAAGCCATCTCTTGGACCGGGTCCTAAGTTTGCAACGAGATAAATACCGCTGCCTACTCCTACTAACATAACTGCAAATACTGCTAAAATTATTTTTGGAATAAAACTTTCAGGAGTTGATACATATTTTAAACACAAATCAATCATCACAGCTATAATCAGTGCATTTAATATTGTACCGATTCCTGGTTTTTGTTTTAAAAAAATCCAAAGTGAAATTACAAAGATACTTATAGAAAATGTTATTACACCAATTGAATAATTAATTTTTAAAGATATCCCTTGTGCTAAAACACTCCAAGGGGAAGCTCCTGTATATGACACCAACAATAAACCCTCACCTATTCCAAATAAACTGAGTCCAAAACATAAAAAAAAAAAAGTAGATAATCTTGGTTTTAAATTAAGGGGTTTTTTAGAGCTCCATGAAACTTTTGGTATATTTTTGATTTTAAGAAACATTTATTAATTTAGTTATGAAACTTACTAAATCCTAATAAAAAATAATATGCAAATAAATAATAATCTTATTTTAGTAACAAAAAAAATCTGTAAACTTAGATTTATGAAAAAAATATTCATAATAATAATCTTTACCGTTGGTTTATTTGAACCTTCTCTTTGTAAAGATCTTAAAAATTTAAAATCTATAGAAATGGATGTACTTAGAAATGGTGAGATAATTGGTTTCTCGAATTACAAGTTTAAGAAAGAAAATAATTTTTTTAAAGTGAAAAATATAACAAGTTTTAATGTTGAAATTTTAGGCGTTAATTTATTATCAATTAATAGTTCAGGAACTGAGGTTTATAAAAATAATAAATTAATTTCATTCAATTCTAAAACATTTCAAAATAAAAAAATTAAGTATGTTAATTTAAAGCTTTCAAATGATAAGAAACAATATTCTATTGATGGTTCGTCATACAAAGGCAATGCTTCTTTAAAAAATGTTGTCGGAAATTGGTGGAATTATGAAATCTTAAAAACGAATAGTCAAATAAGTCCTCTATCTGGAAGTATCAAAAAACAAAAAGTGAAATATTTAGGAGATGAGGTATTTAATTTTTCTGGAAAAAATATAAAGACACAAAAATTTAGTCTTAAATCGGAAGATGAAAAAATATCTGATGATAAAAAGCTCAATTTCACTGTGTGGATTGAACCAAATAGCAAAGTAATTTTTAAGGTTGCATATGAGAGAATGGGCAATTGGGAATACAAATTAAAAAACTATAACTAAATAATCAATTTTCCTTTTTTTTTCTAACACGCGCAATTAATTGAGTTAACGAATCAACCATTTGATCTGATGCTTTAAATATTTCATTAGTCTTATATTCGTAAGATAAGTTTTTCTCAGGATTTGTTTTATCTTCAATTATTATCCCTTCATTTGGAGAATTATTTTTAATATATATTAATATTAACCATTTATCATCCTCACTTTCGTCCCATTTTATAAAAATTTCTCCTGTTTCAAATCTTCGATCAATGCATCTCAGAATAGACATTTGTCTAGTTATGTGTCTTTTATTTAATTGGAAGACTAAACTGCTTGCACTTCTGTAAAAACTCTCAAGAGCAAACTCTATTTTTTGTCTTGCTAAAGTGTAATCTTTTTCTTTTTGAAGTAATGTTTCTCGATCCTCATCACCTTGTATTTTAACACCTAACGCTTCTACTCTTTCTCTTATTTTTTGATCTCTTATAATTCTATATTTTTCTCTAAGTTTATCTATTCTATCTTGCAAACCTGCATAGTCTTCCCTCTTTTCTTTTAAAGATATTTTTTCTAATTGTTCTAATTCTTTAATTTCTCTAATTCTGAATTTTTCTATTTGTTTTTCTAATTTGAGTTGTTCAAGAAACTTTCTTTGTTTTTCTGCTTGCTCTTGTCTAATTATTGCTTGTTCTTTCCTTAAAAAGGATTTTATATCTTTTACTCTTTCTCTCTCTAATCTTATTTCATCTTTTAATAATTGTTCTTTTAGCTTTAAATTGATTTCTTTTTCTTCTTGTAATCTTATTTTTTTATCTATTTTCTCTTTCTCAATTCTTTCCATTTCTTCTATTTTTTTTTTTCGTGTTTCATCTTTTTGAATAATTTTATATTCACTAATAGTATTAGAAATTTTTGAAAAGAAGTTTTGAAGGAAATTTTCAATAACTTTAAAAGGGTTAAATTTAATTTTTATTTCTGGTTTTAATGAACTTTGGAATTGAGCTATTCTTACTAAAATTTTTTTTTCTTTATTGATTTTTTTAATATTTACAGATTTTGAAGATTTAACTTTATTTCTTTTAAATTTTTTTCGTTTCCTAGATTTGACAATAGATTTTTTTATCTTTTTATTTTTAGTTTTTTTTTTAACTTTTTTTGGTTTTTTTGATTTTTTATTCTTTTTTTTCATTCAAGAGACAATAAAGATTTATCAATTTATTTTTGATAAATATAGTCTCTTGTGTTCGGAACTGAACCTAATTTTTTTGATAATTGAAATTGAAATACAACCTGGTCACCCCATTTGAAAGCCATTTCACAACTTGTAAGATAAAATTCCCACATTCTAAAAAATTTTTCATCAAACATTTGTAAAACATCACTTTTTTTACTTAAAAAACGTTTTTTCCAATGCCTCAATGTATGTGCGTAGTGCTTTCTTAACACTTCAATATCTGAGATTACTAAACCTGATTTTTCAATGGGAGAAATAACTTCACTTAAGCTAGGTGTGTACCCTCCAGGAAAAATATATTTATTTATCCAAGGTTGTGGATCTCTTGGTGGGTTTGTTGACCCTATAGCATGTATTAGGGCAACTCCATTTTCGGAAAGAAGTTTTGATACAGTATTAAAATATTTCATGTAAAATTCCTTACCCACATGCTCAAACATCCCAACACTCACAATTCTATCAAATTTCTCATTTAAATTTCTGTAATCAGTAAGTCGAAAATCTACCTGATTTTCTAGATTCATTTCTTTAGCCTTCTGTTTACTGTATTGAAGTTGATTTTCAGATAGTGTAATACCTAATACTGAACACTTAGTTTTTTTAGCTATATCTAAAGCTAATGTTCCCCAGCCACTTCCAATATCTAAAACTCTTAAATCATTTTTTAAATTAAGTTTCTTTATTATGTGGTTAATTTTATTATTTTGTGCCTCTTCTAAAGTGTTTTTATCATCTTCAAAATACGCACAAGAATATTGTCTTTTTTCATCTAAAAATAAATCATATAATTTTTCTGATATATCATAGTGATGTGCAACATTTTTCCTTGAGTTTTTAACGAAATTAAAATTTGTTAACTTTTTATATATTCCTTTCAACTTATTCATCAGCATTCCATAATTATTTATCTCTCCTCTTCCAATATTTTCAAATGCAATTTCCAGAAAATCTGTCAAAGTTCCATTCTCTATTAATATAGATCCATTTGTATATGCTTCGCCAAAGTATAAGTCAGGATGATATAATAATTTAAAATGTAGACTTTTATCTAATATTTTTAATGTGATAGGATTTTCTTTAACTGGGTTTCCAATTTTAAACTTATTGCCATTTGCATCAATTAGTATGAATCCATTTTTGGTAAACAGACTATTTAAAAATTTTGCTAACTTCATCTCAATCAATCTTTAAAAAATTATAATTAAAATCTAATTTAGTTAATTCATCAAGTAATTTTTTTTCGTTATTTTTGCTTAGCAACGATAGTGGCGGTAACAAATTTATATACGAGTTATGAGAGGAAGATAAAAAAGTATGTATGCCAGATATTAAATTAAATTTATCAAAAGCCTCTCTTACATTACAGAGTTTTTCAATTTGAGCTTGTTTTTTTTTATTAATAAAATCATCAAAAATATTTCTTGATAATTCTGCAGTTATATTACATGTAGCAGTAATTATACCTGAACACCCTAATTCTAGACCACTAACTAATTTTGACTCTGATCCAGGAAGAATTGAAAAGTTTTTTAACTTTAAATCTTTATACAAATTATATGAACTGTCTTTAACGCCTATAATTTGATCAGGATACTTTTTAACAAGCTCCTCCACGCATGCAATTGAAAATTTATATCCACATAATTTTTCAAAATTATACAAAATAATCTGAGACCAAGGATGTTGTTTGATTATTTCAGAGTAGAAATTAATTACATCCTTGTCCTCGTAATTATAATAAGCAGGCGGCATTATAAGAAAATTTTTAAAATTAAAATTTTTACATGCCTTAAGAAAAAGAAGACTTTCTTTCAAAGAGTTAAAACCTGTGCCAATTATAAATTTGTTATTAAATTTACTCTTTGAAAGTTTCTCAACAAGCTTTATTTTTTCTGATGAAGAAATTAACTGAGCTTGCCCGGTACTGCCAAAAATTACTACCCCATGACATCCTTGAGTAATTAAATTTTCAGCATGTTTGATGGTTTTATCAATATCTAAATTTAATTCTTTATCTAGGATAGATACTGAGGCCGCATAAATGCCATTAATTTTACTCATAATAAAAACTTATAAAAAAAGAAAAATTTAGTAAAGTTTATAAAAGAAATGAAAATATTGGCTATTCAGAACAGGATGGGAATTGGGGATATGATCATTTATTTGCCATTTATAGAGGCGATATCTAAAAAATTTAATACCAAAGTTGATATTTTAGTAAAAGATAGTTCCAAAGCATCAGAAATTTTGAAAGAAAATAAATTTATAAATGAAATTATAAATTTAGATAGGAATAATAGTAATAGAAAAGGAGTTCATGATGGTATTTTCGGATCCTTCAGCTTAGCAAGTCAATTAAAAACTTATAAATTCCAAAAAGTTTTTATATTTAATTCATCACTAAGATACAAACTAATTTGTAACTTTGCCTCTATTAAAGAGATATACCAATATCCTTTATTTAAAAAAAAAAAACAACATATAATATTAGCTGCGCAAAATTTTGTTAAGAATTCAATAGGTGAAACAGTAGAAAGCGAACCTATCATTAATATAAATGAGAGGAGTAAGATTGATGCTGCCAGCAAATATAAAATTACAAAAAAAGAAAAAAACATAATTTTGGGTATTGGAGGTTCTGGAGATACAAAAAGAATACCTTCGAGCATCTTCTTAAAATTTATGGAAAAGTGTAATCATGAATATGATTGTAGATTTTTTTTAGCTACAGGAAATAAAGTTGCAGAACAAAGTATTTTAAAGGATATTCTAAATTCAAAATTCAAATCGAAATGCCTCCCTTTAGATCAAATGAGTTTATTGCAAACATTTCCTTTAATTGCTAATTGTGATGTCGCAATTTGTAACGATTCTAGTTTTAGTCACTTATCAGCTGCAATAAGAATACCAACGATAGTTTTAATGGCTGATACACCATTACTTTACGGAAGCTATAGTTCAAAAATGTTTCCAATTATTCCCGAGGGAGAAACTACAGTATATCATGATACTCTAGGCAAATATAAAATTGATCCCCAAAAAATTTTTAACAAATTTAAAGATTTAATTAACTAATATCTTTTAAAACTACTTCCTTAGCTTCATTTACTATCGATGCCAACCTTGATAACTCTGGGCTGACATCTGGGTGAATTTTTTTCATAATATTTTTATAAGATTTCATAACTTCTTCTTTGGAATATTTTTTTTTTGTATTCAAATTAAGTATTTTGTAAGCCTCATCCAAGGATATTGATTGGCTATTATTAGCGGATCCCATGTTATTAAAGTTAAATCTACCTGAATTTCTCAAAAATCTTAATAAACCCCAAATTCTCAAAATTTGAAGCAAAGTGAGCCCTGCTTTAGTCTTTATAAGAGGTAAAATCATTAATAAAAAAGGTAGTGAAAATATGTATCTGCCTGCAAAAGCCATTATAACTGCAAGCAATATTGATAAAATAATAGTGAAAGTTCTTATTCCCTTTGAGATTTTAGCGCTTGAGGTTTTAACAAACCAATTAAGTAGTAAATAAACTAGGACAAAAATAATAAGTGTTAAGAAAAAAATATTCATGTATTAAATGTTGAAGATGAAAATACCACAATTAGATAAAAAACCAGAACTAAAAACTTGTCACAATGTGACATGGGAGGATAATTATAGCTGGATTCATCAAAAAAATATTTTAGAAGTTTTAAAAGATAGTTCTAAGCTATTACCAGAGATTCGGAAATATCTAGAGGATGAAAATAGTTATACTGAAAATAATTTAAAAGATACCAAACAAACTCAAAAGATACTTTTTGACGAAATCAAAGGTAGAATAAAATTAGACGATGAGTCACTTCCATTTAAGGATAAAAATTATGAATATTGGACTAAAACAACTACAAAAGGGAATTACTCGATAAAATTAAGAAAAAAAATTGGATCTGAAGACATTGAGGAAATCTGGAATGGAGACAAAGAAAAAGAAAAAGTAAAAGCAGAATATTTTGGGGTTGGTGATTTAGATGTAAGCCATAACGATAAATATCTAGCATACTCATTAGATTTAAAAGGATCAGAATATTTTACTATCTATATAAAAGAAATTAAAACAGACAAATTTATTACTGAAAAAATAGAAAATACCTCTGGCTCAGTTTTATTTAGTTTAGATGATAATTATATTTTTTACTCAAAGCTTGATGAAAACCATAGACCGAGACAAATCTTTAGACATGAAATTGGAAAATCAATTAAAGATGATCTTTTAATTTTTGAGGAAAAAACTCCGGCATTTACAGTGAGTATAGGTATAAGCGCTGATGAAAAATATTATTTTATTAGTTCATCTGATCATAATACATCTGAAAAATATTTTTTTAAAACTGATGAAAAAATACCTATTCCAAAATTAGTCAGAAAAAGAGAAAAAGGAATAATTTACAGTATTAATTCTTGGGGGAATTATTTTTATATTCATACTAATAAAGATGCTGAAGATTTTAAAATAGAAAGATCAAAAAATATAGAATCAACAGAATGGGAAATATTTATTCCTGCAAAAAATGAAACTATGGTTGGTGGTCTTACATTTTTAAATAATTGGATTATTAGATCTGAACTTACAAATGCTTTAGATAAAATTTTTGTGAGGGACATTAAATCAAACAAAGAGGAAGAAATTATTTTTACAGAAGAAGGTGTTTATGATGCAAATATATCGCTAATACAAAAGGATAAAAAAACTGACTTAATTTATATATCTTACTCAACACCAAAAACTCAATCTAGGACATATTTATACAACTTAAAAACTAAAGAAAAAAAATTAGTAAAAGAACAAATAATTCCTTCTGGTCACGATCCAAATAATTATATAGTTGAAAGACTAGAATGTAGCTCCAACGATGGAAGAAAAGTTCCATTAACTATAACTAGACATAAGGATACACCTATTGATGGATCAGCAAATCTTCTTTTGTATGGATATGGTTCATATGGTGCTTCAATGTCTCCATCTTTTTCTACTACTAGATTGAGTCTAATAAATCGAGATATCATTTGGGTGACTGCACATATTCGTGGGGGCATGGAAAGAGGAATGAAGTGGTGGAAAGAAGGTAAGCTACTGAATAAAAAAAATACCTTCAATGATTATATAGCTGTTGCTAATTTTTTAATCCAAAAAAAATATACGTCAAAAGGAAAAATTATTGGTATGGGGGGATCTGCTGGTGGATTACTTATGGGAGCAGTTGTGAATAAATCTCCAGATTTATTTTTAGGGATAATAATGGCTGTTCCTTTCGTTGATAGTTTAACAACTAACTTGGATCATTCTTTACCATTAACAATCGGAGAATTTGATGAATTTGGAAATGCTAAGGATAATAAAGATCATTTTGATTATATCTATTCTTACGCTCCCTATAATAATATTAAGAAAATGGATTACCCTAATATTTTAATTACTACCAGCTTAAGTGATAATAGAGTTTTATTTGACGAACCAGCAAAGTTCACTGCGAAACTCAGAGAATATAAAACTGATACAAATCTTTTGCTTCTAAAGACTGAAATGAATGCGGGCCATGGGGGTAAATCTGGTCGAGATGGTGCAATTGAGGAAATAGCTTTCGACTATGCATTTATTTTAAAAATATCAGGAAAAATTTAATTGTATCTTGAAAAAACAAACTTGATACCTACATAACTCGAGTAAGTTGCCTAAATGGGGCTTACATTAAACCTTGCTAACAAAGGAGGAAATATGACAAGTAAGGATCTATCTATATTTAACTCTCTCAGACCTTTTTCAATTGGTTTTGATGATATGTTTGATCAATTTGAAAATATGCTGGGTAATGGTGGTTTGACAATGCAATCTAACTATCCACCTTACAACATCAGAAAAACAGGGAAAGACAAATATTCAATTGAAGTCGCTCTTGCAGGTTTTTCAAAAAAAGATGTAGAAGTAGAGTTTGAAGATAATTTATTAACAGTTAGAACAAAACAAGTTGATAAATCTGAAGATAAAACTGAAGATGGTGAGATTATTCATAAGGGAATTTCTCAAAGGCAATTTGCAAGATCATTTACTATAGCAGACGATGTTAAAGTGAATGGTGCTGAGCTTAAAGATGGTCTTTTAACAATTCCTTGTGAAAGAATTGTACCAGATTATAAAAAAAAAAAACTTATTGAGATAAAATAAGTATTAACCTTGCTTGTGGGGATCTATCCCCACAAGTTAAAAACACCCTTTTGAAACAAAACCAATCACCATATCGTTATTACTAATTTCAAATTTTCTTTCACACGGAATTCCATATTTTTTTGTTTTATATACAAAAACTTTTGTACCTGTATCTGACCTCTCCTCTTTATTAGGTAAACCCATAACAATTTTTAGTTCAGAAACAGGCTGGCCAATAAATTTGCTTAATTTTTCATTTTCTTTTTTAACAATTTGATCTGTTTTATTCTTTACAGTTTGGCAACCTGTCAGGTTGATCAAGAGAAGAGTTAAGACAAATAATAGCGTTATAGATCGCACTTGGTCACTTTAGCAGATTTGTTTTAATAAAATATTAAATTCTAAGTTGTAAAATGTTAATAAACCTTTCAATTCATAAGAATTTTTTAAAAAAATCGTTTATTGTCCAAGCTTATTTGGAGGATTTAAATGTTAGATAAATATTTTAATTACAAAAAACATAAGACAAATTTTAAAACCGAAGTAATTGCCGGGGTTACTACTTTCTTAACAATGGCATATATCATGTTTTTAAATCCCTTTATTCTGTCAGGAGAATTTGCAGGACCAGAAAAAGGTTTCTTTGATTTCGGGGCTGTTTTCACAGCAACAATTTTAGCTACATCTTTGGCATGTTTTATCATGGCTTTCTATGGAAAAACCTGGCCGATAGGTTTAGCTCCAGGAATGGGTATTAATGCATTTGTTGCTTTTGGTGTTGTTGCAGGAATGGGCTACACACCTCAAGAAGCGCTCGGAGCTGTTCTGGTAGCTGGTGTATTATTTTTAATTATATCCTTAACGCCAATAAGATCTTGGTTAATTAATTCTATACCTAAGAGTTTAAAATTAGGAATAGGAGCTGGTATAGGATTATTTTTAGCAATTATTGGATTAGAAATTATGGGGGTAGTAGGCGATCATCCAGTTACGCTTGTTACTTTAGGAGATATAAAAAATCCACTAGTTATTCTTGGTTGTCTGACTTTTGTGGCAATTATTGTTATGGAAAAACTAAATATTAAAGGAAATATAATAATTGGAATTATTGCTTTTAGTATTATTGCTTGGTTAAGTGGACTAGCTAAATTTAATGGAGTTGTAGGAAGTATACCTCCGATGACATATCTATTTGATTTTGATTTATCAGCTGCTTTGACTGCGAGCATGTCTACAGTTGTATTTACGTTACTATTTATAGATTTTTTTGATACTGCTGGAACTTTAACTTCGGTGGCAAATGTTGCGGGCAAGGTTGATAATAAAGGTAGAGTCCAAGACATTAATAAAGCTATGATGGCAGATAGCGTTGGAACAGTAGCAGGAGCTTTTATGGGAACCACAACTGTAACAAGCTATGTTGAGTCTGGAGCTGGTGTAAAAGCTGGAGGCAGAACTGGAATGACATCTTTAGTAATTGGTGTTTTGTTTCTTGCATGTTTATTTTTTGCACCTCTTGCAACAAGTTTACCAAAAGAAATTGATGGAGCGGCTTTATTATATGTAGCTGTTTTATTCGTAAGAAATATTACTGATATAGAATGGGATGACATTGCAGAATCAGCTCCCGCTGTACTTGCCATGATAGCAATGCCTTTAACATACAGTATAAGCAATGGTATAGCGTTAGCTTTTATTTCTTATGCTTTAATAAAAATATTCACAGGTAAATTTTCTACGACTTCCCCTGCCATATGGGTAATTGCAGTTCTTAGTGCGATAAGTTTTGCTGTAGCTTAAATTTATTTAAAAATAAGGCCAGATTTAATTCTGGCCTTACTTATTTCTCTCTTTTATTTTATCAATAGATATTTCCTCATAATGTTCAGTTGGTTGAACAATCCAAGGATCTCCATCTAATTTAATAGGACAAAAATCTGGGTTAAATTTAGAAGATTTTTTTTTCCATAAACAAGCAGTTTTAATTTCTTTTATGTAACTTTTTACCGGTTCATAATTTTTTAACCAATCAATACTTCTGTTTAAAGTAAGCCCAGTATCTGATAAGTCATCAACCAGCAGAACTCTTTCAAAGTCTTTTTGTTGAGCTATTGAGCTTATGTCTCTTGCAAAAGTAAGATCTCCCTGCTTATCCTCTAATCCTTTTCCTGAATAGCTTTGTATAACAATATAAGCTGTGGGTAATTTAAATATTCTTGATAAAATATCTATTATAGGTGCTGCTCCTCTCATAATACCAACAAGCACAGTTGGTTTGAATTTTTTATCTACCTCTATTGCAAGCTTTTCAACAGTATCTAGGTATTCCTGAAAATTTATTATTAATTTTTTTTCCATTTATAATTATTATTATAGTATTAGATTTAATTAAATATATTTATGAAAATATTTGACTGTTTTATGTATTTTGATGAAGATTTAGTTTTGGATTTAAGACTTAATCTTTTGGATGATCAAGTAGATTATTTTGTAATAGTTGAAAGTAAATTCAATCACAAAGGTGAAAAAAGAGACTTAAAATTTGATATTGATAGATACCAAAGTTTCAAAAAAAAAATTCTCTATTTGGTTTACGATCAAATACCAAATAATTTAGATATTATTAAAGAAGATGAGGATAAGGATATTACAATTAGCAAATACATGTTTAATGCAGGAAAAAGAGAAAATAGCCAAAGAAACTTCATTCTAAATGGATTAGCAGAGGCTGATAATGAAGATTTAATTTTAATCTCCGATGTAGATGAAATACCTAATCTTAAAAATCTAGATTTTTCCAAAATTAATAAAAAAATTATAATGTTCAAACAAGAAATGTTTTATTATAAATTTAACTTAAAATTACCTAATTTTTCATGGATAGGAACAAAAGCTTGCAAGAAAAAGAATTTAAAAAGTCCTCAGTGGTTAAGAAACATAAAAGATAGGAAGTTTCCTTTTTATAGGTTAGATACTTTTTTTTCAGACAATAAATACTCAAGTATTAAATTCATAGATGACGGAGGGTGGCATTTTACAAATATTAAAACTCCTGAAGAAATTTATCACAAACTAAAGTCTTACCTTCATCACATTGAATTTGAACTAGAACCTTTAACAATTAAACAAATTACAGAAATAATGAATGAAAAACGTGCAATATATAATTTAAATGTTGATCAAAGAACAAAAAAATTTGGTAAAGGAGAAAAGCTTTTGAAATATGATTTTCAGAAATTACCTGATTATATCAAAAACAACAAATCAAAATATGAAAGGTGGTTAGACTAATGAAAGGTTACTGGGTATGTATATATGAAAAAATTGATAATCCTGAAAAATTAAAAGATTATGCCTCAAAGGCTAAGCCAGCCGTCGAAAAGTTTTCAGGAAAATTCATTGTAAGAGGAGGAAAAAATAGAACTACTGAAGGTATTAATTCTCCACGCACTGTTGTTGTTGAATTCCCTGATTATAATTCAGCTATAGAATGTTATAACTCGAAGGAATACCAAGATGCTCATGAAGTACTTAATGGACATGTTGTAAGACATCACCAAATAGTAGAAGGAATCTAATACTGAATAGGTTCATCATCTATAGATCTCCACAAATACCAAGTAGCAACCGAACAGTAGGGTGAAAATTTTTTATATAATTTATCAACAAAATTTTTCGGTGGTAAATATTTTTTTTTATAATTGTTAGATATCGCTCTTAAAAGGCCTATATCCTGCAAAGGCCAGATATTTTGTCTGTTAAAAGTGAAAAGCAAAATCATTTCAGCAGACCACCTACCGATCTGTCTTAAAGTTGATAGATATGCTATCGCATCTTCGTCATTCATATTCTTAATAATATTAGGATTAAAACTTTTATTATAAAACTTTCTAGCTAGTTCTTTAATACCTTTAACTTTTTGACGACTTAATCCACATTTTTTTAGCTGTTGTGAACTTAATTTATTTACTGTTTTTGGGTTTATTTTATTTTTACAAAGCTTTTTAAATTTTATAAATACAGAGTTTGCCGCAGCAACACTGATCTGTTGGCCTATAATGCTTTTACATAGAGAAAAAAAAACATCCTTTCTGGTAGTTAAAAATGTGTCATCATACTTTTTTATTAGTGACCTCATAATCTTATCTTTCGAAGATAAATAACTGATTGCTTTATTCCAGTATTTAGGTGGTTTAGTCATGTCTTGCAGTTGAAATTTGTTTTTTTAGTAAAATTTCTCTCCTAAATATAATTATTGAAGATACAATAACTAGAGTTGCGCCTATCAAAGTTTTTATTGTGGGTATTTCGTCCCAAATAAGGTAACCAAAAATTATTGCAAAAACTAAGGCTAAATATTTTAACGGTGTAACTAATGACACCTCTGCAAATTTATATGATTGGCTCAACCATAAATTTGCAACGCCTCCAAAAATTCCCATGAATGATAAAAGTATTAGGTCTTTTAAATTTGGCATTAACCACCCATAAGGTATAGTGAATAAACCCGCTAATGTAATTGCTACAGAAAAATATAATGATATTAACCAAACTGGTTCGGTAGAAGATAATTGTCTGATCGAAATGGCAACATAAGACAAACCTAGGACAAAAATAAATGGAAAAATGTAATAAATATTTAATGCGCTCAACCCAGGCTCAGATATAACTACAATTCCAATAAACCCAACAATAACTGCTAACCACCTAAAGAAACCCACTTTCTCGCTCAAAAATAAAATTGAAAAAATCGTTGTAAATATTGGTACAGCAAATGTAATACTTACAACAGTAGCCAATGGAAGATTTCTCAGTGCTATAAATATTGATAGTAACGCTATAAGTCCAAAAAAGCATCTTGAAAAGTGCAAGATTGGCCTTTTTGTATAGTAAAAATCTTTAAGCCTTTCTTTAGGGATCACAAAATAATAAAGGACTAAGCCAAAAAAACCTCTAAAAAAGATTACCTGACCTAAAGGATAGCTATCTGACCATTTTACAATAAGATCCATTACCGAAAATGCACACACAGACAAGAACATGTACAAAAAACCTAATTGATTTTTAGAAAGCATAAGATTAACTTTAGTTTAATAAACTTAATAATCAATGGAAATAGCAGTATTAGCTTGTGGATGTTTTTGGGGACCTGAAATAAAGTTCAGTAGATTAGACGGTGTTTTTAAAACCGAAGTAGGTTATTGCGGAGGTAAAACAAGTAAAACAAGTTATCAAGAAGTTTGTGAAGGGGATACTAATCATGCTGAAGTTGTTAAATTAGACTTTGATCCAAACATAATTTCCTATGAAAAAATTTTAGATTATTTTTTTGAAATACATGATCCTACAACCTTAAATTCTCAAGGACCAGACTTTGGTACACAGTATAGAAGTGAAATTTTTTATCTTAATGACGAGCAAAAAAATATTGCAAAAAAAATAACAGAAAAATACAACAAAAAATATTCCGGGAAAGTGGTTACTAAAATTTCACAAATAAAAAATTATTGTATAGCTGAGGAATATCATCAAAAATATCTGGAAAAAAGATAAATGTCTTTAGTAGAAACTGCTTGGGTTGAAAACAATTTAAGTAATATAAAATTAATTGATTGTTCTTGGCATCTTCCTAATGCTTCAAGAAATCCATATCAAGAATATTTAAATCAGCATTTACCAAATGCATTGTTTTTTGACTTAGATAAAAATTCTGACAAGAATACAGAATTACCACATATGTTGCCAACTTATAACAAGTGGAATGAAATTGTTTCAGGTTATGGTATAAAAAATGAAGATAGAATTATTGTTTATGATAATTCTGATTTAATCAGCTCTTGTAGATTATGGTACACTTTTATCTATTTTGGACATGACCCTAAGCTTGTAAGTGTAATGAATGGTGGCTTTGAAAAATGGCAATCAGAAAAAAGACAGGTTACAAAAGAAGTAATAGTTTTTCCCAAATCGCATTACATATCAAAAGAAAAAAAAGATTTAGTTAAATCAAAGATGCAAATTGAACAAAATATTATTAATCAGGAATTTAAAATTCTTGATGCAAGAAGTAAAGAAAGATTTGAGGGAAAAGAAAAAGAGCCAAGAAAAGGTTTAAGAAGTGGATCTATACCAAATTCTTTATGCTTGCCATTCAAGCAATTAATAGAAAAGGATAAAACATTCAAATCTAAAGAAGAATTGTTAGAAATTTTTAAATCAGTTTTAAAACATGATTTTTCATTAAAAGTTGTGTTTTCATGCGGCTCTGGAGTTACAGCAGCAGTTTTAGCACTTGCATATTCCTTAATTGATAATAAATATAATCCTGTCATTTATGATGGCTCTTGGTCAGAGTATGGCAGAATATAATTTATGAAAACCTCAAAAAAAGTTTTAATCGGTGTTACTATTTTTTTTATAATTATTGCTTTAGTAGTAATTGGAAGAACAATGGTTGGAAACCATTTTAAAAAAAAATTTAGTAAGAGACCACCACCTGGCATAATAGTAAAACTAGTTTCTGAAAAGATTTTTTCAGAGAAAATTGAAAGTTTCGGGACTGCTATTTCAAAAAAAACTAAATCATATAGAATTCAAAAAAGTGATTTAATTTCTGAGTTAAAATTAGATAGTTATGTTGAAAAAGGATCTTTAATAATAAAATTAAAAGATAAAGATATTATAGCACCTTTCAATGGTATTTTAGGTTATAGAGGTATTACAGAGGATGTACTTGGCTCTGATAATTCTTTAATTATAACCTTAGATGATAGTTCAGTAATTTATGCTGACTTAAAAATACCTGAATCTTTTGCGCCTGCAATAAAGAAAAACTTACCAGTTGAAGTTAAGTTTTCAGGTCTAAAAGATAAAATTTTTTCAGGTTTAGTAGATGGATTCTCAAGTAGAATTAGTGCTGACACGAGGAGTTTACTTACAAGAATTAAAATAGATAACAAAAATTATGAATTGATACCAGGATCGCTACTTGAAGTAAGTGTTAAGTTTAATGAACGAAGCTCTTTATCGATACCTGATACAAGTGTAATGTTAGAGGGAGAGAATACTTTTGTTTATAAAGTCCTAGAAGATAACAGTTTAAATAAAATTCAGATACAAATAGGAAATAGAGATAAAGGATTTATAGAAGTAATATCAGGATTGAATAAAGATGATCTGATTGTTGCTGAAGGTCTTAAAAAAGTAAATCCAAAAGGAAAAATTAAACCAATTAAAAAATAAATGTTTATAACTGATATAAGTATAAGAAGACCGGTAGTATCTTGGGTAATGTCACTTATTTTAGTTTTATTCGGTTTATTTGTATTTTGGAAGTTACCAGTAAGGGAGTTACCATCAGGACTTCAGCCTCCAGTTGTTCAAGTAAAAGTAGATTATAAGTCCGCATCGGCACCAATAGTTAATCAAGAGGTTACTCAAGTTTTAGAAGATGTAATCGGTGGTGCAGAAGGAATAAAAAATATCGACTCTGTTTCTGAAAATGGACGCAGCACAATAAATATAGAGTTTGATACAGAAATGAATTTAGATAATGCTGCAAATGATATTAGAGAAAGAGTTGCTAGAGTTGCGGATAACCTACCAACTGAAGCAGAACCTCCTCAAATCTTAAAACAAGCTGCGGGTTTTACTACTACTATGTGGATAGCTCTATCCTCTTCTACTTGGAGTGACTTGGAATTAGGAGACTATGCAGAGAGATATCTGGTTGACAGATTTTCAAGTATAAAAAATGTAGGAAGAATTTTAGTTGGAGGACTAAGAGAGTTAAGTGTTAGGATTTGGATAGATCCAATAAAATTAGCAGCTAATGATTTAACTATACAAGAATTAGAAAATGCATTAAGAAATGAAAATGTCAGCCTCCCAGCTGGAACTTTAGAGGCTACTAATGTCGATCTAACTCTTAATCTAGATAAATCTTACACAACTATTGATGAACTAAAAAGTTTACCTATCAAGAAAAATAAGGACAATGTAGTAAAATTATCTGATGTTGCTGAAGTTAAATTTGGGCCTGTATCAGAAAAAACATTATTCAAAGCACAAAGAAAAGATAATCTTAACTTAAAGACAGTAGGAATAGGTATATATGCTAGAAGCGGCGCATCGACCGTTGAACTTTCAAATGATATCAAAAAAAAATTAAAAGAAGTAAGAAAGTCCTTACCAGATGGCTTAAATATAGAAGTAGCATTTAATAGAGCAAACTATGTTGGTGCAGCAATTAATGAGGTATATAAAACTCTTGTTATAGCTTTTATTTTAGTGGTTATAATTATCTATCTTTTTCTAGGTAATTTAAAAGCAGTAATAGTTCCAGCAGTAGCGCTACCTGTTAGTCTTATTGCATCTTTTTTAGGAATTTATATTTTTGATCTATCTATAAATATTTTTGTTTTACTCTCATTTATTCTAGCAATTGGAATAATTACAGATGACTCTGTAATTATGACTGATGCAATTTATAGAAGAATAGAAAAAGGAGAAAAGCCACTTGTGGCAGCTTACAAGGGTTCAAAACAAATTACCTTTGCAATTATTGCAACTACTTTAATATTAGTGGCTGTATTTTTGCCACTTATTTTTATCCAAGGTATTTCAGGAACTTTATTTAAAGAAACTGCAATAGCATTATCTTTTTCTGTTGTTGTGTCATCTTTTGTTGCCTTAACATTATCACCCATGCTTGGTAGTAGATTTCTTAGTCTCAAATCAAAACAAAATAAAATTATAATAAAATTTAACAATTTTTTTAGATCATTTCTTAAATTTTATAAAGAAAGTCTTATATATTTCCTAGACAAGCAAAAACTAATTATTTCTTTTATGATAATTATAATTATTTCTTCAGTTTTACTATTTAATTTTTCTAAAAAAGAACTTCTCCCACTTGAGGATAGAGGAGCATATTTAATAATTGGTATGACTGATGAAGGTAGCTCTTTTGAGTACACACAAGAAAGAGCTCAAGAAATAGAATCTAAATTAATTCCATTGTTACAGAAAGAAGATAGTCCTTACAGGCGATTTATTATGAGAGTCCCTGGTTTTGGAAGATCGAGTAATTCCTTTAATACTTTTATAATTATAGCTCTACTTAATCACTGGGATGAAAGAGGTAAAAACACTCAATCCGTTATGAGAGAAGCTATTGGAAAAATAGTAACTAATCCTCAAGCAATTGCTTTTCCTATCTCACCTCAATCGATAAGAGTCTCAAATTATAACAAACCTGTTCAGATGGTAATTTTGGGTACATCTTATGAAGAACTTGAACAAATACAAAATAATCTTATTTCTGAGTTAAGAAAAAATAAAAATTTATCTAGAATTGAGTCGGATTATTCCAAAAATAAACCAGAGGTAAAGTTAATAATTAATAAAAATAAAGCAAAAGATTTAGGTGTATCTACAGATCAAATAGGTAAAACTTTAGAAACTCTTTACGGTGGGAAAACTGTGACTACATTTAATAAACTTGGTAAAGAGTATCCAATAATTTTACAAAAATATCTATCTGATAGGAGAAGCAAAGAAAGTTTAGCAAAAATATTCGTAAGATCTGAAAATAATTCAAAACTTATATCATTGGCAAACTTGGTTGATTTCAAAGAAGAAGGATCAGCGAAAATACTCTCGAGATACAATAGACAAAGAGCGGTTACAATATCTGCTAATATTAATGAAGGCTATTCATTAAGTGAAGCAATTAATTATCTTGAAAAAACTATGGAAAATATAGCACCTCAAAATCAAATTTCATGGAAAGGTAAATCAGAAGAGTTAAAAGAAACTTCTAATGAGTTATTTATAATATTCACTTTAGCTTTGATAACCGCATACCTTGTAATGGCTGCTACTTTTAATTCTTTTATTCATCCATTCATAATAATTATGACTGTTCCATTGGCTGTGTTTGGTGGTTTAGTATTTATACTTTTTTTAAATAGTTCAATTAATATTTTTTCTCAAATTGCACTTGTTATTTTGATTGGTATATCAACAAAGAATAGTATCTTAATTGTAGATTTTGCAAATCAGCTGAGAGCATCTGGAAAAAATATAGAGAATGCAATTAAAGAAGCATGTGATATGAGGTTTAGACCAATAATCATGACCTCCCTAAGTACAATGATAGCAATGGTTCCTTTGGTAATAGGTAATATTGGACCTGGAGCTGGGGAAGGTTCTAGACTCGCAGTAGGATCAACAATTTTGGGTGGTATGATTATATCTACTTTTTTTACTCTTTATGTAACACCAACTATGTATTTAATGTTAGCAAAAAACACAAAAAGAATTGATGCCGTTGATATTGAGCTTAAAAAACAACTTAATTAAAAAATAATATATTTCCTTGTTCTAAGAGAACTTTGACAACTTAATAGCTGCGATTTATATTTTTTAGATTGCTTTTGCACCCTCTTTGCTAGAGATATAACTTTTGTATTCTTTTTGTAGTTCTTGTAATTTCCCCATCCTTCATGATAAGCAATATATTGTCTGAATGAGTCTTTTTTGGAAATTTTTAAAATTTTCTCGGTTTTATTAGTATACCATCCTATAAAATCTACACTATCTTTAAATCTTGTTCTTGTTGCTAGAGGATTATTGGTTTCTTTCTTATATTGCTTCCATGTTCCTTTAACAGCTTGGGAGTATCCAAAAGAAGAGGAAGGTCTTTTATAAGGAATAACTTTAAAAATTTTATTTCTTTTAGGCTTTGCAAGCCAATCAAAATCTGACTCCATTTTTATTATTGCTAGCTGTAAATATATTGGTGTTCCCCACTTTTTCTCAGTATTTTTTGCATGTTTATACCAAAGATATCTCTCAGAAAATATAGAACATCCATCCGAAGTATTCTTTGGAACAGATGAACAAGAAATAAGAAAAAAAAACAAAACTAAATATAAAGTATTATTTTTTTTTAACATTCTTCCTCCAATCCCAAGGATTTTCAAATGTTCCTTGCCAAATACCTAGTTGATCTCTTTTTGCCTCTTTTTCCTGTAAAACATATTTTTTTGAATATTTAATATAAGCTAAGGCATATCCATTCCTAACAAGCCAAGAATTAATATTTAATTTATTTTTATAGCAAGTTGCAAGTTTTCTTTTATACCTATCTATATTTTCAACTTTACACAAAATAATTTTGTTTTTTAACAATCTTTTTAATTTTTCAGTTGAGATTTTTCCACAGGAATATTTTTTATTAAAGGATATAAAGGAAAGACTCAAAAAAACCTTGCTACATAATTGATTTAATTCAGGTGCATCAATACCCGAAAGTCTAATTTTATTATTTTTAATTTTAACTGTATCACCATCAATAACTTTAACTTTTCCTTGAATTATCTCGGCATTTATAAAATTCGGCATAAAAATAAGTAATATTAAAACAATGCTAAACTTTTTTTTTAACATAATAAAAACATAAAAATAGTATTAGTGATATTAATACACCTAAAACATTTCCATATAAATCGGATATTTGAAAACTCCTATTTGGGATAATTATATGAAATAATTCATATAAAAACGATATTGAAAAAAAATAAATTAGAATACTCTTTTTTTTTTCTTTTAAAAAAACAAGAAAACCAAAGAGTGATAAGGCTAAAAATGCATAGACATGATTTGATGAGAAACTAAATAAGAAAAAATTGAAATCATCTGTTAACTGAGGCTGCTTATTGAAGTTTTTATATAATATAAAACCTAATATGCTCCCTGGGTACAAATAGAAAATTGCAAATATTGTATTTATTAAATAAAATAATAATTTAAACATGATACACTTTTCTTATATTTAAATTTTTTATATGAGTCATTTATTTTTAGTTAGACATGGTCAAAGTGAGTGGAATTTACAAAAAAAATTTACCGGATGGGTTAATGTTGACTTAACTCCTGAAGGAAAGCTAGAAGCTTGTAAGGCAGGAGAAGTAATAAAATCAACAAATATTAAAATTGATTTATTTTTTAGTTCCTATCAGCTAAGAGCAATAAATACCTTAAAGTTAATAAAGAATACTATTAGAAATAATTCAGAATTTACGAAAGCATGGGAACTTAACGAAAGACATTATGGATCACTAACTGGTCTTAATAAGGATGAAATGAAAAAGAAGCTTGGAGAAAAAAAAATTCATGAATTTAGACGTTCATGGGACTTGAGGCCAGAACCTTTAAATAAAAATAATCCCTACCATCCAATAAACATAGATATTTATAAAGATATTCCAAATAAAAATATTCCAGATACAGAGTCTCTTAAAGATACTTACAGTAGAGTTGTCAAATATTTTAAAAACAAAATTCGTCATGAGCTTGAAAATGAAAAAAATATTTTAATATCAGCACATGGAAATTCTGTAAGAGCATTGTGTAAATTTTTATTTAAATTAGATGAAAAACAAATTCCTATGCTTGAAATACCAACAGGAAATCCACTTCATATAGAATTAGATAAAAAACTTAATATAGAAAAATGCAGATATCTTGATCAAGAAAGAGCTCAAGATTTATTAGTTTTTTAATAATTTATTATAAATATTTAAATCAGTAATGTGTAAAAATTTATTTTTACTTTCATATCCGAACAACTTCGAGTTTTTAATTTGTTCATTCCATACTTCATTCATTGAAAAATTTTTTTTTTGAATTTTTGAAAAAATATTTTTGTTAATAATCTGACATCCAGTGTAAACAAAATTTCTATTATTTTGTCTGTTAAGTTTTCCATCAACTAGATTAAAATCACCATTTAATCTTTCGTCAAAACTTGAATCTTTATTAACAACCAATAAAATATTTTCCATTTTTTGTTTAAAATATAAATCAATCATTTCCTGAACATATTTTATGTAATTATCCTCCCAAATAGTATCTGGATTAAAAACTAAAAAATTTTTTTCTGAAGTATTTCTAACCATATTAAGAATTCCTCCACCTGTATCAAGAATCTCATTGCCGTCATTAATTAATTCTATTTTTATTTTCGTATTTATCTTACTTACAAATTCTTCAATTTTATTTGAAAGATGAAAAGTATTTAACATTATTTTATTTATTTTAAGCTTTTCAATTAAACTCATTGTTTTTTCTAATAACGTTATTTCTTTTATTTTTAATAAAGGTTTTGGTATTTCTTGGGTCAAGGGATGTAATCTTTTTCCAAAACCTGCACATAATATTAGCGCTGTATTAATTTGCATGTTTTTTTCTTAATTTAGTTGAAAAATTTTTATTTAAAAAAAATTTAAGATCTTTAAGCACTGGTTTATCTTTAATTCTGTTCTCAATTAGTTTCCAAGTATATGGAATAAGTTTTAAATATTGTTTCTTTTGATCTCTAATAGAAAGTCTTGTAAAAATTCCAATAATTTTTAAATTTCGAAGCACAGACAAAATATAAAAATCATTTTCAAATTCTTTTTTATTAATTTGATTTTTATCAAATTTTAAATAATAATCTAAAAGTTTTATTTTATCTTTTTCACTAGTTTTAAATCTAACATCGTCAACAATCGAGGCCAAATCATATGCCTTATTGCCGATAACCGCATCTTGACTATCTAAAAGACCAAATGAATTTTTGTAAGGAACTATATTAGATATATGAAAATCTCTATGGACAAAAATACGATTTTTCATTTTAATTTTTTCGGTCAGTAATTTTATTAATTTTTTAAGTTCTGAATTTATTCTTTTAACATCTTCCTTTTTTTTTACATTTGGTACATACCAATCACAAAAAAGCTTTGCCTCATTAAAAATTTTAACTTTAGTATATTTAGGAATTTTATAATTCTTGCCCATAAAGTTTTTAATATTTGAGTGTTTTACCTTTTGAATTTTTAATAAAAATAAAATAATTTTTTTATAAATTGAAAAATTTTTATTACTTTTCCTTTTAGAAAAAATGTCAAAAACAGTATTATTTCCTAAATCTTCTATTTCTATATAATTATTTTTATAATTTTGATTATATAACTTTGGAGCAATAATTTTATTTTTAATTAAAATTTTATTTATTGCATCATAATTTAAAAGATTTTTTTTCTTGTCTTTTTTGCTGTAAACAATAATTGAACTTTTTTTAACTTTATGCTTTCTATAAAAAATTCTTGATGATGCATCTCCTTTAACCTTGATATAACGATTTTCTCCAAGTTTTTCATTAATATCTATTCCGAACATTTTTTTTTTAATTTTTAAAAATCTTTTATTTGATTGTTTCTTATATTCAAAAAACAGTTCATACCTGTTATGAGGTTTAAATTTAACTTTTTCAGGCCATTCAACTATTGTAAGGCAATTTTTATAATCATTAAATAGCCCAATATTATTAAGATCTATTGTTTTATCTATTCTGAATAAATCAAAATGGTTGATATTTAAATTTTTTGCTTGATATTCATTCATAATACTAAAAGTTGGACTAGTAATCTCACTTAAATATTCTTTTTTCTTTTTTTGAATAGAATTGATCAAATATTTTACGAATGTAGTTTTGCCTACACCTATTTCTCCGTAAAGAAAAATCACATCTCCTTCAGTGATAAAATTTGCGAAAAAATTAGCTAAATTGAAAGTTTTGTCTTCTTTGGAAATATCTATTTTGCCACTATTAGTAGCGATACGCATGGGGTTTGTATGGTCCCTCTGGCGTTACACTTATATAATCAGCTTGCTCTTTTGATAATGGTGTCAGTTTTGCACCAACTTTATCTAGGTGAAGTCTAGCAACTTTTTCATCCAAGTGTTTAGGGAGCACATAAACTTTATTTTCATAATTTTTTGAGTTATTCCATAACTCTATTTGAGCAATAACTTGATTTGTAAATGATGCGCTCATAACAAAACTAGGGTGACCAGTTCCGCAACCTAAATTTACAAGTCTTCCCTCTGCTAACAATATTAATCTTTTTTCATCTGGAAATGTTATTTCGTGAACTTGAGGTTTTACTTCATCCCATTTATAATTTTTTAATGCATCAACCTGAATTTCATTATCAAAGTGTCCAATATTACATAAAATTGATCTATCTTTCATAGCCCTCATATGATCAGCTGTTACTACATCTTTATTTCCAGTTGCAGTTACAACTATATCTGCCTGACCTATCATTTCGTCCATTAAAACAACTTCATAACCTTCCATGGCAGCTTGAAGTGCACAAATCGGGTCTGTTTCTGTTACTAAAACTCTTGCACCACTTTGTCTTAAAGAAGCAGCACTACCTTTTCCGACATCGCCAAAACCAGCAACAATCGCGACTTTTCCTGACATCATTACATCAGTGGCTCTTTTTATTCCATCAACTAAACTTTCTCTACATCCATATAAGTTATCAAATTTTGATTTTGTAACTGAATCGTTTACATTAATTGCTGGTACTAAAAGGGTTCCTTGCTCTTCCATTTTTTTAAGTGCTAAAACACCTGTTGTTGTCTCTTCACTTAAACCTTTAACATTTTTTAATAATTCTTTGTAATCCTTATGCATCAGTGCAGTAAGATCCCCTCCATCATCTAAAATCATATTAGGAATCCAGTCTTTTTTTCCTTCAATAGTTTGCTTAACACACCACCAATATTCTTCCTCGGTCTCGCCCTTCCAGGCAAACACTGGTATACCTGCTTTAGCGATTGCAGCTGCAGCATGGTCTTGAGTTGAAAATATATTACATGAAGACCATCTAACTTCTGCTCCAAGATCGACTAAAGTTTCAATCAAAACTGCAGTTTGAATTGTCATATGCAGACAACCTAAAATTCTCGCACCTTTAAGAGGGTTTTTACCTTTATATTCAGCTCTTACTGCCATTAATCCTGGCATTTCTGTTTCTGCTAATGAAATTTCTTTTCTTCCAAAATCTGCTTGCGATAAGTCTTTTACTTTATAATCTTGCATAAGAGCGATCTTTTAGCAGTATAATTTTAAATAATCAACTTTTCATTAGGCTGAAGGAAAAATAATTTCAATTTTTGCTCCTTTTCCTTTGGAAATATTACTAGCGCTAATTGTACCACCATGTAGATCAATCAAATTTTTGACTATATTTAGACCAAGACCTGAATGTTCGCCAAATTTTCCAGGTCTATTACTATAAAATCTCTTAAATATTTTTTTTGTATCATTTTCCTTAAAGCCTGAACCTTCATCTAATACATTAAGCATCACAAATTTATTTTTTTTATAAAGTTTCACAGTAACCATCTTATTATCACCGCTAAAGGAAATAGAATTTTCAAGTAGGTTTGCTAGAATTTGCTCAATTCTATTTTCAATTCCCATAATTTCGATCTTGTTACCATCTTGATTTGAGTTGAGTGAAATTTTTATTCCTCTTTTTGACATATAAATACCATTAAAATCATCTACAACCGAAGTTACTATTGGCGTTAAGTCAATTTTTTTCATCTGCTCTTTCGTTATTGCTACTTCATCTTTAAGCATCTGGGAATAGTCTGTAATTAGTCTTTCTATTCTCTCGACATCATGACTTAAAATTTTTACTAGTTTATTTCTCTGATTTTTATCCTCTGTTTCTGAAATAATTTCAGATGCACTTTTTAATGATGCAAGTGGATTTCGTATTTCATGAACAAGATCGGTAGAAAAATTTTCTGCATTATCTGCCCTCTTTTGAAGTTCGTGCGTCATGTCATCTAGTGAGTTTGATAAAACACCTAGTTCATCATCTCTTTTTTTAAGACTTTGTATATTAGTCTTTCTTTCACTTTTATCTTTTATAATTTTTGTATAATCCACAAGATTTCTAATCGGTTTTAAAAAATATCTATTTAATACAAAAGAAAAAACAAAAATTACTAATGTAACAACTAAAGCTGTTCTAATTACAAAATTCTTTCTTTCATCAATTGCCGTTTTGATATCATTTGCTCTTTCAACTACTAAAATGTAACCAACATTTTCATCATTAATCATAAAATTTTTTAATGTACTCAAAATAAATTTATTGTAAGTTTCATCAGTAAAAGTAAATGGTTTTCCATACTCTGTTGAGATTGAATATTCTTTTGTAATATTGCTAATATTTTTCTCATCATCCTTTTTATTAATATTTTTTATTTGTTCATCTATATTGTTATCTAAATTTTCAAATTGTATCTGGTCTGTTCTTTGAGAAAAAGATCTTGGATCTAAATCTAAGGTATCTGTATCAGCAATTATATTAAATTCTGAGTCTAAAAAAATTACTCTATCTAAACTTTGAAATAAAAAACCTGTTGAAAATAAAAACTTTCTCAAATCGTCCTCATTAAAATTAATTTTAAGCCTTCTTATATGATCAATCGTGTTATTTATTACTGCTATATGATTTGAAGTTTTTTTATAAATTAAATTTGGTTTGGAAAAGTTTAAATATAAAACTGTTAATATTCCAATTACAATAAATATTATGAGATTTATGAATAGGAATTTTTTTAAAATTGAGAAATTCTTAAGAAGCGAACCCATTAATTAACTTACATTCCATCTATAACCGCTACCATATCTTGTTTCTATAGCAGAGAAGTTTTGGTCAACTTTTTTAAATTTCTTTCTAATTCTTTTTACATGACTGTCTATTGTCCTATCTTCAATATCTGTGTCTTCTCTATAAGCGATATCCATTAATTGCGATCTTTCTTTGATTATTCCAGGTCGTTTAGCTAACTCTTGGACAATTAAAAATTCGGTAGTTGTGAGTTTATCAGGTAGTTGTTTTCCATCCCATTCACATTCTAATTGAGAAGGGTCTAATTTTAATTTTCCATGAGAAATTACGTTTTTGGTCTCCTCTGTGGGACTAAGATTTTTCTTTCTTAATTGTACCCTTATTCTCTCGATAAGAACTTTTATTGAAAAACCCCCTGACTTCTTAACAAAGTCATCCGCACCTAGCTTAAGTCCTAAAAGCTCATCAATCTCATCATCTTTAGATGTTAAAAAAATAACTGGCAAAGTTGTTTTTTTTCTTAATTTTTTTAGAAGTTCTTCTCCATCCATCTTGGGCATTTTAATATCAATTATTGCTAAATCTGGTGGCTGTCTTGTTAAGCCAATTAGGGCACTCTCTCCATCTAAGTAAGTTTGTACATTAAACCCCTCTTTTTCTAGGGCGATGCTTATACTTGTCAAAATATTTCTATCGTCATCAATTAATGCGATTGTTTGTTTCATATATACTTATACAAATACTAAATTGTTCTTAATTGGGCAAGGATACTGGAAAATTAATGAAGTAAACCCCAATTATCTCCACTATTCACATCTACCGTTAAAGGTGTTGAAAATGAGTGAAGATCACTATCTTTTACACTTACCATCTCATCTTTAATTAAACTCGTAAATTTCTTTTCAGCTACTTTTGGAACTTCAAATATAAGTTCATCATGAATTTGTAGCAACATTTTACATTTTCTCTCGTTATTCTCATTCATTTTTTTGTTAATTCTTATCATTGCTAGTCTCATTATTTCTGCAGCTGATCCTTGGATTGGCGCATTTATTGCTGCTCTCTCTTGAAAATTTCTTATATTAAAATTTTTATCATTAATCCCAGTTATATGGCTTCTTCGACCAAATATATTATTTACATATCCACTTTTTCTACAAAATTTTATAGTTTCATTCATATAATCTTTAATTTCTGGAAATCTCTTAAAGTAAGAGTTCAAAAAATCTGCCGCCTCATTGTTGGAGACCATAATTTGCTTTGCTAATCCATATTGGGAAATTCCATAAATAATTCCAAAGTTAATTGCCTTTGCTTTTCGCCTCATGTCAGAATTAATTTCACTAATTTTTACGTTAAAAACTTGGCTTGCAGTAAGTGAATGGATATCTTGATCATTGTTAAAAGCTTTTTTAAGTTCTTTTACATCTGCTAGATCTGCTAAAATTCTCATTTCGATTTGATTATAGTCAGCTGATATAAGAATATTTCCTGTTTCAGAGACGAAGGATTTTCTAATATCTTTTCCATCATCAGTTTTTATTGGAATATTTTGTAAATTTGGATCACTAGATGCAAGTCTGCCGGTCGTTGTTGCGGCAAGTAAAAAGGATGTATGTACTCTTTTTGTTTTAGGATTAATATGTTCTTGTAAAGAATCTGAATATGTATTTTTTAGTTTTGAAAGCTGTCTCCATTCTAAAATAAGTTTAGGAAATTTATTACCTTTGAAAGCTAGATCTTCTAAAACAGAGGCGCTAGTTGCATAACTACCTTTTTTTGTTTTTTTTAGAGAAGCTATCTTTAGATCCTCATACATAATTTGTCCTAGTTGTTTGGTTGATGCAATATTAAATTTTTTTTGTGAAATTTTGTAAATTTTTTCCTCTATCAAAGAAATTTTTTTTCCAAATTTTTTTGACAAAATATTTAAGAATTTATCATCTACTTTTACTCCTTGAATTTCCATTTTAGCTAATATTTCAACTAAAGGTTTTTCAAATATTTCGTAAATATTCTCGAGTTTCTCATTTACTAAATTTTTTTTTAGAATTTTATATAACCTAAAAGTTATATCTGCATCTTCTGCCGCATATTCTGTAGCTTTTTTAATATCAACTTGATCAAATGTAAGTTGTTTTTTTCCTGAACCTACTAAATCTTTGTAAGAGATAGTTTTGTGTCCTAAATGAATCTCAGATAATGTATCCATATTATGTCTATTTTTACCGGCATCAAGTACATAAGACATGAGCATAGTATCTTCCATAGTATTCATTGTGATACCGCGATGGTAAAAAATTATATAATCAAATTTAATATTTTGACCTATTTTTTTAATCGATTTATCCTCTAAAATTGGTTTTATTTTTTGGAGAACCTTAGTTGTATCTAAGGTAACTTTGTTAATATGCTTAAGTGGTATATAGCAAGCTTTACCAATATTTGTTGCTAATGATATTCCAACTAATTCTGCTAAATGAGGATTAAGAGAATTTGTTTCGGTATCAATTGATAATTCTCCTTTCTCTTCAGCTTCTTTGAGCCACACATCGATATCATTTAATTTTTCGACTAACTGATATTTTTTTCTATCAATACTTAAGGTCTTTTCACCTTTTTTATGTGATTTTTCCTTCTCGGAAAATTGAGGTTCTCCATAATGTGATATGACACTGCTTAAAAGTCTATTAAACTCCATTAGTCTTAAAAATTCATATAATTTATCTTTTTCGATATCTTTTAATATAAATTCATTTAGATTTATTTTGACAGGAACATCTTTTTTTAATGTTACTAATTTTTTACTTATAAATGCTTTATCTTTATTTTCGAGAATTGTTTCTCTTCTCTTATTTTGTTTAATTTCATGAGCATTAGATAAAAGTTTTTCTAGATTTCCATATTTATTTATTAACTCTGCAGCAGTTTTTACACCAATACCTGGCACTCCAGGAACATTATCACTAGTATCTCCTGCTAAGGATTGAACATCTATAACTTTATCAGATTTTACTCCAAATTTTTTGATTACATCATCCTCTACTATGAATTTATTTTTCATAGGATCATAAATTCTTACGTTTTTTTTATATAACTGCATCAAATCCTTATCAGAGGAAACAATGGTAACTTTAGCTCCTATTGTTAAGATTTGTTCTACATAAGTTGCTATTAAATCATCGGCTTCGTAATTAATAAGTTCTACAGACGGTAAATTAAATGCCTTTACCGATTTTCTTATGAAGTCGAATTGAGGAATTAAATCATCAGGTGCATCCGACCTATTTGCTTTATAATCTTTATATATCTCGTTCCTAAAATTTTTTCTTGCAGAGTCAAATATTACCGCAAAGTGTGTTGGCTTTTCTAAATTTTCTCTAGACTTAGAGTCTTCAAGTAACTTATACAACATGTTGCAAAAACCATTAACAGCCCCTGTTGGCATTCCATCACTTTTCCTACTTAAAGGTGGCAAGGCGTAATATGCTCTAAAGATATATCCGGAGCCATCAATTAAATAAAAATGATCACTTTTTTTAATTTTATCCATTAATAAATGTTAACTTAATTTATACGAATGTTATAATTGTATAAATCATTATGAAAAAAAAAAATGTATTGTCCGTAAAAAATTTGAGCAAATATTACTCCAAAAACAATCCTAAACCAATAAATGCACTAAAAAATTTAAACTTAGACGTGCAACAAGGAGAAATTTTTGGTTTATTAGGTCCTAATGGTGCAGGTAAATCAACATTCATAAATATACTAGGTGGAACTGTTATTAAATCAGAAGGTAGTGTTAATGTTTGGGGCTACGATATAGATAAAGACCCAAGGCAAGTCAGAGCTTCATTGGGAATAGTTCCACAGGAAGTAAATTTGGATCCATTTTTTAATCCAAGAAGACTTCTTGAACTGCAAGCAGGTATGTATGGAGTAAAAAAAGCAGACCGTATAACTGACGAAATTTTAAAACTTGTTTCTCTTGAAAATAACGCTGACAGTTATGCAAGAAGTCTATCAGGTGGTATGAAAAGAAGACTTTTAATAGCTAAAGCTTTAGTACATAAACCTCCAATTTTAATACTTGATGAACCAACTGCAGGGGTAGATGTCGAGCTTAGAAAAAACCTTTGGGATAATGTAAAGCTTTTAAATAATATAGGTGTAACAATTATTTTAACAACGCACTATCTAATAGAGGCAGAACAAATGTGTGATAGAATTGGAATTTTGAATCAAGGTAATATAGTGGCTTTAGATACAACTAAAAATTTATTAAATAAAATACAAACAAAAATTGTTACATTTACTATTAGTGAAAAGGCTAAAATAGATAATATACCACTCAATTCTTTAAAAATAATATCCCAAAATGAGAATCAAATAACAGTGTCCTATGAAAAAAACAGTCTCAAAATAGATGAAATTATCTCTCACTTTTTAAAAAAAAATATAAATATTTTAGATATTTCAACTGATGATGCTGATATTGAAGACGTCTATACAAATTTAACAAAAAACTAGCATAAATCATCAGGAAATTGTAATGTAAAGTAATGGAAAATATAAGTATTTCTTACAGTCAAAAATTACTAAAATATTTTTTAATCGTTATTTTGGGTTCGGTGTTATTAACTTTATCAGCAAAAATAAAAATACCTTTTTATCCAGTGCCAATGACTATGCAAACTTTCGTAGTTCTTTTTTTAGGAATTTCTTTAGGCTATAAAATTGCCGTGGCTACAGTTTTTATTTATCTTTTAGAGGGTTTATTAGGAATCCCAGTTTTCTCAAACTCTCCAGAAAAAGGCGTTGGTTTAGTTTATTTTACAGGTCCAACTATGGGATATTTGATCGGTTTTTTATTTGCAGCTTTTATTTCAGGTTATTTAAATTTTCAAACAAATATAATATTAATTTTTTTCAAACTTGTATTATCTGTTTTCTTTATTTATTTATTTGGAGTAGTTTGGTTGGGTATTTTAATTGGATGGGAAAAACCAATATTCCAGCTTGGAGTTGCCCCTTTTATTTATGCTGAATTATTTAAAATCTTGCTGCTCACTTTTTTAGCAACCAATATTATTAAAATTAGAAAAGTTATTTAGGTGATCTTTTATACAAAATTCTTTGTAATGTACGTCTGTGCATTTTGAGTCTTCTAGCTGTTTCAGAAACATTTCTATTGCATAGCTCAAATACCCTGTGAATATGCTCCCATTTTACTCTATCCGCAGACATCGGATTTTCGGGTGGTTGAGCTTTATTTTTTGGATCAGCTAAAAGAGCTTTTTCGATATCATCAGCATCTGCCGGTTTTGCAAGATAATCAATTGCACCTTGTTTTATTGCAGCAACCGCAGTTGGTATATTTCCATATCCAGTTAACATTATAATTTTGCTGCTAGAATTTTTTTTTTGCAATTCCTTTACAACTTCAAGTCCATTTCCATCTCCAAGTCTTAAGTCAACAACTGCAAATGCAGGATTCTTGCTATTTAACGAGGCAATACCTGATTTTACACCCTCAGCTTGAGAAACTACGAAGCCTTTTTTCTCCATCGCTCTTGATAGTCTTTCCCTAAAGGTATTATCATCATCAACTATTAATAGCGATTTATCGGCTAAATTAGCAATATTTTGAGCACTTTCTGTCATACGGGCTATATAGGTTTGATGTCAGATTTTTCAATAGTCCAAAAATTCCAAAATTAAAGGCTTGTTTATTAAGGGGAAAATTACTTTGACAATACCTTTCATTTCTCATAATTAGGGGATAATTACAAAAGTGCATACTAGTTATGCTAATTTTTTTTGTTAAATTTTTTTTCGAGGGGCTATTAAATGGAAAAATTTAAAAGTGTTGACCAACTTGTGAGTCAACTAAAACCTGTTGAGCCGATATATTGTATCAGAAAAGATTCGATACAATTGGCATCTAAAACTTTCCAAAAAAAATTTCCAGGTATAATTTTATACGCTGTAAAAACTAATCCACATCCGTTAGTTGTAAATACTATTATTGAAAGTGGTATTAAAAATTTTGATGTAGCATCGCTCAAAGAAATAGAACAAATCAAAAAAATAAATCCAGAACTTAAATGTTCTTTTATGCATACTGTTAAAAGCAGAGAAAGCATAAGTGAAGCTTACTTTAAATATGGTGTTAAAACTTTTTCTTTAGATACGAAGGAAGAATTAATAAAAATCATAGAAGCAACAAATCAAGCTAAAGATCTAGAGTTGTTTGTGAGAGTTGCAGTTTCAAATGAACACGCAGAAATAGATTTATCTAAAAAGTTTGGTGCATTACACAGTGAGGCTTTAGGGCTCCTTAGGTTAACTAAACAGTATGCAAAAAAAATTGGATTAAGTTTTCACGTTGGTTCACAATGTATGCATCCAATATCTTATTCTAAAGGAATTTCAGAAATTGGAAATATAATTAAAAAAACTAAAATTTCACCAGACTATATTAATGTTGGCGGTGGATTTCCTACAATTTATCCAGATTTAGTCCCTCAGACTTTAGATAACTATTTTGATGAAATTAAAACTTCTTTAGAAAAACTCAAATTAAATAAAAAAACCCAAATTATTTGTGAACCTGGTAGAGCTATTGTAGCTGAAAGTGGCTCAACAATTGTAAGAGTAGATTTAAGAAAAAAACAAAAACTATATATAAATGATGGAACTTACGGAACTTTATTTGATGCAGGTGTCCCGAATATTGTTTACCCTTCAAGAATGATCTCTAATGGAAGACTGATTTCAAAAAAATTAACATCATTTGATTTTTATGGACCAACATGTGATAGCATGGATTATATGAAAGGACCGTTTATTTTACCTAACAACATTAAAGAAAATGATTACATTGAACTTGGTCAATTAGGTGCATATGGACTGACTTTCAGAACTAAATTTAATGGTTTCTATTCAGATAGTATCTTCGAAGTACAAGACCAACCTATAATGAGTATGTACGACAGAGAAAAAGATAAAGCATTCCTTGTCGCTTAATGTCTGATAAAAAAAATCTAGGTCATAATAGTAAAAAAGACTTTTTAAATAAACCTGTCGAACATATTGATATTACAAAGTTTGATAGCAGAAAAATTATATCCTCAATGGAAAAAATGTCTTTTGTTTCAAGAGAAACTGCCAATGCAACAAAAATATATAACGAAATGCTTAAGGATAAAAATTGTACTATTTTTTTAACATTAGCTGGTTCCACATCTGCAGCCGGCTGTATGCATATTTACAGAGACTTAGTTAAATACAATATGGTAGATGCTATTGTAGCAACAGGAGCATCAATAATTGATATGGATTTCTTTGAGGCTCTTGGATTTAAACATTATCAGGGCTCACAATTTCAAAATGATGATGAGTTGAGGAAGAATTATATAGATAGAATTTATGATACTTACATCGATGAAGACGAACTTCAAATGTGTGATAAAACTATTGGAGAAATTGCAGATAAGTTAGAACCAAAGGCTTATACTTCTAGAGAATTTATAAAAGAAATTGGCAAATATTTAAAAATAAATTCTAAAAAAAAAGGCTCATTAATAGAAACTGCATACGATAATAATGTTCCAATATTTTGTCCTGCTTTTACAGATTCAAGTGCAGGGTTTGGATTAGTAATGCATCAAGAGAGAAACCCAAAAAAGCATATTACAATAGACTCAATTAGAGAATTTAGAGAATTAACAGAAATTAAAATAAGATCTAAAGGATCGGGTTTATTCATGATAGGGGGAGGAGTTCCAAAAAATTTCATTCAAGACACAGTTATATGTGCTGAGCTTTTAGGTAAAGATGTTGATATGCACAAATACGCAATCCAAATTACTGTTGCCGACTCTAGGGATGGAGCATGTAGTAGTTCAACGCTTAAAGAAGCAAGCTCATGGGGTAAAGTTGATACATCAAAAGAACAAATGGTTTTTGCAGAAGCAACAAGTGTGTTACCTTTAATTGCAAGTGACGCATACCATACTGGGGAATGGAAAAGTAGAGAAAGAAAAAACTTTTCAGAAATATTTTGATTGAATGCCTAAAAAAACAATTATTGGTATCATACAGGGTAAGATTTCAAGTAGTTATAATTCTAATCTAAGTATTGCAATAAAAAATATTAAAAAAGCTGCAAATAAAAATGCAAAGATAATTTGTCTACCCGAGCTTTTTTTAACAAATTATTTCTGTCAAACAGAAAGTCATTCAAATTTTAAATTTGCAGAAAAAATACCAGGCAAAACTTCAAAGATTTTTAGTGACTTGTCAAAAGAATTGAATGTTGTTTTAATGATTTCTATGTTTGAGAAAAAAACTAGGGGTTTTTATCATAACACAAGTATTGTTATAAATGAAAAAGGTAAAATTTTATCAAAGTATAGAAAAATGCATATTCCTGACGATCCTGGATATTATGAAAAATTTTATTTCACCCCAGGTGATCTTGGTTTTAAATCTATTAAAACTAAATATGGAAATTTAGGTCCCTTAATATGTTGGGATCAATGGTTTCCTGAAGCTGCTAGACTTACTGCTTTAAAAGGGGCGCAAATAATTTTTTATCCTACTGCAATTGGATGGCACCCCAAAGAAAAAAAAAAATTTGGAAAAGCACAATTAGATTCTTGGATCACTATGCAAAAATCACATGCTATAGCCAATGGGACTTATGTTGTTGCAGTTAATAGAGTTGGTACTGAAAAAAAAGGAAATAAAAAAATTGAATTTTGGGGAAATTCTATGATCATTGATCCGAATGGAAAGATAATTGGTAAATTGGGAAACAAAAAAGAGGGTATTTTAATTCGTGAGATCAATTATAATAAAATTGATACTGCTAGAGAGCATTGGCCGTTTTTAAGAGATAGACGAGTAGATTTCTATAAAGGAATATTAAAGAATCCAGAAGATGATTGAAAAACTTGATGGATTTAGGATGCCTGCCGAGTGGGAACCTCAAAAATCAATTTGGATAGCATGGCCCTATAATAAAAAAGATTGGCCAGATCTTTTTTATTTTATTCCAGAAGTAGTTGTGAAAATTGTTAAAGCCATTTCAGAAGAACAGAAAGTTGATTTGTTAATTAATAAGGATAAACAACAAGTTTTAAAAGCGTTAAAATCTTATAAAGCTAAAATAAAAAATATTAGTTTTCATAAAATTAAAACTGATAGAATATGGTTGCGGGACTCAGGACCAATTTTCTTAATTAATAGGACAATAAAAAAAAAAGTGATATTAAATTTTAAATTTAACGCATGGGCGAAATATCATAATTTTAGTAACGATAATAAAATTAATAATAATATAAGCAAAGTTACAAAAATCCGAACAATTAAACCAAAAATTAAACTTGGTAAAAAGATTAGATCAATAGTTATGGAAGGCGGAGCATTTGATACAAATGGAGATAAATCTTTGCTTCTTACTGAAGAGTGCTTGCTCAGTAAAGTACAAGAAAGAAATAAGGGTTTCAAAAAAAAAGATTATGAGGATATCTTTTCAAAATATTTAGGTATCAATAATTTTATTTGGCTGAAAAAGGGGATATCAGGAGATGATACTCATGGACATGTTGATGATATTGCTCGATTTGTAAACAAAAATACAATAATGACTGCAGTAGAAAATAATAAAAAAGACGCAAATTTTAAAAACTTAAAACAAAATTTAAAAATATTATCTAAAAGTAAAAATAATAAAAAAAAAAAATTTAAAATAATTAAAATCCCAATGCCCTCGCCTATATTTATTAAGAATATAAGGGTTCCCGCTAGTTACTTAAATTTTTTAATTACTAATAAAAAAGTTTTGTTACCTATTTTTAATGTGAAAGAAGATAAAAAAGTTATCAAAATATTTAGTAATTTTTTTAAAAGTAAAAAAATAATACCAGTAGACTGTAGTAAATTAATCTGGGGTTTCGGTGCAATACATTGTATGACACAGCAGCAACCAAAATTTTAATTAGGCAGATTTGAATGTACTAAGTAACAATCTAAACGGGATAAGCATTAATAACGCTACAAATATTTTAACTGCCAAATCTCCTAATGATAATGTTACCCAAGGTATTCCCGTTCCATAAAATGAAATCGAGAAAAATAAAAATGTATCAACAGTTGAACCTACTAACGAAGATGTTAAAGGAGCAATAAACCACTTCTTTTGCCTTAATTGATCAAAAATTTGCACATCTAGTAACTGCGCAATTATGAAGGCAGTGCCTGAACCAATAGCAATTCTTACAGAAATTAGGTCAGCAAAATTTGTAGAAAATATTAAAGTGAATAAAATTCCAATCGTAAACCCTATATAAACTATTTTTCTTGCAACTATTTTACCAAATGATCTGTTCGCAAGATCAGTTATTAAAAAAGCTATGGGATAGCTAAAGGCACCATAAGTTAAAATTTCCTCTAATCCATAATGTTTAATTGGAAACTGAACAAGATAATTAGACAATAAAACAACTAAACCCATCAAAAACGCGAGGGAAATAAATACTTTGTTCATTAAACTGATTTATTTAATAGAGTTTTCTTAATTTTTTTTAATCTAAAAGATAAGTTTTTACTTTTTGCTGATTTTATAAATTGGTCAAAACTTCCTTTTTTATCAACAGAACGGATACCAGAGTTAGAAACAGTCAATTTTAAACTTTTATTTAACGTTTCACTCTTAAATCTTACTTTCTTTAAATTTGGTAAAAATCTTCTTTTAGTTTTATTATTCGCATGACTTACCTTATGACCTTTTAAAGGTATTTTTCCAGTTAATTCACATTTTTTTGACATAAATTTTAAGAATGTATATTCGTAGAAAATTACTACGTCAAGGTTATTTTTTAGAACCTATTAGTTCTGAAATATTATTTACACCAGTTTTTTTTATAATATCTATCAATTCATTATTTATTTTAGATACAATATTAGGACCTTTAAAAACCATTCCTGTGTAAAGTTGAACAAGCTTTGCTCCATTAATTATTTTTTCATAAACTGATCTGCCACTATCAATACCACCAACACCTATTATTGTAATATCTGATTTAAAACTTTTATAAAATTCATTTATTAAAAAATTTGACTTATTTTCTAGAGGTTTTCCTGACAATCCCCCTTTTTCTAATTTATTAATATTTTTTAAATTTTCTCTAGTTCTATCAGTAGAATTTGAAATAATTACTGTAGAAATTTTATTTTTAGTCAAAATTTCGCATATTTTATCAATGCTTTTTAGCTCCAAATCAGGAGAAATTTTTATTGCAATAGGAATATTTGTTTTCAGTTTATCTTTTTCAATTTGTATTTCTTGAAGCAGTTCACCCATCTCCTCGTCGTTATGAAAATTTCTTAAATTTTCAGTATTTGGTGATGAAATATTTATTGTTAAATAGTCTCCAATATCATGGAATTTTCTTAAACCTACTAAAAAATCTTTTACTCTATCTTTTGTGTCTTTATTGGGTCCTATATTTATTCCTAAAAGACCAGTAGGTGGACTGGATAATATTCTAGATCTTACTTTATCTGAACCTGAATTATTAAATCCCAATCTATTTATTAATGCTTCGTCCTCCTCAAGTCTGAAAACTCTAGGTTTAGGATTACCATACTGCTTGAGTGGCGTTATAGTGCCAACCTCGACATAGCCAAATCCTAATTTAAATAAGGAATTATATACTTCAGCATCTTTATCAAAGCCAGCCGCAATTCCAATAGGGTTTGGTATTTTTTTACCAAAGATTTTAGTTTCTAAAAGTTTATTTTGTTGAACTTTTTTTTTTGGGATAAAGTTAAACTTTAATGTTTTAATTGCTAAATTATGCGCTGTCTCTGGATCTAATTTAAATATTAGACCTCTAATTTTTTCAAACATTGTTTAACTTTTCTTTTATTAAAATTTTAGTTTCTTTAACACCAAAAAAACTTATAAAAAAACCAATTCTTGGACCATTTTCAACTCCAAAAACAACTTCATAAATTAACTTAAACCAATCTCGCAAATTTTTTTCATAACCATTTTCTTTTCCAACAGAATAAATTTTTGTTTGAATATCTTCTGGTTTCATTTCATCATTACAATCGTCAAGAGCATTTATTAAAGCTTCCAAAGCTTTTTTTTCATCATTATTTGGTTTTTTATATTTTTTTGTCTTTTTTATTACGTCATTAAAATATTTAATTGCATATCCAATTAAACTATCAAATATAGGTTGTTTGTTTTCTGAAATGTCTGTTTTATATTTTTTAACAAACTTCCATAACAAATCTTTATTATCAGCATTGCTAGTTTCAACTAAATTTAAAAGCATAGAAAAGCTCATTATATAATTTTCCTTAGGCATATTTGAACTATGAACATGCCAAGCTGGATTCATAAGGAGTTGAAGATCATCCTGAGATTTACCTTTTTCAATAAAATCTAAGTATTCATCAACAGATTTTGGTATTATTTCTTTATAAAGTTTTTTTGCTCTCTTTGGATTTTGATACATAAACAAAGATAAACTTTCTGGAGAAGCATATTCTAGCCATTGATCAATCGTTATTCCATTACCTTTTGATTTTGAAATTTTTTCTCCCTTTTCGTCTAAGAACAGTTCATAGGAAAATCCACTCGGATTTTGTTTTCCTAACAGTTTAATAATTTTTGTTGATAGTATTGCACTTTCGATAAGATCTTTTCCATACATCTCAAAATCAATATCTAATGCATACCATCTCATTGCCCAGTCAACTTTCCATTGCAGCTTGCAATTTCCATCTAAAATACTTGCTTCAAGTTTTTGACCACTATTATCAAAAATAATTTTTGATTTTTTTTCATCTATCTCTAAAACTGGTATTTCCAAAACCTTATTTGTATAAGGACAAATTGGAAGAAATGGTGAGTAAGTTTTTTGTCTTTCCTTTCCAAGGGTTGGGATTATTATATTCATTATTCCATTATAATTTTTTAATATATGATTTAGTGTTTCGTTAAAAAAACCAGCTTTATAGAGTTTTGTTGAGCTTTTAAAAGAATATTTAAAATTAAAACTATCTAAAAATTTTTTAAGCATTTCATTATTATGTTCACCAAAACTGTTAAATTTTTCAAAAGGGTCTGGGACGGAAGTAAGTGGTTTGTGTAAATTCTCCTCTAATCTTTTTTGATTAGGAACATTATCTGGAATCTTTCTTAATCCATCCATATCGTCAGAAAAAGTGATTATTTCTTTAGGTATATCTGTAATATAGTTTAAAGCATTAACAATCATGCTGGTTCTCGCAACCTCTCCAAAGGTTCCTATATGCGGAAGTCCGCTAGGACCATATCCTGTTTGAAGAGTAATTTTACCTTTGCTTTTTATTGATTTGTTTCTTTCTTTAAGTATTTTCTTGGCTTCAACAAAAGGCCAAGAGTTTGTCTTATCTATATTAGCTTTATCGATCACTAGTTTTCAAAAATTCATATATTTGGTTGTTTTTGTTAATTCTTATAGTGTTGAAATTTATTTACCATAAAATAATGTTCAAACAAAATGTCCAATTATAAAACAGTTTTTTTCATCATTGGTGTACTACAAATAATTCTTGGGATATTTATGGCTATTCCAATTTTCTCGCAATTTATATTTAGTGAAATTGATTCTTCGTTTATAACATCTTCAGCAATTACATTAGTATTTGGAGTGTTGTTTGTTTTATCAAATCTCGATTATGAGAAGAAAATTAACTTAAAACAGGCATTTCTGCTCACTACACTCTCTTGGTTAACAATAGCGATTTTTGGGTCATTGCCATTTTATTTCTCTGATCTAAATATATCATTTACAGATTCATTTTTTGAAAGTATGTCAGGTTTAACCACCACTGGTTCTACAATAATTTCTAATTTAGAATTAGCTCCAAAAAGTGTTTTGCTTTGGAGAGCCCTGCTTCAGTGGCTTGGAGGTATAGGAATTATTGTAATGGCAATCACCTTAATGCCAATTATGAATATTGGTGGTATGCTTTTATTTAAGGTCTTAAATACAGACTCTTCTGAGGAAATATTACCATCATCTAAAGAAATCTCTTTAAAATTAATTTTAATCTATTTTGTTTTAACTTTTTTATGTGCACTCGCATACAAAATTTTTGGAATGGGTTATTTTGATAGTTTAACTCATTCTATGACTACAATAGCAACAGGGGGATTTTCAAATTATAATGAGTCTATAGGTCATTTTAATAATGTTAAAATAGAAATCACCGCGATGTTATTTATAATTTTGGGAAGTTTGCCGTTTATTGCATATATTAAGTTTTTAAATGGAAATAGAAAAGTTTTTTTAAACGATTCACAGATTAAAACTTTTATAAAATTAATTATATTTTCTATTTTAATTCTCTTCTTTTATTTATTTATTAAAATTGAGGATTTCAGTTTAAGTGATTTTAGGTATATAAGTTTTAACTCAATTTCAATTTTAACTGGTACAGGTTATGTTACTGGTAAATTTGATCAATGGGGAAGTTTCTCATTATTTTTCTTTTTAATTTTAATGTTTATTGGTGGGTGTGCGGGATCTACCACATGTGGGGTAAAAATATTTAGAATACAAATTTTATATAAATTTATAATTAATCAATTAAAAAAAATTATTTTTCCAAGAGGAATTTTTGTAATCAAATATGAAGATAACAATGTTAATGATAAGTTTTTAGCTTCGATTATATCTTTTATATATTTATACATTTTACTTTTCTTTTTAATTACAGCTCTCTTGTCTTTGAGTGGTCTAGATTTTATTACTTCAATTTCTGGTGCAGCTACATCAATATCTAATGTAGGCCCAGGCCTCGGCTCAGTAATTGGTTCAAGTGGAAATTTCTCAACTTTATCAGATTTTTCTAAATGGATACTAAGCGCAGGAATGTTATTAGGTAGACTTGAGCTATTTGCTATATTAGTTTTATTTTTACCCTCTTTTTGGAAAAAATGATTGAAATTAAAAAAGAAAAAACATTTTTAAGTAGTATAAAATTTTACCAAGATATAAGAATGTTAAAAATTTTACTACTTGGCGCTATAAGTGGTTTTCCTTGGGTAATTATCGGAAGTAGTTTAAGTTTATGGTTAAAAGAAGAAGGCTTATCAAGATCTACAATTGGATGGGCTGGTTTAATTTTTGCTGTCTATGCTTTTAATTATTTCTGGGCGCCATTAATTGACAGAATCCGGATACCTATTTTAACAAAAAAAATCGGCCATAGAAAATCTTGGATTTTTTTAATGCAAATAATAATTTTACTTGGATTAATATTCTGGAGCTTTATAAATCCTTTGCAGAATTTAAACTTGGTCATTGGGGCGGGATTAATAATTGCACTAGCTTCCGCGACACAAGATATAACAGTTGACGCTTTAAGAATAGAACAAATACAAAAAGATGAAAAAGAAGCTATGGCTGCAGGAGCAGCTATAGCAGTCGTTGGTTGGTGGTCAGGTTATAAATTAGGAGGTGTTATTGCTCTTACATTGGCAGATTATTTAGAAAATTTAGGTCTAGAAAATTATTGGCAATTATCTTTTTTGGGCCTAGGAGTAATTGTAATTTTATTAAATATTGGAATCTTATTTATAAATGAACGAAATTTTTTAAATATCAAAAATTCACATCTTGAATTAGATAAAAAAATTTTACAAAAATTGAATTATAATAATTTATTTACTAAATTTTTAGCTTGGATATCCTCAACAATTTCAGGACCTTTAATAAGTTTTTTTAAAAACAATGGAAAAGGAATAGCCATTGGAATTATAAGTTTTATTTTTCTTTTTAAAATAGGAGAAGCTTTTTTAGGAAGAATGTCAGTGATTTTTTATAAGGAAATTGGTTTTTCAAAATCTGACATAGCTCTTTATTCGAAAACTTTTGGATGGATCACAACAGTTATCTTCACACTATTAGGTGGTATGTTCGCGATTAGGTCTGGTGTTATTAAGTCAATGTTTTTAGCTGGAATATTGATGGCATTAACAAACGTTCTTTTTTCCTTTTTAGCATGGAGCGATAAATCTTATTTATTATTTGCTATTGCTGTAATTTTAGATGATATGGCTGCCGCTTTTGCTACTGTAGCATTTGTTGCCTTTATATCCTTGTTGGTTGACAGAAATTACACCGCAACTCAATACGCTCTTCTTGCTTCTTTAGGAACAGCTGGAAGAACAACACTTGCATCTTCCTCTGGAGCTTTGGTTGATTGGTTGAATGGTGATTGGGGAATATTTTTTATAATTACAGCAATAATGGTAATTCCATCACTTGTTCTTCTTTATATAATAAAAAGTAAAATTAAACTAAATGACTGAATTGTACTCAACCTCAATAATAAGGAATATTTATAAAAGACCATCAACTAATTCTGAAGTAAGTAGTCAGATTATTTATGGTGAAAAAATCAGAGTTCTTGGGACTAAAAATAAATGGATAAAAATTAGAACACTAAGTGATAATTATTCTGGTTATATCAAAAAAGAAAAACTTAAACGAAAATTAAAAATAATATTTAAAACTTATAAATTAAAAACTAGAATATTTTCACAAAATGGTAAAAAAGAATTTCTCACTTTTAATAGTAGATTGCCAGTTATAAATGAGAAAAAAAAATTTATAGAATTTGAAAAGGGTAAGTGGGTTAAAAAAAAAGATCTCAAACTAATAAAACATAAAGAAAAAAATTTTATAAAGATTTTTTATTATTTCAGAAATTGTAAATATTTATGGGGAGGAAAATCATATAATGGTATTGATTGTTCAGCACTTATTCAATTATTCTATCTTTATAATAATAAATTTTTTCCAAGGGATACAAAAGATCAAATAAAATTTAAAAAAGGTAGAAAAAAAGTGATTGAATTTTCAAAAGGAGATATTATTTATTGGAAAGGTCATGTGGCAGCTTGTTTAGATAAAAGTAAACTAATTCATGCTTATGGGCCAAGAAAAAGAGTGCTTATTATGAATATTAAAAAAACTGTTGGATTAATTAATAAAACAACAAAACTAAAAGTAAAAAAAATTATAAAAATTTAAAATATGAATATAGAGGAAAAATTTAATATTTTAGTCAATAAAATGAATTTTGGTTATTATGATGAGGTTATTTTTGAAACAAATTATTTAATTAAAAAATTTCCAAAACAAGAGGCATTATATAACCTTTTGGCTCTTACTTACCAAGCGAAAGGTGAATATGATAAATCAATTAACCTATTAAATGATGCATTAAAAAAAAGTAAAAATAATACAAATTTTTTAAATAATATTGGATTAGGATATTACAAACAAAAAGATTATGTCAAAGCAGAAAGTTATTTTAAAAAGGTTCTAGAATTAAATCCAAGATTTATAAATACTATTAATAATCTTGCTGGTTTATACAATGAAATTAATAATACAAATGAAAGTGAGAGGCTTTACTTAAAGGCTTTGAGTATTAATGACAATGTTTTGGAGACAAATTATAATTATGCATCATTTCTTCAAACTCTAGGAAGATATACCGAAGCAGAAAAATATTATCGAAAAACTTTGGATATTAATAAAGATTTTACAAGAGCTGATAAAAGTCTAGCAATGTTAAAAAAATATAAAAAGGGTGATAAATATATTTCCTCTTTAGAAGAAAAAATAAAAAATAAAAATCTTCATAGATCAAATATAAAAGATTTATCTTTTGCTTTAGGTAAAATATACGAGGATATTAGTGAATATAAAAAATCTTTTGAGTATATTAAGATGGCAAACGATATTAAAAAACAGTTAACAAAATTCGATATTAATAACGAAATCAAATTTTTTACGAAAATAAAAAATTTTCATGAAAATACTAAAATTAAAAATTTTCAAATAACTGAAAATAAAAAAAAAATAATATTTATTTTAGGTATGCCTAGAACAGGAACATCTTTAGTGGAACAAATTATATCTAGTCACGACAAAGTTTATGGTTCTGGAGAATTGCCATTTTTAGACCGGTACTTCAGAAGATATCTAGAAAATTTTGAAGAAGAACAAAACATAGAGAAAGATCTTGCAAAATTTAAAGAAAATTATTTAACTATAATTGAAAAGATGACAAGTTCTGATGTTGTTACTGATAAAGCACCACTTAACTTTAGATGGATAGGATTAATTAAATTAATATTTCCAAATGCAATTATAATTCATTGCAAAAGAGATCCTCTTGAAAACAGTTGGTCTATTTACAAAAATGATTTTGAGGGAGGAATGTTATTTTCCAATAATGCCCAAGACATAGCAAGTTATTACAATATTTATCTAAATTTAATGTCTTATTGGAAGAGTACTTTTAATAAAGATATTTATGACCTAAATTATGAAGATTTAATAAATAATCCCGAAAGCAAAATTAGAGAAATAATTACTTTTTGTGGGTTAGATTGGCAAGATGGGTGTTTAGAATATTACAAAAATAAAAAATCAATTAAAACTGTAAGTTTTAGCCAAGCAAGAAAACCCATTTATAAAGACTCATTGAAAGGTACTGCAAAATTTAAAAATTATATTCAAGATTTAGAAAATGCTCTATCTTCTTCCAAAGTCAGGTAAATTAACGTCTTGTTTTGAAGATACTATTTTTTTTCGAATTTTTTTAGACTCTTTCATTATTTTAATTAATTTTTTCTCATTTTTTGTATTAATTAGTTTTTTTATTTTACGCATATTGTTTAAGAAGAGGTCAATTCCCTTTGTAATGTTTTTATGATTATTGAGAAAAATATCCTTCCACATAATCTCATTTGAAGCTGCAGTTCTTGTAAAATCTCTCAGACCGCCTGCACTAAATTTAACTATATTTGATTTTTTTTTCTTCTCAAAGTTCATTGCCGTTTTTACCATATTATATGCAATAAGGTGCGGAATATGGCTTGTAATTGAAAAAATATGATCGTGCTCTTTTAAATTCATGTAAACTATATTGCATCCAATTTTGACCCAAAATTTAGATAAAATTTCCATATGTTTTTTATTTATATTTCTATCTTTTATTAAAACACACCATTTATCAGAAAATAATTTTTCATTTCCAAACTTAGGACCACTTACTTCAGAACCTGCAATTGGATGGCTTGAAATCCAACTTATATTTTTTTTAATTTTAGGTTTTATTTTTCTAAATATTGTTTCCTTTGCTGAGCTAACATCGGTAACTATTGTATTTTTATTAATATATTTTTCTATTTTTTTAAAAATTTTTAAATATTCACCTAAATGTGTACAAATTATTATCATATCCATATTAGGAATTTGTTGTTTGGGGTCTTTTAAAACTTCACAATTTAATCTTAGTCTTTTAATTTGTTTAATGTGTTTTTTTGATTTTTCTAAAATAATAATTTTTTTTGATATTTTTTTTTTAATTGTAGCTCTTAAAATTGAAGAGCCAATTAAGCCACATCCAACGATTAAAATTTTTTTAAACATTTATAAATATTTTTTTTACCTCTTTCAAAAATAATTTATTTTCTACGCTGTTACCAATAGTTAATCTCAAATGGTTACCGATCCCATAAGTATTCATTTCTCTAAGTATAATTCCTTTACTTTCTAGTTTTTTTTCAATTGAAATTGCTGATAATTTACAACGATTAAAATTAAGTAAAAGAAAATTTGCACTTATTTTGTTTGAGTAAATATTAAATTCTTCTAAACTTTTTTTAATTTTTTTGCTCCAGTATAAATTATGTTTAATTGATTTATTAATAAATTTATTATCCTTTAAAGCCTCAATTGCACATAATTGTGCAATTTTATTCACATTAAATGGTGGTTTAATAAAATTCAAAGCCTGGATTATTTTTTTATCTCCATAACCCCAACCAATTCTTAAAGCTGCCAATCCATAAATTTTCGAAAATGTTCTTAATATAAAAACATTTTTAGAATTCTTGAAAATCTTTAATCCTGATGCATATTTATTATCCTTCATATATTCATAATATGCATCATCTATTACTAACAGAATATCTTTTCTTAATTTTTTTCTTAAATTTATTAATTCATTTCTGTATAGATATGTACCTGTAGGATTATTTGGATTTGCTAAAAAAACTATTTTAGTTTTTTTATTCACTTTTTTAATTATATTATCTATTGAAATCCTAAAGTTTTTCTCTTTTGAAAAAATTACTTTAGCACCTGAAATAGATGCATAAATTCTATACATTAAAAAACTAAATTCTGGAACAATTACTTGATCACCTTTGCTTAAAAATAATTGGCATAGCATTTGAATAATCTCATCAGATCCAGATCCACAAATTACTTTATTGGCATCACACTTAAATTTAATTGAAATTTGTTTTCTTAATAATTTGGAAGTGTAATCTGGATATTTTGAAGTTCTTACATTTTTTCTTAATATTGCTTTTACTTTTGAGCTTGCGCCTAATGCAGATTCATTTGCGGATAATTTGATTATTTTTCTAGTTTCTTTTAAATTTGGAATTTCATATTTTCCTGGCTTATAAGATTGAAATTTCAATTTTTTAAATTTAGCTAAATTCATAATTTTATGTGTTTCTGCTATATATAGTTAAATTATAATTTATTTAAATTAAATAAGTAAAATTTCTATAAAAATTTGACATATAAAATCCTATAATGTAAATTCTCTTTGCGCTGATTTAAACTGAATTGCGAGCGCTTAAAAAAAACCGCTAAATAAGTTTTTTTTTCCAATTCATCAGCATATAAATATGAGCAAATTTAAAGATATAAAGAAAATAATTATTGAAAAACCGTTAAAATTAGATTGTGGACAGACGATTAATAATTACCCATTAGCATATGAAACTTATGGAAAATTAAATGGCAACAGAAGTAATGCTATATTAATTTTTCATGCTTTAACTGGAGATCAATTTGCATCAGGAATTAATCCAATTACAAAAAAAGATGGTTGGTGGAGTTATGCTCTTGGACCTGGAAAGGCAATTGATACTGATAAATATTTTGTAATTGCAGCAAATGTTATAGGTGGATGTATGGGTTCTTTTGGTCCAAGTGATATTAATCCTGAATCAAAAAAACCTTATGGTACAAACTTTCCAGTTATCACAATTAATGACATGGTTAATGCTCAGTATAATCTCTTAGAATATTTTAAAATTGAAAAGTTATTCAGTGTTATTGGAGGATCTATGGGTGGAATGCAAGTACTTCAGTTTGTATCTAATTTTCCTAATATGGCTCTTACTGCAATTCCAATTGCTTGTACTGCAAGTCATTCAGCTCAAAATATAGCCCTAAATGAACTTGGCAGACAATCAATAATGGCTGATAGAAATTGGCAAGATGGGTTTTATGAAGAACAAAATAAACAGCCAGATAAAGGGCTTGCTGTTGCTAGAATGGCAGCACATATAACTTATTTATCTAAAGCAGGACTGCAAGAAAAATTTGGGAGAAAATTGCAAGAAAGAGATGATTTAAAATTTAGTTTTGATGCTGACTTTCAAATAGAAAGTTATTTAAGATATCAAGGATCAGTTTTTGTAGATAGATTTGATGCAAATAGCTATTTGTATATTACAAGAGCTATGGATTATTTTGACTTAACAAAAAAATTTGGTGGAAATTTATCAAAAGCTTTCGAGAAAAGTGATACTAAGTTTTTTATTATATCGTTTACTTCAGATTGGCTTTATCCAACTTCTGAAAATAGAGATATTGTAATTGCTCTAAATGCTATTGGTAAAAACGTAGGATTTGTCGAAATTTCTTCTGATAAGGGTCATGATTCTTTTTTACTTGATATTCCAGATTTTTTAAAAACCGTTAAATATTTTTTAAATACTTCTTACAAACAAATTAAATGAAAAAAGAATTTTATAATATTGCAAAATTGGTAACTCAAAATTCTAAAGTCTTAGATGTAGGATGTGGAAATGGTGAACTTATGAAATATATTACAGAAAATATTAGCAAAGATATTAGAGGAATTGAGTTATCAAAATCCAACGTACAAAAGTGTGTTGAAAAAGGTTTAACAGTCATCGAGGGCAACGCAGAAAAAGATTTAAAGCAATTTCCAGATGGTTCTTTCGATTTTGTAATTCTCAGTCAAACTTTACAGGCTTTCTTAAATCCAGAAAATGTATTGAATGAATTACTTAGGGTTGGAAAAAAAGCAATAGTATCAATTCCTAATTTTGGACATTGGAAAGTTAGATTACATTTACTTTTAAAAGGTACAATGCCAGTAACTAAAAACTTACCAAATGAATGGTACAACACTCCAAACCTACACATGTGCACGATTAAAGATTTCGAAAATTATTGTAAAAAAAGGGATATTAAAATTAACCTAAAAAATTTAAAGTTTCATAATTTTTTTTCTGAATTAGGAATTTTTGTATTGGAAAAGTAAAATGAAAATAGAAATAATCAAATGCCTTCAAGATAACTTTTCATATTTATTGATTAACGAAAAAAATTCTGATGCGTGTATAATTGATCCTGGAGAAGCCAAACCAGTTTTGAAATACATCGAAGAAAATAAAATAAATTTAAAATATATACTAAACAGCCATCATCACGGGGATCATATTGGTGGTAACAAAGTTCTAAAAGATAAGTTTAATGCGAAAATTCTTGCCTCTAAAGATGATAGAGAAAGAATTCCTAAGATTGATATATTTTTGAATGACGGTCAAGTTTGGAAGGATGATTTATTTGAATTTAAAGTTATTCACGTTCCAGGACATACTTTAGGACATATCTGTTTTTACTTTTTTAATGAAAAAATAGTCTTTACTGGAGACACATTATTCTCTTTAGGATGTGGAAGAGTTTTTGAGGGAAGTCATGAGGATATGTTCAATTCATTAACAAAATTAAAAAGTTTGCCTCCAGTGACCAAAGTATATTTTGGACACGAATATACATTAAATAATTCTATTTTTTGCAACAAATTTGATGAAAATAATCCTGAACTAAATAGAAAAATTATTGATATTAAAAAAAAATTAAATAATGGACTTCCTACTGTGCCAACTTCAATAAAAGATGAATTAAATTGCAATATTTTTTTAAGAGCAAAGAACCTAAAGGAATTTTCAAAATTACGGGATTTAAAGGACAATTTTTAAACGATATATCTTGACTAAAAGTAGGTTAGATCTATATTGCAGCATTATTTAGAATAAACTTTATGTCATTTGCAATAATACAAACTGGTGGAAAACAGTACAAAGTTAAAGCTGGAGAAATTCTTAAAGTTGAAAAATTGATCGAAAAAGATAAAGTGGAGTTTAAGAATATCTTGGCTTATGGAGATGAAAAAAATACAGAAGTAGGGTCACCTAAAATTGAAGGTGCAAAAGTTGAAGCTGAGATTTTAAAAAATGGTAAAAATAGAACTGTTTTAGTTTTCAAGAAGAGAAGAAGAAAAAATTCAAGAAGGAAAAATGGACATAGACAGGAATTTACATTGGTAAGAATAAGTAAGATATTTGCTAAAGATGGTAAAGTACTATCAGAAGCTGAAAAATATAAAAAAGTAGTCAAAGAAAAAACTAAAAAAGAATAGGCTAAAAAGTAAATATACGGAATAAATTATGGCAACAAAAAAAGCAGGTGGATCGTCAAGAAACGGAAGAGATAGTGCTGGTAGAAGACTTGGTGTCAAAATTTATGCAGGTCAAAAAGTCATTCCGGGTAATATAATTGTAAGACAAAGAGGTACAAAAATATTTCCTGGAGAACATGTCGGAATGGGAAAAGATCATTCAATTTTTTCAAAAATTAAAGGAACAGTTGAATTCAAAAAAACAAAATCAGATAGAACTTTTGTATCTGTAAAGCCCAATTAATATACAACATATTAAAATAAAGGTGTTGTATTATGAAATTTTTAGATCAAGTCAAAATATTTGTTAAAGCGGGTGATGGTGGATCAGGATCTCCAAGTTTTAGAAGAGAAAAATTTATAGAATTCGGAGGACCAGATGGTGGTGATGGCGGCAAAGGTGGATCAGTAATTTTAAAATCTGAAAGAAACTTAAATACATTAATCGATTATAGATATCAGCAACATTTCAAGGCTCAAAGAGGAGGAGATGGTAAAGGAAAAAAAATGACTGGTAAAGGTGGAGAGAACCTTTATTTAAAGGTCCCAATCGGAACTCAAGTTTTTGAGGAAGATAATAAGACACTTATTTTCGATTTTAAAAAGAATAATGATGAATTTGTCGTTGCGTCTGGAGGAAAAGGAGGTTTTGGAAATACTAAATTTAAATCATCAACGAACAGAGCACCCAAAAAATTTACCAAAGGTATAAAAGGTGAAGAATTCTGGATTTGGCTTCAATTAAAAACAATTGCTGATATTGGTATTATTGGGCTTCCTAATGCAGGAAAATCAAGTTTGCTTGCTTCAATGACAAGCGCAAAACCAAAAATTGCAAATTATAAATTTACAACACTAAATCCTAATCTAGGGGTCACAGTTTATGATGACAAAGAAATTATTCTTGCTGATATACCTGGTTTAATTGAAGGAGCACATTCAGGTGTAGGTTTAGGAATTAAATTTTTAAAACACATTGAAAGATGTAAAACACTTCTTCATTTAATAGATATTAACGAGGAAGATCTTGTATCATCATATAAACAAGTAAGAAATGAGCTTAAAAATTATGGAAAGGAATTGATTAAAAAAAAAGAAATTATAGTATTTAATAAAATTGACTTACTTCAAAAGAAAAATATAGACAAAAAAGTAAAAGATTTTGAAATAAAAATAAAAAAGAAAACATTTAAAATGTCAACAATTCAATCAAGAAGTGTTTCGAATATAAAATCTAAATTATTAAATTATGTATCTTAAAAATTCAAAAATTGTTGCTATAAAAATTGGATCATCTTTATTAATTGATAACAATATGAAAATAAGGACAAAATGGTTAATCGAATTCTCTAAAGATGTTAAAAAACTGGTAGATCAAGGTAAGAAAGTGATTATTATTACTTCTGGTGCTATAGCTTTAGGATGTAAAAAATTAAAATTAAAAAAAACAAATTTAAAATTAGATAAAAGTCAAGCAGTTGCATCAATTGGACAAATAGAATTAATGAACCTTTTTAAAAAAAGCTTTAATAAGGTAAGATTAAATCTTTCTCAGATTCTGCTAACTCTTGAAGATACTGAGCAAAGAAGGAGAGCAATCAACGCTAAAAGAACGATAAATAATTTATTTCAACTTGGTTTTGTACCTATAGTTAATGAAAATGATAGCATCGCTACATCTGAAATAAAATATGGTGATAACGACAGATTAGCCTCTAGAGTAGCTCAAATTTCAAGTGCTGATTGTTTAATTTTACTTTCAGATGTTAATGGCCTTTATACAAAAAATCCTAAATTATTTGAAGATGCAACCTTAATTAAAGAAATTAATAAAATTGATGAAAAAATTGAGAAAATTGCAAGTAATGAAAGTGGTATATATGGAACCGGTGGAATGAAGACCAAAATTGATGCAGCAAAAGTCTGTCAAAAATCTGGATGTCAAATGGCAATTGCAAATGGACTGATTTTAAGACCTCTAGACCAAATTCAAAAAAAAAATAATTGTACCTGGTTTATTACAGAAGTGTCTAAACTTGATGCAAGAAAAAAATGGATAATAAGCTCAATTTCTCCAAAAGGTGAATTAATTATTGACGATGGAGCAATTAAAGCTTTAAAGCAAGGTAAAAGTTTGCTTGCAGCTGGTATTACAAAAGTAAATGGAAAATTTAGTAAGGGCGACCACATTAAAATTCTCAATAAAAATATGATTGAATATGCTAGAGGTTTAAGTTCTTTTACCTCTGAGGAAATAGTAAAAATAAAGGGTCAGCATTCAAATAAAATACAGCAATTATTGGGATATATTGCAAAATCTGAAGTTGTCCATAAGGATGATATGGTGGCCATATGATAAAAAGATATTTTGAAATAATTGGAAGAAAATCCAAAAAGGCTTTTGAAAACAAGGTCAAAACCGAGTTGAAAAATAAAGTTTTAAATCATTATGCAATTTCAATTCAAAAAAATAAAAAATCTATATTACTACAAAATAAAAAAGATATTAATTACGCAAAAAAAATTGGATTAAAAGATAATTTTATTTCCAGGTTAGAATTAAATAAAAAAAAACTTAAAGACATTATAAATTCGATCAATTCAATATCAAAATTAAAAGACCCAACTGATAGAATATTGGATCAGTGGAAAAGACCAAACGGGTTAAAAATTAAAAAAGTTTCAGTTCCAATAGGAGTAATAGGAGTAATTTATGAAAGCAGACCAAATGTTACCTCAGATGTTTCGTGCTTGTGCTTTAAATCAGGAAATTCTGTTATTTTAAAAGGAGGCTCCGAAGCTTATTTTACCAATAAAATTTTATCTAACCTGTTTAGAAAATCTTTAAAATTTCACAAAATTGATTCTAATTTTGTTCAATTTGTGGACATGAGAAGTAGAAAAGTTGTAGATCACATGCTCTCTAAAATGACAAAATATATTGATATAATAATCCCAAGAGGTGGAAAAAGCTTAGTCAAAAAAGTTCAGGATATCTCAAAATTGCCAGTTATTGGTCATCTAGAGGGATTGTGTCATACCTACATTGATAGTAGCGCAAATTTAAAAATGGCTCTTAAAGTAGTTTTGAATGCAAAGTTAAGAAACACTGCAATTTGTGGTGCAACAGAAACTATTTTATTAAATGATAAATTAGTAAAAAAATTTTCTAAATTGTTAATCAGCAAACTAGAGAACAATGGATGTGTAGTTTATGCCGATAACAAAATTAGAAAAGTTTTTAAGGGAAATAGTTTTTTAGCATCTGAAAAGGATTGGAACACTGAATATTTAACTTCAAAGGTATCTATTAAATCAGTTAAAAATGTAATCGAAGCTATTAATCATATAAATAAATATGGAACACAACACACCGATGCAATTATTTGTAAGAATAAAACCATATCTAAAATTTTTTTAAAGAATATAAAAAGTTCAATAGCTATGCATAATACATCAACCCAATTTGCCGATGGTAGTGAATTTGGTTTTGGAGCAGAGGTGGGAATTTCTACGAATAGCTTACCGCCAAGAGGTCCAGTTGGTTTAGGTCAATTAGTATCTTATAAATATGAGGTTATTGGATCAGGACAAATAAGAAAATAAATTGAATAAAAAATTTAAAAAAAAAATTGGAATTTTAGGAGGTAGCTTCGATCCAGCACACATAGGTCATATCAAAATTTCAAAAGAGGCAAAAAAAAGATTTAATCTAAAAAATGTTTTTTGGGTTGTTACAAAAAAAAATCCTTTTAAAAAAAAGAGTTTCTATAGCTTGTCTCGAAGAATAAACCTAGCAAAAAAATTAAGTATTAAATACAAATTTATAAAAGTTATTTTTGTAGAAAATAAATGTAAATCTAATAGAGCCTATAAATACATAAAATATTTGATTAAAAAATATATCAATAATGATTTTTATTTTATCATTGGTGCAGATAATCTTATAAATTTCCACAAATGGAAAAATTGGAAAGAAATTCCAAAGAATTGTAAAGTATTAGTTTTTGATAGAGAAAATTATAAGACAAAATGTCTTAAATCTGTGGCCTATAAAAAAATTGATAAAAAAAGGTTGAAATTTATTAAATTCAATAAAGTTAATATTTCATCTTCTCAATTAAGAAAAATTTGATAATCTGGATTAAAATTAATGGATAAAATTTCAAATCTAAAAGCATTAATCCTAAAAACACTAGACACTAATAAAGCTTTAGATATCGTAAGTATTGATTTGAAAAATAAAAGTTCAATTGCAGATTATATGATTATTGCTAGTGGTACTTCATCCAGACATATTCAAGCCTTATCCGAACAGGTAGTAGACAAAATTAAATTAAGTGGAGTTAAAAATTGTAAAGTTGAAGGAAGCGAAAGTAGTGATTGGAAGCTTATTGATGGCATTGATATAATAATTCATATTTTTAACCCTGAAAAAAGAAAGTTTTACGAATTAGAGAAGATGTGGTCAGAACTAATTCCAAAAGAAAAATTAATTATATGAAATTATTTAAATTTACTGGATTATTATTTTTAATATTATTTATCTCTTCAAAATCTTTACATAGTGCAAATGACGAAACCACTATTTACGAAAAAATTGATATTTTTAGTGATGTTCTTGACAAAATTAATAAAGAATATGTTGATGAAATTAATCAGAATGAAGTTATGGATGCAGCAATAAATGGTGTGCTTCAATCTTTAGACCCTTATTCAGCATATATGTCTCCAGAAAGTTTTGATAGCATGAGAACTGAAACAAGTGGTGAATTTGGTGGCTTAGGTATTGAGGTCAGCATGGAAGCTGGTGTTGTGAAGGTCATTTCACCTTTGGACGAATCGCCAGCATACGAGGTTGGGGTAAAAGCAGGAGATTATATTGTAAAAATAAACGAACATCAGGTTCAAGGTAAAACTTTAAGTGAAGCGGTAGATTTAATGAGAGGACCTGTTGGTTCAGATATAGAAATTACTGTTAGAAGAATAGGAGAAAGGAAGGCTTTAGTTTTTAATATTACTAGAAAAATAATCAAGATTCAGTCTGTTAAATCAAAAAAGATAGATAAAAATATTGGGTATATAAGATTAACGGCTTTTAATGAAAATAGTAGTTCACAAGTAAGAAAAAAAATAAGAGAGTTTAATAAAGATAAAAATATAAAAGGATATATATTAGATTTAAGAAATAATCCTGGAGGATTACTTTCTCAAGCAATAAAAATTTCTGATTTCTTTCTTTCAAATGGAGAGATTGTTTCTACTAAATCAAGAAAAGAAAATGAAAATAGAAAATGGTTTGCAAATGAAGGTGACATACTAAATGGAAAAACTTTATTAGTTTTAATTAATAATGGTTCGGCTTCTGCATCTGAAATATTAGCAGGCGCTTTAAAAGATCATAAAAGAGCTATACTTATTGGAGAGACTACTTATGGTAAAGGCTCTGTACAATCAATCATTCCATTGAAAAATAAAGGGGCTATAAGATTAACTATTTCAAAATATTATCTTCCATCTGGAGTATCAATTTCTGAAGTTGGAGTTGACCCAGATATTGAAGTCTCTGAAAGTTCTGACGAGTTTAGAATTGATACAGAAAGTGATAATCAATTGGACTTTGCTGTAAAACTTTTAAACGGCTAAAATGAAAATTGATTTTAACAAACTACCACTAAGAGATGGTGTGGGGATAGTAGTTTTAAATTCAAAAAATAAAGTTTTTGTTGCAAAAAGAATTGATAATCCAAAAAATTTTTGGCAAATGCCTCAAGGTGGTAAAGATGAAAATGAAAATTATTTTGATGCGGCCATAAGAGAGCTCCGAGAGGAAACAAGTATTAAAAATGTTACACTAATTAAAGAGATTGATGCTTTTATTACCTACTTACTTCCAAATCATCTTTTAGGGATAATATGGAGAGGAAAATTTAAAGGTCAAAAACAAAAATGGTTCATTATGAAATTTAATGGGTCTGACGATGAAATTAATGTAAACACTACTAAACCTGAATTCCTAGAGTGGAAATGGGTAGAAATTGATCAGTTAATTGATGTTGTAGTTGACTTTAAAAAAGATGTTTACAAAAAAGTTACTAGTGAGATAAAAAAAATAGTTACTAATTAGAGCTTATAGATTTTAATACATCGATTTTTTGAGATATTAAAAATCTACTTTGATCGTCTAAATCTTCTTTGCTTAATAGTTTTTCTGTCTCGCTTAATGACTGTGATACATAGCTTCTATCTATTTTGTCTAGATTAAATATTGAACTTGTCAAAATTGATAATGTATTATCTTTAAACTCTATTATACCATCTTCAACATAGTATTTATCTTCTCCACTTTTTGAAAAAACTTTTAGTATTCCTGGCTTCAGAAACGAAATAATAGAAATATGATCTTTTAATATACCCATATCTCCTTCATAAGCAGGTACCAAAACCTCTGCAACATCTTCTTTGCTGAGAAAAGATTTTTCAGGATTAACTATTTCTAATTTAAATTCTTCACTCATTAAGCAGCATCTTTTGACATTTTCTCAGCTTTCTCTATGGCTTCTTCTATAGTTCCAACCATATAAAAAGCTGCTTCGGGCAAATGATCATACTCACCCTTACAAATTGCATCAAAGCCTTTGATTGTTGCTTCTAAATCTACTAATTTTCCTGGTGAACCAGTAAAAACTTCTGCAACAAAAAACGGTTGTGACAAAAATCTTTGTATTTTTCTAGCTCTGGCAACAGTTAATTTATCTTCCTCGGATAATTCATCCATACCTAAAATTGCGATAATATCTTGCAGAGATTTATAAGTTTGTAAAATTTTTTGAACTTCTCTTGCGACTCTGTAATGTTCATCACCAACTATTCTCGGATCTAAAATTCTAGAGGTCGAGTCAAGTGGATCGACTGCTGGATAAATTCCCAACTCAGCTATTTGTCTTGAAAGAACGGTTGTAGCATCAAGGTGTGAGAATGAGGTTGCTGGTGCTGGATCGGTTAAATCGTCAGCAGGTACATATATTGCCTGCACTGATGTAATTGATCCTTTGTTAGTAGTTGTGATTCTTTCTTGTAAATTTCCCATGTCTGTTGCTAAAGTCGGTTGATAGCCAACTGCAGATGGGATACGTCCTAGCAATGCAGACACTTCTGAGCCTGCCTGTGTGAATCTAAATATATTATCAACAAAAAATAATACATCTTGACCTTCTTGGTCTCTAAAATACTCAGCAACTGTAAGTCCTGATAAAGCAACTCTTGCTCTTGCTCCTGGAGGTTCGTTCATTTGACCGTAAACTAAAGCGGCCTTTGAACCTGCTCCATCTGGTTTTATTACTCCAGACTCAATCATTTCATGATAAAGATCATTTCCTTCTCTTGTTCTTTCTCCAACTCCTGCAAAAACTGAGAATCCACCGTGTGCTTTTGCTACGTTGTTGATTAATTCCATAATTAAAACTGTTTTTCCTACACCTGCACCGCCAAATAAACCAATTTTTCCTCCTTTAGCGTAAGGAGCTAACAGATCAACAACCTTAATTCCAGTAACTAAGATTTCTGTTTCGGTTGATTGATCATTAAATTCTGGGGCAGCTCTATGTATTGGCCAATTTTCTTTTGTATTGATCTCACCCTTTTCATCAATTGGCTCTCCAATTACATTTACAATTCTTCCTAAAGTTTCTGGACCAACTGGTACCTTTATAGGAGCTCCAGTATCTGTAACTTCGTCTCCTCTCTTTAAACCTTCTGTTGCATCCATTGCAATAGTTCTTACACTTGTTTCTCCAAGATGTTGGGCAACTTCCAACACTAGCCTATTATCTCCATTTTTGCACTCTAAGGCAGTTAAAATTTCAGGCAGTTCTCCGTCAAACTTAACGTCAACTACCGCACCAATAATTTGTGTAATTTTTCCTTTTCTCATAATTATAAACTTTCCGCTCCTGATATTATTTCTATTAGTTCTTTTGTAATAGCTGCTTGTCTGCTTCTATTATACTGAATAGTCAACTTATCAACCATTTCTCCAGCATTTCTTGTTGCATTATCCATAGCACTCATTCTAGAACCTTGCTCGCTAGCTGAATTTTCTAACATAGCTTTAAAAATTTGTGTAGAAATATTTTTTGGCAACAAATTTCCTAATATTTCATCTTCTTCTGGTTCAAATTCGTAATTATCCTTTTCATCTTCCTTTTTAGTGTCAGAGGATTTCAAGGGTATTATTTGCTGAGCCTGTGGAATTTGAGTGATTACATTCTTAAATTTATTATAAAAAATTGTACATACATCGAATTCATTTTTTTGGAAGCTTTCAATAATCATCTTTGAGACCTTTTCAGCGTCAAAAAAATTTACGTTTTTCGAGTCTTTAAACGATATTCTCTCCACTATTTTGTCATTATATTGTCTCTTAAGCTGATCATTACCCTTGGATCCTACAGTTATAATTTTAAAATTTTTCCCTTCACTTGCCATTTTGCTAAAGTATGCTTTTGCTTTTTTAATAATATTTGAGTTAAAACCACCACAAAGACCTCTATCTGATGTTAATACCACACATAAATGCACTTTGTCTTGACCTGTTCCAGCTAGAAGCTTTGGTGCATTTTCTTTATCCGATATTCCATTTGATAAATTTAATATTATATTATTCATTTTTTCAGAATATGGACGACCCTTCTCTGCATTTTCCTGAGCTTTTTTAAGTTTTGCTGCGGCTACCATTTTCATTGCCTTAGTTATCTTTTGTGTTGATTTCACGCTTGTTATTCTTTTTTTTAGATCATCTAAACTTGCCATTTGCTTTTATTTTAAACCTTTCTTAAATTCGTTAATTAATTCAATTAACATTTTTTCAGTATCTTCTTCTAGTTTACCTGCACTTGAAATAGCCTCTAAAATTTCTGGTTTATCATTTTTACATTTTTGCAAAATTTTATTTTCAAAATCAGAAATATCTTTTTGATCTACATCGTCAAGATATCCCCTTACTCCACAAAATACTGAAATAACTTGTTCAGCAACTGTCATTGGAGAAAATTGTTTTTGTTTTAAAAGCTCAGTTAGCTTCGAACCTCTATTTAACAGCTTTTGAGTTGAGGCGTCAAGATCAGATCCAAATTGAGCAAAAGCTGCCATTTCTCTGTATTGAGCCAGTTCTAACTTCATTGATCCTGAAACCTTTTTCATTGCTTTTGTTTGTGCAGCTGATCCAACTCTTGAAACTGAAAGACCAACGTTAATTGCGGGTCTAATTCCTTGGTTAAATAAATTTGTTTCTAAAAATATTTGCCCATCAGTAATAGATATAACATTTGTTGGTATGTAAGCAGAAACATCTCCAGCTTGTGTTTCAATTATTGGTAATGCTGTCAAAGAACCTCCACCATGCTCATCTCCAAGTTTAGCAGCTCTTTCTAGTAATCTGCTATGAAGGTAAAATACATCACCAGGATAGGCCTCTCTTCCAGGAGGTCTTCTTAACAATAAAGACATTTGTCTATAGGCAACGGCTTGCTTAGATAAATCATCATAAACTATTAAAGCATGCATACCGTTGTCTCTGAAAAATTCCCCCATTGTACAACCGGTATATGGTGCTAAAAACTGTAATGGAGCTGCATCTGAAGCTGTTGCAGCAACAATAGTTGTATATTCCATTGCTCCAGCTTCTTCTAATGTCTTTTGAATTTGTCTTACTGTTGATCTTTTTTGTCCTATTGCAACATAAATGCAATATAACTTTTGCGTTTCATCTCCACTCTCATTAATTTTTTTTTGATTAATTATTGTATCAACTGCAACTGCAGTTTTACCTGTTTGTCTGTCTCCTATAATCAACTCGCGTTGTCCTCTTCCAATAGGAACTAAACTATCAATTGCTTTTAAACCTGATTGCATCGGCTCGCTTACAGATTTTCTTGGAATAATTCCTGGCGCTTTTACTTCAACTCTGCTCTTTTTAATATTTTTATCCAAAGCACCTTTGCCATCAATTGGATTCCCTAAACCGTCGACCACTCTACCAAGTAATTCCTTTCCAATTGGAGTATCTACAATTTCACCAGTTCTTTTTACAGTGTCTCCTTCCTTAATTGCTCTATCATCTCCAAATATTACAACACCAACATTTTCACTTTCTAAGTTTAAAGCCATACCCTTAGATCCATCAGAAAACTCTACCATTTCACCTGCTTGAACGTTGTCTAATCCATATACTCTTGCTATACCGTCCCCAACAGATAAAACCTGTCCTACCTCTGTGATTTCAGCCTTATCACCAAATTTCTTTATTTGCTCTTTTAATATTTTTGTAACTTCTGAAGGATTTATTTCCATTTATGCCTCTATCATTTGTTTTTCAATTTTTTGTAATTTATTTTTAATTGACGTATCAATCATGGTACTTCCAACTTGTAAGATCAGACCACCAACTAAACTTGTATCGTTTTTGTAACTTAGTCTTATTTTTGAATTAAAGGAATCTGATAAATCTTTTTTAACATTTTCTATATCGTTTTCACTTAATTTCTTTGCGGATATTAATTCAGCTTTTATTTCACCTCTTTTTTTTGAACAAGTTTCAATGAATTCTTTTAAGATTTTATCAACATAAAAAAATCTTCTTTTATGAATAAGAAATGAAAGAAATTTTTTAAAAAGTTCATTTATATTAGTCTTTTCAGATATTATATTTATTAACTTTTCCAACTCAGACTTATTTATTGTTGGACTTTTAATACAAAATTTTAAATCGTCACTTCTAGATATCAAATCAACAATTATTGAAGCTTGATTTTCTATATCCTTAACTAAATTTGACTCTTCCGCTAATTCGTAAAGAGCTAAAGAATATCTACTAAATGTAACTTCAGAGAGATTATTTTTATTGCTCAATTTAGATCCTTTATGAATTGATGAAATTATAAATTCGAAAATTAATTAACATATGCGACTATTGCCTTCAAGTATCTCGTTGTCTAAATAGGTTGATATTTTGTTGATTAATTGAAGTTTATTGGGTCAACATCAACTGTTAGTTTTATTCCATTTAAAAACTTGAAATTTGATATCAAAGAAGCCAATTTTTTTTGAATATTTAAAGTTTTTTTTGATCTAATTAGTAACCTTACTCTAAATTTTTTTCGGATACGAAATATAGGTGAATTTACAGGTCCTAATACTTTACCGTCCAAAATTTTTTCTATATAGCTTTTAAATCTATTTGCTTCTTGTTCAGTTTTTTTTTCATTTATGCCTGTAATTATTAATGAAATGAATCTCTGAAAAGGAGGGAGTCCATTTAATTTTCTTAACTCAAGTTCTTTTTCTAAAAAGATTTCTGGATTATCATTTGTTATATCTGAAATCATATTTTTATTTAAGTTGTAAGTTTGAAAATATACTGTGGCCGGTTTCCCAGCTCTACCCGCTCTTCCAGAAAGTTGGTGATAAAGTTGTAGATTCTTTTCAGTTCCTCTTAAGTCATGTCCTTGTGAATTAAGATCTATATCGACTACAACAATACAGTTTAAATGCGGAAAATGAAAACCTTTAGAGATTAACTGTGTTCCAACTAAAATTTGAATATTATTCTCAACTATCTGTTTTAATAAATCTTTTGAATTTTTTTTATTCATTGTATCACTTGAAAAAATTAGTTGATTTTTTGTAGGAAATTTTTTTTTAACTTCTTCAGCAATTCTTTCTACTCCTGGACCATAAAAAACCAAATCACAACTTTTATTATCTTTACATTCAAGGTTAATTTTTGATTTATGCCCACAGTAATGACATAATAAAATTTGTTTTGTTTTATGATAAACCATATTGATAGAACAATTTGGACAAGAAAAAATTTTTAAGCATTTTTTACAAAACACATTTGGAGAAAAGCCTCTGCGATTAACAAAAAATAATACTTGATCGTTTTTAGATAAATGTAATTTTACTTTTTCTATTATCTCTTTAGATAACCAGGAGTTAGGTTCTAATTTAGTTTTATTCAAATTAATTATTTCATAATTAGGCAATGAGGCTTTCTTAAATCTTTCAGATATTTTAGATACTGAAAATTTTCCTTTTTTGATATTATTAAAAGTTTCTAATGAAGGAATAGATGTTACTAAATTAATTGGAAGATTTTGAAAGTATGCTCTTGATATAGCCATATCCCTAGCATTATAAATTACACCTTCATCCTGTTTAAATGATTGGTCATGTTCCTCATCTACAACAATAAGACCCAAATCCCTGAATGGAAGAAATAACGACGACCTCGCTCCAATTACTACTTTTAATTTATTGTTAACTACTCCACTCCAAATAATTTTTCTTTTTTTTGGAGTTATTCCAGAATGCCAGACTGCAGGGTTAAAACCAAAAAACTCAGTAAATTTCTTTTCAAATTGGGAAATTAAACCAATTTCAGGCAATAAAATTAGGCATTGCTTGGATTTTTCAAGAACTTTTTTAATTGCATGGAAATAAACAATAGTTTTACCAGATCCGGTCACGCCTTGGACAACATGCACTCGAAATTCATTATTTTTTTTTTCTAATTTTTTTAAACTTTCTTGTTGTGATTTTGTTAATTCATAATTTTTTTTTTTAAAATAATTAGAAAAGTTTTTTAATTCATACTCTGGAAATTCCTCTAGAATATCATTATTTGACAAACTTAATTTTAGCGCCATACCTTTTGGAATAATGTTGTATTCTGCGAACCAATTAATAAAGCTAACCATATTTTTATTTAAAGTTGGTATATTAAGTTTTTTTATAACTTTTTTTATTTTAAATTTTTTAAATTGTTCTTTTTCAAAATTGTCCCAAACTACTCCAACTATTTTTGAGTTTCTAAATGGAACTTCAACATAGTCGCCTAATTTTAATTTAAGACTCGTTTCGTAAGTAAATGGATGATTGAATACTTTTGGTAAAAGAATCGGAACTTTCATTAAACTATATTATGTATTTTTTTAAGGGTGTATTGATGTTTTTAAACATACTCTATAGACGTTAATTCATAACGCTTTTTTGATCAAATTAAACTTCTTTCCATGCCAAAAATATACAAAGATTTAAAATTTAATTAAGATATCTCTGTTCTGAGTATGTTTTGGGTGATTTTTCAATAGAAGGAAGGTAATAGCAAGACTTATAAAGCAAGATCTAAACAATGAACACTAAAAAGCTTTTTGTCATCTACCCAAGTTTTATTAATTTTCCATCCGGCTGCATTCGCTAATTTTTTGAAGGATTTAATCGTGTATTTATGAGAATTTTCAGTATGAATTTCTTCATTTTTTTTAATTAAATATTTTGAACCATTTATTTTAATATTATTTTTTCTCTTAGATTTTAATCTCATCTCAATTCTTTTTTTTGACTTATTATAAATCGCTAAATGTTTATAGGAATTTAAGTTTATATCTCCACCTAATTCAGTGTTTATTCTTTGCAGAATATTTTTATTGAATTTTGCAGTTATACCTTTTTTATCATCATAAGCAGAAATTAAAGTTGGAATATCTTTAACTAAATCGACACCAATGATAATTTTTTTTGCTTTAAATTTTGATTTAAGTATTTTTAAAAATTTAATAGCATCCTTTTTTTCAAAATTCCCAAGGGTTGATCCAGGGAAAAAAATAATTACATTTTCTGATGAATTAACTCTAAAAGGTAGTTTATTATTTTTTGAAAAATCATATCCTTTTGGAATAATAGATAATTTTGGAAATTTTTTTTTAAAACCTTGTGATAATTTGGTTATATAATCTTTAGAAATATCTAAGGGTATATATTTTTTTGGCTTATCTAAGCTGTTGAGAAAAATAGCTATTTTTTTGATGTCTCCAGCGCCAGGTTCGATTAAAACTGCGCTCTTACCTATTTTATTAGCAATTTCAGTTTTATTATCTTTTAAAATTTTTCTTTCTGTTCTTGTTGGGTAATATTCTTCTAACCTAGTAATTTGTTCAAAAAGCTTTGATCCATAAAAGTCATAAAACCATTTAGAACTTAGTTTCTTGTTTTTCTTGCTTAATCCAAGACTTACTTCTTGTAAAAATGATTTCATTTTATATCAGGCATTACTAAAAGACGACTAATTGGCATTGAAAATCGTCCATGTCTTTCAGCATGATTGCTCCCATTAGATATTACTAGTATGTTAGATAGACTTGTAATCATTGATTTTCTTTTCTCTGGCTTTAAGACAAATGCAGCATAAAAAAATCCTGATGCGATTTCAGCCACCTGAGTAACAGGTCCCTCCATAGATACAACATTTGTCTCGATAGTCACTTTTGCTTCTGGGAAAGCCTTACGTGCAAGATTACGTAGGCTTTCAGATCCTCTTATCCTTGGATCACCTAAATCAATCTTTCCATAACTAGGCATTTCTTCTTGCACATAACTGTAAATTAAATCGTGTACCTCTTTATAGTTTGGTGCTGAATTGATTGGTCCATCCACTAATGCTGCAAAACAACCCTTAGAAGTTAAAACTCGTCTGACTTCATCTAAAACAGGAACTATTGGGTCCATCAATGTTAAAGCCCAATGACATAACACTATATCGACAGAGTTATCATTGATTGCTGTCAAATCTTGTGCTTTTGATTCAATGAGATCAACTCCACTGTTTAAAAGAAGAGTTTTAGCTAATCCTAGTTCTTCAGGACACATGTCTATACCTTTTAAATTTAAATTTTTATTGCGATCAAATAAAATTTTCAATAACGGCCCTGATCCGCAGGCAAGATCTAATACGTTTAGACCTTTACTATCAGGCACAATTTCAGCTAGCCATTCATAACTATTGCGACCAACTTCATCACGACAAGTACTTGCGCACGCTTCAGTAAACCCAGTATGTTCTTGATGGACAGTTCTTAAATGATCAACTAAGGCATCACTATCAGGATGTAGATTACGAGCAAGACTTTCAGTCCAGACCGAATTTAATCCCATCTGATTATTTATGTCTTTCATGAATTATCTTTAACTGGCCAGCAAATTGGATTTAATGGACTAGCAGCTACGTCTCCTGGTTTAACATTTGGCATAAATTTCTGCCAGTCACCAGATACCATCGTAGGTGCATTAACTACTCTCGCTCCATCTCGGTAATAAGTATTGGCAAGAGCCACTCGGCTACGATTAGTACGGTTGCGTGATGCGGTATGAAAATTTAAATTATGATGAAAGCTAACTTCGCCAAGTTCAAATGGGGTTTCATTTACACTAACATTATTTTTTGAAAAAACCTCCGAGACTCCACGGTCATATCCTGTACCACTTTTTTCAAACGTAACAGCGTTAACTAATTCGTGGACATCGAGTGGATAGGCGAAAGAGAGTGGTCCCATCTCAAGAGGGATTGGTTGCGCTGGTGCCCAAGCAGTAACTACATCATTAGTGTCTAGTGGAAAATGATGATCATCAAAGTGCCATGGAGTACGACCACATCCAGCTTGTTTAGCTAGTACATTGTCATGGTAAAGTCTAACAGCCGGTACTTCAAGAAGATCTGCTGAAATTTGCCCTAAACGTGGTGATAATACATAAGCACGAAGAAGTGCATTATCAGGCCAAATCATTTCAAGACTAAGGAAACGGTCATGTGCTCCTTTATCTGGATCAACTTTAAACTCTTCTTTTAATAGATTAATTAACTCACCTCGAAGTTTTAGCACAGCCCCTGGTGAGAAAACTTTCTTAAGTTTTATAAAGCCATTTTTTTTAAAAAAATTAATTTGATCATTAGTTAAATGGTAGGGCTTAGCTAATTCTGAGATAACTTCATGATCGCTGGGTATTGCAATATCTGGTAAGGGATCAGCATTAATGATTTCATATTCTTTAACATCATTGTCTGCAAGACTAACATACCAGTCCCACCAAGCCTGATTATCCTTATCCCATGGTTTACTAATATCAGTAGCATCTGATGTCTTGGAATTAAAGGTGTCATTAGGATTTACCATTTGAGATACTCTTATAGTTTTATTTTATATTAGTAAGAGCGCGTTTTGACATAGGATTTTAAGAGTGTATTGCTCTTTTTTCAACAGATAGCGCCGCTTCTTTAATTGCCTCTGAAAATGTAGGGTGAGCATGGCAAGTCCTAGCTATATCTTCTGAACTTGCGCCAAATTCCATAGCTACTGCCATCTCTGCAATCATTTCACCAACATGTGATCCAATCATATGAACTCCTAATACCTTATCTGTTTTTTTATCTGCTAATATTTTTACAAAACCTTCAGGGTCATTAACAGTTTTGGCTCGTGAATTTGCCATAAATGGAAATTTGCCAACTTTGTATTTTATATTGCTTTCTGTTAACTGCTCTTCAGTTTTTCCAATAACTGCAACTTCAGGTGAAGTATAAATTACACCGGGTATTAAATCATAGTTTACATGTCCAGATTGTCCCGCTATCAATTCAGCTACTGCTACACCTTCTTCTTCAGCTTTATGTGCTAGCATTGGACCAGAAATTACATCACCAATTGCAAATATATTTTTGATACTTGTCTTAAATTCTTTATTAACCTTAATTTTTTTTTTATTATCAAGTATTACACCTACTTTGTCCAAATTAAGATTTTTTGTATTTGCTCTTCTACCAACACTGATCAAAACAACATCTGCTGTTAATTCATTATTTTTACCTGATTTATCTTCGATTAAAACCTTTGCGAAAGTTTTTTCATTTTTTATATCTTGTACTTTAGTCTCAAGATGAAAATTAATTCCTTGTTTCTTTAAAATTTTTAAAAATTCATTGGAAATTTCTTTATCCATGCCTGGTGTAATGTGATTTAAAGCTTCCACTATATGGACCTCGGCACCCAGTCTAGACCAGACTGAACCCATTTCGAGGCCAATATAACCACCTCCAACTATAATCATTTTTTTTGGTACACTTTTAAGATCAAGCGCACCGGATGATGATAAAATAACTTTTTCATCAAATTTCATTCCAGGTAACTCAACTGGCACTGATCCAGTAGAAATAATTATATTATCAGTTTTCAAAGAAATTTTTTTATTTTCCTTAGTAGTTACTGAAACTTCGTTAGGTGAATTTATTGAGCCAGTTCCATTAAAATGAGAAATTTTGTTTTTTTTAAATAAAAATTCTATGCCTTTTGTGAGTATAGACACAGATTTTTCTTTATTTTTCATCATTTTTTCTAAGTTCAATCTTACCTCTCCAACTTCAATGCCGAGGTTTTGAAATTTTTTTGCTTTTTGGAAATTTTCTGACAAGTTCAATAAGCTTTTTGAAGGTATACATCCAACATTAAGACAGGTTCCACCTAAAGTATCACGAGATTCAACACAAGCTGTTTTAAAACCTAATTGTGAAAGCCTTATCGCGCATACATAGCCTCCTGGACCACCACCAATTACCACAGCTTGAAATTTTTCAGACATCAAATTTCTAAAAATAATTTTTCTGGATTTTCTAATTTTTCTTTTATCAATTTTAAAAATGATACTGAGTCTTTACCATCAATTATTCTATGATCATATGAAAGAGCTAAATACATTATAGGTCTAATTTTTATCCCACCATCTACTGCCACAGGTCTATCAACAATATTATGCATTCCTAATACCCCTGACTGAGGTAAATTTAGTATTGGAGTTGAAAGCATAGAACCATACACTCCACCATTGCTTATTGTAAATGTACCCCCTTGAAGATCTTCAATACTTAACTTTCCGTCTCTTGCTTTTTCGGAAATACTTTTAATTTGATTTTCAATTTCTGCAAAAGACATTTCATCTGCATTTTTTAAAACTGGAACTACTAATCCTTTGTCTGTGGCTACGGCAAAGCTAATATTGTAATAATTTTTATAAACTATATCTTCACCATCTATTTCAGCATTAACTGCGGGAAATATTTTTAAAGCTTCAATGCTGGCCTTTACAAAAAAAGACATAAACCCTAATTTCACACTATATTTTTTTACAAAGTCATCTTGATATTCTTTTCTCATCTTACTAATATTTGACATATCCACTTCATTAAACGTAGTAAGTAAAGCTGCATTTTCTTGAGCTTGCTTTAGTCTTTTAGCAATTGTTTGTCTTAGTCTACTCATTTTAATTCTTTCTTCTTGACCAAATTTAATTTTTCTTTCAGAAGGTTTTGGAGATTTTGACATTAAATTTAATAAATCACCTTTTAAAACTTGGCCATCTTTTCCTGATCCCTTAATTGATTTTAAATCTATTTTATTTTCTGCAACAATTTTTCTGACTGAAGGAGAAAGTGTATTTGATAAATTATTTTTTCTAAAACCATTGCTAGGTATTTCCTCTGTAAGAACCAAAGGCTCTTCATCTGAAGATGTTTCATCTTCTATTTCCTCTTCTAATTCTAAAGGTTTGACTTCTTCCACAATCTTTTCAACTTCTTTTTTTGGTGGGTCCTTAACCTCTTCAGTTTTAACATCTGGTTCTATTTTTTTGATTTCTTGGACTGTCTCTTTACCATTAGTTTGGATTGACCCTAAAATAGCCCCAACTTCAACTACTTCACCATCTTTGTGTTTGATGTCACCAATTTTTCCACTAACAGGAGATGGTACCTCTAAATTTACTTTATCTGTCTCTAGTTCTACTATAGGTTCATCAACTTCAACTGTATCACCAACGCTTTTTAACCACTTGGCAATTGTGGCCTCGGTTACACTTTCACCTAATGCAGGGACTACTATTTTTTCACTCATTTATTTAAATACATTTTCTAAAATTTCTTTCTGTTGAGCAACATGTCTTTTAGCGTAACCGGTAGCCGGTGAAGCAGCAGGTGCTCTTCCAATATAAGAAACTTTTTTATTATTAGCTTTTATAAAGTCTAATGTCCATTGTATATAATCCCTCACATGTGACCATGCACCCATATTTTTTGGCTCTTCCTGACACCAAATAAATTCAGCATTTTCTGCATATGGTTTTATAGATTTTACTAACGATTTAGCCGGAAAAGGATATAGCTGCTCAATTCTTAATAGAACAATATCATTTCCCTCAAATTTCTCTCGGGCTTCTAGTAAATCAAAATATATTTTTCCTGAACATATTATTACTTTTCTTATTTTTTTTGATTTTTTCAATTCCAAAAAACCATTTTTTTTATCGAAGGCATGGTCTTCTAGAATTCTATGAAAAGAGTTTTTTTTGCTGAAATCTTCTAAATTAGAAATACAAATCTTATGCCTCAATAAAGACTTAGGAGTCATTATAACAAGTGGTTTTCTAAAATCTCTATGTATTTGTCTCCTTAAAGCGTGAAAATAATTTGCAGGTGTTGTACAATTCATCACTTGAAGATTTTCCTGACCACAAAGTTGTAAAAATCTTTCTAGTCTAGCAGATGAATGTTCTGGACCTTGGCCCTCATATCCATGTGGTAAAAGTAAAACGAGCCCAGATGCACGAGACCATTTTCTTTCTCCTGAGGAAATAAACTGATCAATTATTATTTGTGCTCCATTGGCAAAGTCACCAAATTGTGCTTCCCATATTGTTAAAGTTTCAGGCTCAACCAAACTATATCCGTATTCAAAACCTAAAACTGCTAATTCAGATAATAAACTATCTACTACTTCAAAGTTTTTTTGACTTTTTGAAATATTATTTAGTGGAATGAATCTGCTATTATTTTCTTGATTTCTTAACACAGAATGTCTTTGACTAAATGTACCTCTGCCAGAATCTTGTCCTACTAATCTTACTGGATAACCTTCATCCAGAAGTGTTGCAAAAGCTAAACTTTCAGCATTCGACCAATCAATATTTTTTTTATCTAATATACATTTTTGTCTGTTATTTAATATTTTTTGAATTGTTTTATGTAGATTAAATTTTCCATCAACCTTATTAATTTTTTCTGAAATTTTAAATATTTTATCCAGTTCAACACCAGTTTGTCCTCGTCTATCTTTACCTTTTTTAGGTTGGTATCTAGACCATGTCCCTTCAAACCAATCAAGCTTGGGCTTAATATCATTTGCAGTCTTAAATTGTTCGTCTAATAATGACCTAAACATATGAATTTGATTATCAAAATCACTTTTATTTATAGTTCCATCACTAATTAATTTTTCACCATATATTTTTAAAGTAGTAGGGTGTGATCTAATCTTTTTATACATTGAAGGTTGAGTAAAAGATGGTTCATCTCCTTCGTTGTGACCAAATCTCCTATAACATATTATATCTATCACTACGTCTTTAGAAAATTTCTGCCTAAACTCTATTGCAATTTTTGCGCAATGAACAACTGACTCTGGATCATCGCCGTTGCAATGTAAAATAGGAGCATCTACTATTTTTCCTAAGTCAGATGGATACGGACTAGAACGTGCAAATCTTGGACTTGTAGTAAATCCAATCTGATTATTAACAATAATATGAATTGTTCCACCAGTGTTATGTCCTTTTAGTCCAGACATAGCAAAACACTCGGCAACAATACCTTGTCCTGCAAATGCTGCATCTCCATGAATCAGCATTGGAATTACCTTTTTTCTTTTTGTATCTTTGTGAAAAAATTGTTTAGCTCTTGTCTGTCCTAAAACTATTGGATTAACAGCTTCCAAATGCGAAGGGTTATCTGTTAAACTGACATGTACAGAATTTCCATCAAACACTCTGTCTGAAGAGGCCCCTAAATGATATTTGACATCTCCTGTAGAGTCTTCCTTTCTAAGATTAGAAACCTCTCCAGCAAATTCATTAAATATTCTTTTGTAGGATTTTTGTAGAACATTAGCCAAAACATTCAATCTTCCCCTGTGAGGCATTCCTATTTTTATTTCTTTAGCACCAAGTTGGCCACCTCGTTTAATTATTTGCTCTAAAGCAGGAATTAATGACTCTGCTCCGTCAAGACCAAATCTTTTAGTTCCAACAAATTTCTTTGCAAGAAATTTTTCAAAACCTTCGGCTTGTACAATTTTATTTAATATTGCTTTCTTTCCATTTGTCGTAAATTTGATTTGATTTTCTTTTTTTTCCATTCTTTCTCTAAACCAAACTTTTTCTACTGGGTCAGAGATATGCATATATTCTACTCCTATATTCGAGCAATAAACTTTTCTTAATTTTTTTAAAATCTGATTAATAGATGTAGAGTTTGTATCTAAGTAAGATCCTATAAAAATTTTTTTATCATAATCTTCTTTTTTAAAACCGTGATCTTCTGGATGAAGTTCGTGAATATATTTTCTCTCCATCATTCCCAGTGGATCAAGACTTGCTATTAGATGTCCTCTAATTCTATATGCTCTAATTAAAGCAATAGCTTTTATGGATTGTATTATAGAGTTTTGTGAAGTGTTAAAACTTTGAGTTTGATCTAATGTTTGATCTGCAAACTTGCCGACATTAATCTTTTTTCTTTTAGCCCATGATGGTCCCTCTACTTCTTTAATTACAGATTGAATATCATCGTCTAGATCACTAAAATAATTTTTCCAGCTTTCTGGCAAATTTGGATCTTTTTCAATAAATTTTACATACATTTCCTCAATAAATACACTGTTTGATTTATTCAAAAAGGAAGTTTTTTTAAATTCTATGTTTTTGTTAGACGTCATTATTATTGAATCATTATAATGTTTAACTGTAAATTTTAAAGTGACAATTTATTTAGTAGAATTTTTCCAATATCTGCAGGGGACTCGGTTATAGTAATACCAGCTTTTTGTAAAATTTTTATCTTTTCTTCTGCACCACCTTTTCCACCTGAAATAATTGCTCCAGCATGTCCCATTCTCTTACCTTTAGGAGCAGTAAGACCAGCTATGAAACCTACCATAGGTTTTTTTATTTCATGTTTGGAGATAAATTCAGCCGCTTCCTCCTCTGCACTTCCGCCGATTTCACCAATCATAACTATGGATTTTGTATTTTCATCTTTTAAAAATAAGTCTAAACAATCTATAAAATTTGTTCCATTTATTGGATCGCCTCCAATTCCTATACATGTAGATTGCCCTAAACCATTAGCAGTTGTTTGGGCAACTGCCTCATAGGTAAGTGTTCCAGATCTCGATACTATTCCAACTGATCCTTTTTTATGAATGTTGGCTGGCATAATACCAATTTTACACTCATCGGGAGTAATGATACCAGGACAGTTAGGTCCAATTAACCTTGAATGAGACTTTGATAAATATTTTTTTACTCTTAACATATCAATAATTGGTATTCCCTCAGTAACACAAATTATAATTTCAATAGATGCTTGAATTGCCTCTATTATCGCGCTTGCTGCAAATTTTGCTGGTACATAAATCATAGAAGCATTTGCACCTGTTTTTTCCCTAGCTTCTTTAACTGTATCAAAAACTGGTTTACCAAGATGTGTTTGTCCACCTTTTCTTGGGGTAACACCCCCAACTAAATTAGTTCCATATAAAATAGATTGTTCAGAATGAAATGTTCCGTGAGATCCAGTAAAACCTTGGCATATAAGTTTCGTATTTTTATTAACTAAAATAGACATTTTATTTTGTAACCTCTACTACCTTTTTTGCTGCTTCAGATAAATCAGATGCTGAAATAATTTTTAATTTCGATTCATCTAAAATTTTTTTTCCTTTGTCGTAATTTGTACCAGCTAATCTTACTACAATTGGTATATCTATTTCCATTTCTTTTGCAGCTTCAACAACACCTAACGCTAACACATCACACTTCATGATCCCTCCAAATATATTTATTAAAATACTTTTTACATTTTTATCACTTAGAATCATTTTAAATGCAGCTGATACTTTATCTTTTGATGCTCCACCACCAACATCTAAAAAATTCGCAGGACTTCCTCCAAAAAGTTTAATTATATCCATTGTTGCCATTGCTAAGCCTGCCCCATTGACCATACATCCAATGTTTCCATCTAGTTTAATATAGGACAATTCTTTTTTTTTTGCTTCAATTTCAATTGGATCCTCCTCATTTAAATCACGCAGTTCACTAATATCTGGATGTCTAAAAATAGCATTATCATCAAAATTAATTTTTGCATCCAAACAAAGAATATTATTTTCTTTAGTCAAAACTAATGGATTTATCTCGATCAAACTTGCATCCTTCTCTATAAAAATCTTATAAATAGATTTTATTAAATCAATAGCCTGATCTTTTGCATCATACTCCAGTTTAAAAACTTCTATAATTTTTTCACAATCTAAATCGGAAATTTCTTTTTCTACATCTATTCTAGTTGTGATGATTTTTTCAGGTTTTTTTATTGCTATTTCTTCTATGTCCATTCCACCCTCCAAACATGAAATGAATGCAATTTTAGATTTTGCTCTATCTACTAAGCAAGATAAATAAAATTCCTTATCTATTGTTGATGTTTCTTCAACATAGAGCTTTTTTACTTTTTTACCTTCTGGTCCTGTCTGTTTGGTAACTAAAGTTTTGCCCAAAATTTGGTCCGCTGCTTGCCTTAGTTCGTCTAAGGAGTTAGTAATTTTGATTCCTCCAGCTTTTCCTCTGCCGCCAGAATGTATTTGAGCTTTAAGAACGTATTTTTCTGTATTTAATAATTTTGTTTTATTTAGTATTTCTTCAGTAGTAGAGCCATGTACTCCATTTGGAACCGGAGCACCAAATTTTTTTAATAATTTTTTTGCCTGATATTCATGAATGTTCATTAATTGCTTAATTCAGGGTCAATTTTTACAGCCGCTTCCCAAAGTTTTTCAACAGAGTTTACTGAATTTAAAAATTCTTTTTTTTCTTTTTCATCTAGCTCAATTTCATCGATTTTTTCTACACCTTTATTTCCAATAAAAACTGGAACCCCAGCATAAATATTTTTTACACCGTATTCTCCATTTAAATAAGCTGCGCAAGGCAAAATTTTTTTTTCATCATTTAGAAAAGATATAGCCATTTCAACTCCCGACGCGGCAGGTGCATAATAAGCAGATCCCTTTTCTAAAAGCTTAACTATTTCTGCGCCTCCGTCTCTTGTCCTTTGATTAATACTTTCAACTTTATCTTCGGAAATCTTTCCTTCTTTAATTAAATCTTTTAAATTTTTACCATTTACTTTTGTAAATCTAGGAAGAGGAACCATAGTATCTCCATGACCTCCCATAACCATTGCGTCTATTTGTTTAACTGGAATTCCTAACTCTAAAGATAAAAAAAGCTTAAACCTGGAGCTATCAAGAATTCCTGCCATTCCAACCACTTTATTTGTTGGCAATTTTGAATATTTTTGAAATGCCATTACCATTACATCCAAGGGATTAGTGATACAAATTACAAATGCATCAGGACAGTTAGTTTTAACACCAGAAGCAACTTGCTTCATAATTTTTAAATTTATACCCAATAAGTCATCTCTACTCATTCCAGGTTTTCTAGGAACTCCTGCTGTGATTATTATTACATCAGAATCTTTTATATCCTCATACTTATCTGTCCCTTTAAATTTTACGTCAAAACCGTCAACTGAAGATGACTGTGCAATATCTAATGCTTTTCCTTTTGCGATGCCAGGAGCAACATCAAATAACATTACTTCGGAGGCAATTTCTTTAAGACCAATTAAATGTGCCAATGTTCCGCCTATTTGACCAGCTCCAATTAATGATATTTTTTTTTTCATATTATTTCGTTGTTGGCATTACAAACTCAGGGTTTGATCTTATACCAGATGGCCATCTTGAAGTGACTGTTTTAAGTTTAGTATAAAACCTTACTCCCTCAGGTCCATGCATGTGTTGGTCTCCAAAAAGAGATCTTTTCCATCCGCCAAAGCTATGAAAAGCCATAGGTACAGGTATTGGAATATTTATACCAACCATTCCAACTTTTATTTTACTTGAAAAAGTTCTTGCAGCATCTCCATCTCTTGTAAAGATACTTACTCCATTTCCAAACTCATGATCATTTACAAGCTGTGTTGCTTCAGAAAAGTCTTTTGCTCTTACAACTGACAAAACTGGTCCAAATATTTCTTCATTATAGATTCTCATATTTTTTTTTACATCATCAAATAAACATCCACCTATAAAAAAACCTTTTTCATATCCTTGTAATTTTAAGTCTCTTCCATCAACAACTAATTTTGCTCCTTCTCTCACACCAAGATCTACATATCCTCTAACTTTATCTAAATGTTCTTTAGTAACTAAAGGTCCCATTTCCGAATGTTTATCCATTCCAGGACCAACTTTGAGAGCTTCAACTTTTTTTGATAACCTTTCAACAAGTTTGTCTCCTATACCACCAACAGCTACTGCAACAGATTGGGCCATACATCTCTCACCAGCAGATCCATAAGCTGCTCCCATTAATCCATTTACAGCTTGATCCAAATCACAATCAGGCATAACAACACAATGATTTTTTGCTCCTCCTAAAGCTTGAACCCTTTTTTCATTTTTAGCTGCATTTTCATAAATATATTTTGCAATTGGAGTAGAGCCAACAAAACTTACTGCTTGAATATCTTTATTAAGTAAAATTGCGTCTACAACTTCTTTGTCTCCATTAACAACATTAAATACCCCATCTGGCAAACCAGCTTCTTTAAAAAGTTCTGCTAGTTTTATCGAACATGAAGGGTCTTTTTCAGAAGGTTTTAATATAAATGTATTTCCACAAGCAATTGCCATTGGAAACATCCACATTGGAACCATTGCTGGAAAATTAAAAGGAGTGATTCCAGCACAAACTCCTAATGGTTGTCTAATAGACCAGCTATCAACATCTGAGCCTACATTCTCCGTAAACTCTCCTTTAAGCATTTGAGGTATTCCACATGCAAATTCAACAACTTCTAAACCTCTTGTTAAAGAACCTTTTGCATCCTCATAAACTTTCCCATGTTCTGAAACTATCATTTTTGCAATTTGGTCTGAGTTTTTTTCAATTAATTCTTTAAATTTAAACATTACCCTAGCTCTTAGTAATGGAGGTTTTAAAGACCAGTCCTCAAAAGCTTTTTTTGCAACTATTACTGTATTATCTAAATCTTTTTGAGTACCAAGCATCACCTCAGAAGATTGATCTCCAGTCGAAGGATCAAAAACTTTTCCTTTTCTTTTTGACTCGCCAGAAATAGATTTTCCATCCACAAAGTGCTGAATTAAATTCATTGAAAAATTGTTTAAATAACTAATTAACTTGTTGCAAGCATTTTCTTAATCGATGCAATCGCTTTTGCTGGATTTAATCCTTTAGGACATGCATTTGTACAATTCATGATGGTATGGCATCTATACAATTTAAGCTCATCAGCAACTTTTTTTAATCTCGCTTTTCTATCCTCATCCCTGCTATCAATTATCCATCTGTAAGCCTGCAGCAAGACTGCTGGTCCTAAATATTTTTCCCCATTCCACCAATAACTAGGACATGAAGTTGAACAGCAGGCGCACATTATACATTCATATAAACCATCTAATTTGGCTCTATCTTCCTTGGACTGCAGGTTTTCTCTTTCAGAAATATTTTTTGAATTTTTAAGCCAAGGTTCAACTGACTCATACTGTTTATATAAAGTACTTAAATCCCCTATAAGATCTTTTAAAACTTTTAAATGTGGTAGTGGATAGATATTTATATCACCTTTAATTTCTGAATGCGATTTGGTACATGCAAGTCCATTTTTTCCATCCATATTCATAGCACAAGATCCACAAACTCCATGAGCACAAGATCTTCTGTAAGCAATTGAGGGATCAATTTCATTTTTAATCTTATTTAAAATATCTAAAACTTTAGATGGACAGTTGTTCATATCTACTTCATAAGTATCTATTCTCGGATTCTCTTCTGTAGAGGGATCCCACCTATACACATTAACTTTTCTTAAATTTTTTGAACCAGTTTTATCCTTATAATAATTACCTTTTTTAACTTTTGATTTTTCAGGTAATCTTATTTGGACCATTAATATACTCTTTCTTGAGGTGGAAAATATTGTACTTCATTTGTAAGTGTTGAAATATTCACAGGCCTATAGTTTATCTTGGTTTTTGAGCCATCGCACCATGATAAAGTATGTTTCATAAAAGATTTATCATCTCTTTTTGGAAAATCTTCCCTAGCATGTGCACCTCTACTCTCTTTTCTATTATAAGCAGAGTCCATTGTTGTAATTGCTTGTCTAATCAAATTATCAAATTCAAGTGTTTCGACCAAGTCGGTGTTAAAAATCAATGAATTATCTTTTACTGAAATATCATCCATTCCGTAAAAAGACTTCCTTATTTCCTCTACACCCTCTTTTAAAGTTTTTTCTGTTCTAAAAACTGCACATTTTGATTGCATTGTTTTTTGCATAGCTAATCTAAGATCAGCAGTTGGACTTGAACCTTTTGAGTTTCTCAATTTATCAAATCTATCTAAGCATTTATCTGTTTCACTTTGAGAAATCTCCTCATGCTTCATGCCGGGTTTAATTAATTCAGATGCTCTTTTTGCTGCGGCTCTTCCAAATACAACTAGATCTATTAAGGAATTTGATCCTAATCTGTTTGCTCCATGTACAGAGACACAAGCCGCTTCTCCTATGGCCATAAGTCCAGGTACTGTTTTAGTAGACCCATTCATTGTAATTACCTCTGCTTTATAATTAGTTGGTATCCCACCCATATTATAATGAACAGTTGGGACAACTGGAATTGGCTCCTTAGTGACATCAACATTTGCAAATAATTTTGAAGCCTCAGAAATTCCTGGCAACCTGTCCTCAATTACTTTTTTATCTAAATGATTTAAGTGTAAATGAACATGGTCTTTATCCTTTCCTATTCCTCGACCTTCATTAATTTCAACTGCAATTGATCTACTTACAACATCTCTTGACGCAAGATCTTTTGCTTTTGGTGCATATTTTTCCATAAACCTATCGCCTTTAGAGTTTACTAAATATCCTCCTTCTCCTCTTACACCTTCAGAAATTAGAGTTCCATGTCCATATATTCCTGTAGGATGAAACTGTACAAATTCCATATCTTGAAGCGGCAAACCTGCTCTCAAAACCATTGCGTTACCATCTCCAGTACATGTGTGGGCAGATGTAGCTGAATAGTAAACTTTTCCATAACCTCCTGTTGCAATTATTGTAATGTGGGATCTAAATCTATGAATTGTCCCATCATTTAAATTCCAGGCAATTAAACCTTTGCACTCTCCATTTTTCATTAACAAATCTAGTGCGAAATATTCTATAAAAAATTCAGTATTATGTTTAAGAGCCTGACCATAAAGAGTATGTAAAATTGCATGTCCAGTTCTATCTGCTGCAGCGCAAGTTCTTTGAACTGTCTCATTTCCGTAATTTTTCGTCATTCCACCAAATGGTCTCTGATAAATTTTTCCATCTTCTGTTCTGCTAAATGGAACGCCATACTTTTCTAATTCTAAAACTGCTCTTGGTGCTTCCTTGCAAAGATATTCAATACAATCTTGATCTCCCAACCAATCTGCTCCTTTTACAGTATCATACATGTGCCATCTCCAATCATCTTCGCCCATATTTCCAAGAGCTGCTGAGATACCTCCTTGCGCAGCAGATGTATGACTTCTAGTTGGGAACACTTTAGATATGCAAGCAGTCTTTAATCCAGCTTCACTTAACCCTACTGCAGCTCTAAGTCCAGATCCTCCAGCACCTAAAACAACAACGTCGTATTCGTGATCTATAATTTTATAACTGCTCATAAGCTTAGTTTGTATAATATAAATATTGTAAAAATTGGCATTATAATAGCAAATAAATACAGGGTTTTGTTTGCGACATTTTTTATTTTTTGATCAACTATATAATCCTCAAATACCTCACTTATGCTTAATGATGAGTAAAAATAGAGAAATATGACAAATAAAGAGAACATAAATTTGTTGGGTTGGTCAGTAAAAAAGGTGCTTACTTCTTCAAAGTCTAAATTATATATAGATACAAGTTTAAATAAGAACCAGAGCATTAATGGCAGCATAACCACAACACTTAATTTTAAAAAAATCCACTTTTTTGTAGCACTAATCATATTAAAAAAGATTTCCCACTAGGTAAATTAATACTGTTAGTATAAAAGAACCAAATATAACAATTAGTCCAGTTATATTTGCAACTTTAAGATCAAATCCTATACCGTAATCCCAAAATAAGTGTCGTATTTCACTCAATATCTGGAACGAAAAAGACCAAACTATTCCTAATATTAAAAATTTTCCAAAAAAAGAATTTAAAAAAATATATATTATTTGATAATTTTCATCACCCAAAAGTAGATAAGCAACCCAAAAACATATTAATGTTACGGCTGTTAAATTAATAATACCAGCTATTCGATGAGAAATTGAAACTAAAGAGGATATATGCCAATTATAAATTTGAATATGAGGTGATAAAGGATTTTCATTTTTCATTTATTCATCCTAAGATATGTTTCAGCAATTTCCACAGCATTAAGAGCCGCACCTCTTAATAAATTATCTGAAACGATCCATAAATTTAAAGAATTTGTTTTTGACTTGTCTTCTCTAATTCTAGATATAAATGTTTCATTTTTACCTTCAGCATCGATTGGGGTTATATATCCAGCATCACTTCTTTTATCAAAAACTTTACAACCATCTGAACTATTTAATACCTCGTGTATTTTTTCTAAAGTGAAAGGTTTTTCAAACTCTATATTAACTGACTCTGCGTGAGAAACTCTTACGGGAATTCTCACACAAGTAGCTGTTAATTTAATTTTGTTATCTAAAATTTTTTTAGTTTCATTTATCATTTTTAATTCTTCTTTTGTGTAACCATCTTCAGAGAAGCTATCTATATGAGGAATTGCATTGAATGCAATCTGCTTAGTAAAGTTCTTAGAGGTAATTTTTTCATTATTTATAGCTGCTTGTGTTTGCTCAATCATCTCATCCATAGGAGCTTTTCCAGCTCCTGAGGTCGATTGATAAGTTGAAGCAATGACTCTTTTTATTTTAAATAAGTCGTGTAGAGGTTTAAGAACTATTACTAGCTGTGCAGTAGAACAATTTGGGTTTGCAATGATATTTTTAGGTACTTTTTCCATGTGATTAGAGTTTACTTGGGGAACAATTAATGGAACCTCTGGATCCATTCTAAAAAAACTAGAATTATCAATTACTAAAGAATTTTTGGCAGCTTTTGCTGCAAATTTTTCTGAGATTTTTCCCCCTGCTGAAAAAAAAGATAAATTTACTTTTGAAAAATCAAAATTATCAAGTGACTCAACTTTAATTTCTCTACCATTAAATTTTAAATTTGACCCTTGGCTTTTTTGAGATGCTAATAAATATAAGTTCTCCACCTCAAAATTTTTTTTTTCTAAAACTTCAAGGATTATTCTTCCTACATTTCCAGTTGCTCCTACAATTGCTATATTCATTACTAGTCTGTGAATTTATACTAAATGAAAGGTAAATCGCAAACTTTTCCAGAGCAATTTTTACCATCTATAGATACCGAAAATTCCTGAGAAGCTTTAAAATATGGTTTATTTACCATAGCTATGCCAATTACTTGTTTAAACATTGGATTATACGATCCTGATCTCAACTCACCAATTAAATTTTTATCTTTATCAAACATATTAATAGACCCTGTTACACTTATTTCTTTAGCATTTATTTTAACTCCCATTAACTTTTTCTTAATACCTTCAGATTTAATTTTTTTAAGCTCTTCTTTTCCTAAAAAATTAATGTCGTTATCTAAATTCACATACTTGTCAAAACCGCATTCTAACGGATTGTCGCCTATATCCATATCATTGCCATAAGATAATAAAGAACTTTCCAATCTCTCAATTAAATTAGGGCATCCTGGTTTTAAATTAAATTCATCCCCAATTTCAAATAATTTATCATACAAAGCCAAACCGGCTTCAGTATGCTGCATATAAACCTCAAAACCACCTTGCTTTGACCACCCTGATCTAGCTATTAAATGCTTTGCTCCACCAAATTCATAGTAATCGAAACCGAAAAATTTAAGATCTTTTATTTTTGGACCCAAAACTTTTGCCATTAAGTCATTAGACTTTGGACCTTGAACAGAAAATATATCAACTTTTGCCTCAAATATATTTACATCAAAATTATTTCCTATCGCTAAACCCTTTGCAAATAACTCTACATCTGAGTCCGATAGTGATATCCACCATCTATCTTCGGCTAACTTTAAAATTACAGGATCATTTATTAATTTTGCTTTATCATCTATAATTGGTGCATAATAACATCTTCCAATTTTTGCTTTGGATAAATCTCTACATGTCATTAATTGAACTAATTTATAAGAATCTTTACCATTAATTTCTGTTTGTCTTTGTACTGCAGCATCCCAAACTTGAACATGATCTTTTAAATGCTGATAGAGTTCCTCTAATGGTCCACCAAACCTAGTTGGTAAAATCATATGGTTATAAACTGTATAAGCAGAGGCTCCTTGTTTTTCTATTCTAGATGTATAAGGAGTTCCTCTAAGTCTTCTTGATTTAGATAAAAAAAAGTTTTTCATTTATTTAAAAATTCTATTACAGATTTTCTCATTTCAAAAGCGCTTTCAAAAATTATCATGTGTCCACAATTATTGATAATTTTTACTTCTGAGTCTGAAATTTTTTCTGCCATTTTTTTTCCTATTTCTAGTGGAACCATTTTATCAAGATCACCTAAAATACATAAAGTAGAGCACTTTATTTTTTCAAGAGAATCTTTCCCGGACTTATAATTGTTACAGGCATTTAAGTCTACATACAAAATTTCTCTAATTTCTCTTGTTGAATTAATAATTTTTTTTACAGGATTTCCTCCTATAAATGCCTTCGAACCTTCGTAACCCCATTTCATCATTAGGTGTATAGATTTCTCATCCCCATTAAATGCTAGATCTAAAAGATCTTGATTAACAGGAAGTTTATAAGAGCCAGAAACGAGAACCAGTTTATCAACTAAATTTGGGTATTTAGATGCAAAATCAATTCCTACAAGACAACCTTGTGAATGCCCAATAAAAGTGGCCTTTTCTATTTCAAGTTTTTTGATTAAATCAGCTACCCAATCTGATATTCCTTCGATTGTTTCTATTGCAGGACCATCAGAATTACCATGACCGGGTAAATCTATTGAGAAAACATTAAATCCTTTAGAGGCATAAAATTGTTCATGAAGCGACCAAACAATATGAGTTAATCCACTTCCATGCATTAAAATTATTGAAGGTTTAGATTTATCAATATCCATACCTCCAGTGGATATAAACACGCTTTTATTATTTACCTCTAAATTCAGTTTGGCTCCTTGGCCTTTTTTCTTAATTCGAACTTTTGAATTTTTCCAGTTGAAGTTTTAGGCAATTCACAAAACTCTATTTTTTTTGGAACTTTAAAACTTGCAAGTGTTTCTTTACAAAAATCAATTAATTCTTTCTCTGTAGTTGGCTTATCTTTTACTGTTTCAATAAAAGCACATGGCACTTCTCCCCATTTTTCATCTGGTTTAGCTACAACAGCTGCAATTGATACTGATGGGTGTTTCGCTAAGGTATTCTCTATTTCAATAGATGAAATATTTTCTCCTCCTGAAATAATAATATCTTTTGATCTATCTTGTATTTTTACATAACCATCGGGGTGCATTACTGCCAAATCTCCAGAATGAAACCATCCATCTTTCATTGCTTTATCAGTTGCATTTTTATCTTTAAAATATCCTTTCATAACAACGTTTCCTCGAATCATAATTTCACCAATAGTTTTTCCATCTCTTGGGACCTCTTTCATTGTTTCAGGATCCATTATTGTTACACCTTCAGTATTAGGGTATCTTACTCCTTGTCTTGCTTTAATTTCATTTTGTTTTTCTTCTTCAAATTCATTCCATTCATCATTCCAAGCGCATTGTGTTACATGACCATAAGTTTCTGTTAAGCCATAAACATGCATCACTTCAAAACCTAAGCTTTTCATTTTTTTAAAAATTATACTTGGTGGAGGTGCGCCAGCAGTAAGAACATAAACTTTATTTTTTAACTTTTTTCTGTCTGATTCAGGGGCTCCTGTAATCATATTTAATACTATCGGTGCTCCACCAAAATGAGTTACATTATATTTATCAATTAACTCAAATATTTTTTTAACATCAATATTTCTTAAGCAAATCGTTCTTCCATTTAACATCGGTACAGTCCATGGATAGCACCAACCATTGCAATGAAACATTGGAACGATAGTTAGAAAGTTTAATCTATTCGGCATATTCCATGCAGTAGCACTTCCAGTAGACATTAAATACGAGCCTCTGTGATGATAAACAACCCCTTTTGGATTTCCAGTTGTTCCCGAAGTATAACTTAAGGTAATTGCCTCCCATTCATCATCTGGCATTTTCCATTTGTAATTTTCATTACCAGAATTGAGGAAGTCCTCATATTCTAGATCACCTATTTTTTCTAATTTAGATTGATCAGCAAATTTATCATGAATATCAATTACAATAATTTTTTTATTTATACTTGCTAAAGCTTTTTTAACCTCTGTATGCAATTGTCTATCAACCACTAATACTTTAGCTTCACTGTGCTCTAGAATATATGTAATTGTTTTTGCATCTAATCGAATATTAATTGTATTGAGAATTGCACCAGTCATAGGAACTGAATAATGTGCCTCGAATATCTCTGGAGTATTAAAAGCTAAAAATGAAACTGTATCTCCCTTTTTAATACCAATTTTTTCTAATGCACTCGCAAACTTAAGACATCTCTTGTAAACTTCATTCCAAGTATATTTTCTATCTTCATAAACAATGGCCTCATAATTTGGATAAATATCTTTTGCTCTCTCTAAAAAAGATAGAGGTGTCAAAGGTACATAATTAGCTTTGTTTTTATCAAGATTTGTTTCGTAATGGCTCATTTACTAATTAAATTTATAATCCATTATGTAACCGCTTCCAGAAATTGCACTAGAGTAGTGACTTTCCACCCTTGGCAGCACTCTATGAAAATAAAACTTTGCAGTCTGTATTTTGTCTTCGTAAAATTTTTTGTTACTAGACATTTCTTTAAAACTAACTTCTAACACTTTTAACCATGAATGGCCTAAGGCGACATAACCAAGAACTTTTAAATAATCATTAGATGCAGCATTTGCATCATCTTTTGAGACATTAACTTTTTCTTTTATCCACTTTGAAAATTCAACAAGTTTTTCTAGATAAATTTTAAGCTTATCTTGGTAGGGTTTTAACTCTTCGCTTTCTATTTTTAAATCTTTTCTCAATATGTTGATATAATTTTCAACAATATCACCATTTTTAGTTACCAACTTTCTAAAAACTAAATCGATAGCCTGAACTGAATTAGTACCTTCATATATTGGCGTTATTCTGTTATCTCTATATAATTGTTCTATGCCTTGATCTTTCGTATAACCATATCCTCCATGAATTTGCATGGCTTCACTTGTTATTTCCATTCCTAAGTCTGAAAATAGCGATTTCACTACTGGCGTCATTAAAGAAACTAAATCTGAAGCTTCTTGTTTTATTTTTGGCTCGTTATGATTTAAGCTAACCTCGGTTTGCTGTGACAACCAAAAACACAAGGCTCTTTCTCCCTCTATAATTGACTTCATATTCAACAGGGACTTTCTTATGTCTGCATGTTCTATGATTAAATCCGCACTCCCATTTTGAGACTTGTTGTTGTTGCTTTTGCCTTGCTTTCTTTCTTTCGCGTAGTTTAATGAATTTTGATAAGCGATTTCCGATAGTCCCAAGCCTTGGATTCCAACAATTATTCTTTCTAAATTCATCATTGTAAACATTGAATTTAGACCTTTATTTTTTGGTCCTACCATATATCCAGTCGCATCATCAAAATTTAATACGCAAGTCGCAGATCCTTTAATACCCATTTTATTTTCTATTGATCCAGTAGAAATACCATTCCTCTGCCCAACTGATCCATCTTCCTTTACAATAAATTTTGGAACTAAAAATAAACTTATACCTTTAGTGCCTGATGGTGAATCCAAGGCTCTTGCCAAAACTAAATGTATAATATTTTCAGTTAAGTCATGATCACCAGAAGTAATAAATATTTTCTGTCCTGAAATTTTATATGTACCATCCTTTTGCTCATTTGCTTTTGTTTTTAGAAGTCCAAGATCAGTTCCACATACTGGTTCTGTTAAGCACATTGTTCCGCTCCATTTACCCTCAACCATTTTTGGTAAATACATATTTTTGATATCCTCGGATGCATGACAACGAATACAATTGTAAGCGCCTAACGTAAGTTCTGTATAAAGTTTAAAAGCTAAACTTGCAGAAGATATCATTTCGTCAAAAAAAGCACTTACTGTTTTGGGCATTCCTTGACCACCATATTTTGGATCACAAGATAAAGACATCCATCCATCTTCAATAAATTTGTTGTAAGCCTCTTTATATCCTGGAGGTGTTCTTACAACACCGTTTTCAAGCACTGCAGGACTTTCGTCCCCTGCTTTTGCTAACGGTAAAATAATGTTTTGATTTATTTTAGCTGCTTCATCCAATATATCTTTGACTAGATCTGGGGTTATTTCTTTATACTTTTCAATCTCATTATAATTCTTATTATTTCTCAGTTTTTCATAGAGAAACATCATATCTTCTAATGGAGCTGTGTAAGTGGTCATAATTTTTATAATCTATAAAATATGTGAAATTATTTAATTTTGCAATTGCGCAATAATTGCATCTCCCATCGTGTTCGTTGAAACTTCCTTATTTCCCTTAGAAAATATATCTTTTGTACGAAGTCCCATATCAAGAACATTTTGAACTGCTTTATCAAGCTCATCAGCTTCTTTTACTAAATCAAGCGAGTATCTCAATGCCATAGAAAAACTTAAAATTGTTGCAATAGGATTAGCTAAGCCTTTACCAGCAATATCAGGAGCTGAACCATGGACTGGTTCATACATGGATCTCATTTTTCCATTTTTATCTTTTGCACCTAATGAAGCAGACGGCAAAAGACCTAAAGATCCAGTCAACATTGCTGCTTCATCTGAAAGTATGTCTCCAAATAAATTATCGGTTACAATTACATCAAATTGTTTTGGGTTCCTTAGCAACTGCATAGCGCAATTATCAGCTAGCATATGCTCAAGTTTTACTTCTTTAAACTCATTCTTATGAATTTCCTCAACTTCTTCTCTCCATAACTGTCCTGCTTCCATCACATTTGACTTTTCACACGATGTAACTTTATTATTTCTTTTCTTTGCTAAATCAAAAGCAACTCTTGCAACTCTTGCTATTTCGCTAGAGGTATACGTATGGGTGTTAACACCTTTTCTTTCACCATTATCAATAGGTTTGATTCCCCTAGGTTCTCCAAAATATATTCCACCGGTAAGCTCTCTCACTATCATAATATCTAGTCCAGAAACAATTTCTGGCTTTAAACTCGATGCATCAACAAGTTGCTTAAAACAAATTGCTGGTCTTAGATTGGCAAATAATTTTAATTCTTTTCTTAGTTTTAATAATGCTCTCTCAGGTTTTTTTGAAAAATCTAAATTATCCCATTTTGGTCCACCAACTGCACCTAGAATCACAGCTTCGCTTTCTAAGGCTTTGTAGAAAACTTCGTCTGTTATTGGGGTACCATGTTCGTCATATGCTGCTCCACCAACCAGGTCTTCATCTGTCTCAAAATCTAGAGATCTTTTGCTATTAAACCAATTAATTATTTTTTTAACTTCTGATACAACTTCAGGGCCAATTCCATCACCTGGTAATAATAAAATTTTTCTGTTTTTAACCTTAATCATTTAAGATCCATGGTTTATTTGCAACTAATTTCTTTTCAAATTCTGAAATTTTAGGGTTTTTTTCTAATGAAAGAGCAATGTCGTCTAATCCTTCTAATAAGCATTTTTTTTTAAACTGATCAATTTCGAAAGTTGTTTCATTATTTCCATAGGTTATTTTTTGTTCCTCAAGATTTACTGTTATTTCTTCTTTTCGTTTGGAATAATCTGATAATTCTTTTATTTTTGTATCTGGAAGAATAATTGGTAAAATTCCATTTTTAAAACAATTATTATAGAAAATATCTGCATAACTCGAACTGATAACGCATGTTATTCCAAAATCAAGTAAAGCCCAAGGAGCATGTTCCCTTGAAGACCCACATCCAAAATTTTTTCCTGCAATTAAGATTTTTGACTTATTGAATGGTTTAGTATTTAAAATGAAATCTTCTATAGGATTACCTTTTTCATTATATCTCATTTCATAAAATAAATTTTTTCCTAATCCAGTTCTTTTAATTGTTTTTAAAAATTGCTTTGGAATTATCATATCTGTATCAATATTAACTATTGAAAGGTAAGCTGGGATACTTTTTATTGTTTTAAATTTTTGCATTTAACTTTGATATTTTCTTACATCATCCAAAGATCCAGAAATTGCTGCAGCTGCAGCCATCCCAGGACTAACAAGATGTGTTCTTCCACCTCTTCCTTGTCTGCCCTCAAAATTTCTATTTGAAGTAGATGCGCATCTTTCTTCCGGTTTTAATTTGTCAGAATTCATGGCTAAACACATTGAACATCCTGGTTCTCTCCAGTCAAAACCTGATTCTTTGAATACCTTATCTAATCCTTCTTGCTCTGCTTGTTGTTTTACTAAACCGGAGCCAGGTACTACCATCGCATAAACATGTTGTGCTACTTTTTTATTTCTAATTATTTTTGCGGCATCTCTTAGATCTTCAATTCTACCGTTTGTACAACTGCCAATAAAAACTTTATCTATTTTTACATCTTTAATAGCTGTTCCTGGTTTTAAGCCCATGTATTTAAGTGATCTTTCAATTGAATTTTTTCTATCTTCATCAGTTTCACTTTCAGGGTTTGGAATTTTTTCGTCAATAGATATAACATCTTGTGGTGAGGTTCCCCAGGTAACCATTGGCATAATATCTTTTCCTTCTAATGTGATTTCTTTATCAAATTTAGCTTCATTATCAGACTTTAGTTTGCTCCAGTAATCTAAAGCTTTATTCCAATCATCTTTTTTTGGAGACATTGGTCTATCTTTTAAATAATCAAATATTTTTTGGTCAGGCTCAATTAATCCTGCTCTTGCTCCACCTTCGATTGTCATGTTGCAAATAGTCATTCTTTGTTCAACGCTTAGCGATGAAATAAGGCTGCCAGCATATTCAATTACATAGCCAGTTCCACCTGCAGTACCAATTTTTCCAATAATTTGTAAAATTACATCTTTAGACGTTACTCCAATAGATAACTCTCCATCGACTTTAATACGAAAATTTTTTGATTTTTTTTGAACTAACGTTTGTGTAGCTAATACGTGTTCAACCTCCGAAGTTCCTATTCCAAATGCCAAGGAGCCAAAAGCTCCATGTGTAGCTGTATGGCTATCTCCACAGACTATAATACTACCTGGTTGTGTAAATCCTTGCTCAGGTCCAATAATGTGGACAATGCCTTGTCTTTTATCATTCATTCCAAAAAGTTTAATACCAAATTCTTTACAATTTTTTTCTAAAGTTTCTACTTGCAGTTTTGACTCTACATCTGCAATTCCCTTAGATCTATCTGATGTTGGTACATTATGATCAGCTACAGCTAAAGTTAAATTTGGTTGTCTTACTTGCCTTTTAGAGTTTCTTAATCCTTCAAATGCTTGAGGGCTAGTTACTTCATGAACTAAATGTCTGTCTACATAAAGTAAAGAAGTGCCATCATCTTGCTCATGTACAAGATGTTCATCCCAAATTTTATCATATAAGGTCTTAGACATTAAAGAAAAATTATTTTTGATCTTTTAAATTTTCCTGCGAACCCTCAGCTTTTTGGGTGACAGTTTTTTTTTCATCTTTTTTGGTTTCCTCTGGTGAGGTTATATCTTTATCAACTGATTTTTCATCTTTAGAAACTATTACATTTTCCTCATTAACGGTTTCAGGTTTTGTCTCAATTTCAACTCCTATTTTCTTTCTAATTTTTTCGGCTATTCTTGCAGATTTACCCGTTCTATCTCTTAGGTAGTATAGCTTAGCTCTTCTCACTTTTCCTGATCTCACGACTTTTATCGAGTCAACTATTGGACTGTATAATGCAAAAGTTCTTTCTACTCCTTCTCCAAAAGAGATCTTTCTAACTGTAAATGAGGAGTTTATGTCTCTATTTTTTTTTGCTATACAAACACCTTCAAAATACTGAATTCTATCTCTTTTTCCCTCGGTAATTTTAACTCCTACTTTTACTATATCTCCTGGGAAAAAATCAGGAAGTTTTTTTTCAGCAGCAATTTTCTTAACATTTGCTTGGTTTATTTCCTCAATATTTTTCATTTTTAAGTTAATCAATTTAATTTTTATTATTATATTTTTGCCATAAATCTGGTCTACGGTCGCGAGTTATAGCCTTTGATTGAGTTAAACGCCAGTCTTTAATTTTCGCATGATCGCCTGATAAAAGCACATTTGGAACGCTTTTTTCCTCCCAAATTTGAGGCTTTGTATATTGTGGATACTCTAACAAACCATTTTCAAAACTTTCCTCATTTTTAGACTGCTCGTTGCCAATAACACCTGGGATTAATCTCAATATAGCATCTAAAAAAACATAAGAAGCAGTTTCGCCGCCCGATAAAACAAAGTCGCCGATACTTAATTCATCAATTTCTCTGTTATCCAAAACTCTTTGATCAACACCTTCAAAATGCCCACAAATTAAATTTACTTTTTTTTCTTTAGAGATTTCCCTAGCTATACTCTGATTTAATATTTTTCCCCGGGGAGACAAATAGAAAATTTTTTCTCCTTTTTTAGTATTTGCATCTATAGATTTTGCAACAACATCTGGTTTAAGAAGCATTCCAGATCCACCTCCATATGGTGTATCATCAACTGTTTTATGTTTATCTGAAGCATATTCTCTAATATCTATAGTTTTTAAATCCCAGATTTTTTTTTCCATAGCCTTTCCGTAAAGTCCTTTATTAAGTGGCCCAGGAAAATAATCAGGATAAAGTGTAAATATTTGAGCAATAAACATTTTTATTTTTTTTCTTCTTGTTTAGGTTCTTCTTTAGGAGCGTCAGCTTTTTTTTCTTCTTGTTTAGGTTCTTCTTTAGGAGCGTCAGCTTTTTTTTCTTCTTGTTTAGGTTCTTCTTTAGGAGCGTCAGCTTTTTTTTCTTCTTGTTTAGGAGCCTCGGCTTTTTTTTCACCTTCCTTACCAGTTTTCTCCTCAGTATCTTTTTTTCTATCTTTTTTGGGAACAGCTTTTAAAGGATTATTACCTTTAGCGGGCATTTCCATCAGCTGATTTTCTCCAAGAAGTCGAGCTACACGCATTGTTGGTTTAGCTCCTTGGCTTAACCAATATTTAATTCGATCTGATTGTAAGCCAATTCTTTCTTTCTTTTCCTTAGGTAACAGAGGATTAAAAAAACCTAGTTTCTCAATAAATCTTCCATCTCTAGGAAATTTACTATCTGCAACAACAATTTTGTAGACTGGTCTCTTTTTTGTTCCTCCCATTGATAATCTTAACTTTAACATTTTTCTCCTTTTATTTTAGTTGATTAAATAGTTCTGGCGGAATTCCTTTATCAGCCAAAGCTTTCGTGTTTCCTTTAGACATCTTCTTCATCATTTCAGACATCATTTTAAATTGTTTTAACAATTTATTGATAGCGGCAATGTCAGTTCCAGAGCCATTAGCAATTCTTTTTTTTCTTGAACCATCTATAATTTTTGGATTAGTCCTTTCCTTTTTTGTCATAGATAAAATTACAGCTTCATTTTTACTAACAATTTTTTCGTCAACACCTGCTTGATCCATTTGTGATTTTATTTTAGATACTCCAGGTAAAAATGACATAATGCCCTCTATGCCTCCCATTTTTTTCATTTGTCTTAATTGAGATAGATAATCGTCTAATGAAAATTGACCTTTCTTTAATTTTTCCTCAGTTTTTTTTAGGTTCTCTTCATCTAAATCTTGCGTAGCCTTTTCAACTAAGGAAACTATGTCTCCCATACCAAGAATTCTATTTGCAATTCTGTCAGGATAAAATTCCTCTAAATTATCTATTTTTTCACCAACACCTAAAAATTTAATTGGAACTTGAGATACATACTTCATACTTAAAGCTGCACCACCTCTTCCATCACCGTCAGATCTTGTAAGAACTATTCCAGTTAAATTTACTGTACTTTTAAACTCTTTTGCAACATTTGCAGCTACTTGACCAGTAAGAGAGTCAGCAACAAGTAAGGTTTCAGATGGATTAATTGTTTGCTCAATTTGTTTAATTTCACTCATCATTTGAAGATCTATTTGTGTTCTACCTGCGGTATCGAATATTATTACTTCTGCTCCATTTAAATTTGCTGCACTTAGTGCACGTCTACAAATATCCAAAGGTTGTTGTCCCTCAACTATAGGTAGGGTTAAAATATTATTTTGTTCCCCTAACAATTTTAATTGTTCTTGGGCAGCTGGTCGATAAACGTCTAAGCTTACCATCATAATTTTTTTTTTGTTTGCTCTCTCGATATACTTAGCAATTTTTGCAGTTGAGGTAGTTTTTCCTGACCCTTGCAAACCTACTAACATCATTGAAACAGGTGGGACAGCGTTAAGATTTATTTTTTCAGATTTACTTCCTAGTAAATTGACTAATTCATCATAGACAATTTTAACAACCATTTGCCCAGGTGAGGTTGATCTCACAATTTCTTCGCCTAATGCCTTGGGCTTAACATTTTCTATAAACTGCTTTGCAACATCTAAAGATACATCGGCCTCTAAAAGAGCTAACCTTACTGATCTTAATCCTTCATCCACTTGTTTTTCGTCAAGTGAGGGTGCTTTTTTTAAAGAGGAAAAAATTTCCTCAAATTTATTTGTCAAACTTTCAAACATAATTTTACACAGCAGTTATCGCACCAGTGGGCGAACCCTCGCTGACTGGTGTCGATCTCTTTGTTTCCAAAGACACCGCAAATTGCTGATTTTGCGGAAGTGGCGATAAACTATAATAGAGGTTCAAAAAGTCAATAAATAAGTTAAGTATAAATATATGGAATTTAAAGCTTACAAAATGGATGGTTTAGGGAATGATTTTATCATCATCGACAGAAGAGAAAATCCAATTAATTTGACTAAAGAAAAAATTATTGAATTGGGAAATAGATCTAATGTTGGATTTGATCAAATTATCTTTATTGATAAAGAAAAAGAAAGTTCTTTTCCTATACAAATTTTTAATTCTGATGGAGGTGAAGTAAGCGCCTGTGGAAATGGATCAAGATGCGTAGCTTATCTTTTAAGTAAAAATTTAAATACTAAGGAAATTAAATTAAAAACTAATAATCGATTTCTTAATGCAAAGATAGTTGGCAATTTACAAGTTGAACTTGAAATGGGAAAACCTTTATTTAGCTTTGAAGATATTCCATTATCAAAAACAGTAAATCCTGCCGACGTATCTTTAAAAATAAATAATAAAATATTTTCTAATGGATTTTGCGTCAATATCGGGAACCCACATATAATTTTTTTTGTTAAAAATTGTTTTGATTACGATTTAAAAATAATAGGACCTAAAATTGAAAACCACGAACTATTTCCTGAAAAGATAAACGTAACATTTGCTCAGGTCACAGATAGAAACAATATGAATGTGAATGTCTGGGAAAGGGGTGCTGGACTAACTAAAGCCTGTGGAACAGCAGCATGTGCATCTGTTATAGCAGGATTCAAAAAATATTTAGTTAATGATACGGTTAATATTAAATTTAGTGAAGGAGTTTTAAAAATTCAAATAGATAAAAATGAAAATGTTTTTATGACTGGACCTGTGTCGGAAGTTAAAGATATTAATTTAAGATTATAAAATGGGTATTTTTGAAAAATTTAAATTAGGTTTACAAAAAACTGCATCAAGTTTTTCCTCTGGACTTAAGGAAATAATTGTAAAAAAAGAAATTGACGACAAAACGTTAGATGAAATAGAGGAATTTTTAATACAATCAGATGTAGGTATCACAGCATCAGAAGAAATTAAAAAAATAATTGCAGAAAAAAAAATTGATCCCAATAAAAATAAATTAGACGAAATTAATTTAATCCTCAAAGAATATATAATTAGTTTAATGTCACCACTTGAAAAAAATAATTTTTTTTCAAAAAAAAATGATTTAAATGCTGTGCTTGTTTCTGGGGTTAACGGAGTAGGTAAGACCACGACGATAGGTAAAATTGGTAAAATTTTGAAGACAAATGGCAATAGAATTATTTTTTCAGCTTCAGATACTTTTAGAGCTGCCGCAATCGAACAATTAGAAAATTGGGCAAAAAAAATTGACGTTGAAGTAGTTAAATCCGTACAAGGCTCTGACCCTGCATCTGTTGCCTATAAGGCTGTAGAAGACGCTATAAAGAGAAATTTTACTCATGTTTTAATAGATACTGCAGGAAGGTTACAAAATAAAAAAAATTTAATGGAGGAATATAAAAAGATTGCAAATGTAACTAAAAAAATTGATCCAAACGCTCCCCATGAGGTATTGTTAATTTTGGACGCTACCTCTGGCCAAAATGTATTAAATCAAGTCGAGGAATTTGATAAAATTATTCCAATTACAGGATTAATTATGACTAAACTTGATGGAACTGCAAAAGGTGGAATCTTAGTAGCTTTAGCAAAAAAATATAAACTACCAATAATCGCACTAGGTCTGGGCGAGAAAGAAGATGATCTACAGATTTTTGAAGCTGAAAAATTTGCCAATTCTTTTATAAATATTAATTAACTTGGTCTAAAAAATTTTTAATAGAGGCTAACAACTCCTCATTATATTCCATCATATGATCATCTTTATCATTAAAATAGCTATACTTTAGGGTTGATAAAGTTTCAAACATTTGCTCCCCCATATAAAAAGGAACAATTTTATCTTTCTTTCCATGCATTACCAGTACTGGAGATTTAATATCGTTAACTTTATTTCTACTTTCGTACTTATCTTTAAGAATTAGTTTAACTGGAAATATAGGATAATATTTTTGTGCAAGCTCTAACATTGATGTGAAGGGAGACTCTAAAATAATTCCTGAAAACTTGAACCTACTTCCTAAATCTACTGCAACTGCTGTTCCAAGAGATTCTCCATAAACAATAATATCTTCATCTTTGACTCCATTTTTATTTAACCAAATTTTTGCGAAATTTGCGTCCTCATATAAACCACTTTCGGTTGGTTTACCTGTATTTCCACTAAATCCTCTATATGCAACTATTAAATAATTTAAATCAAGTTTTGATAATTCGTTAAGTTTATAAACTCTATTATCAAGCTTACCTGCGTTTCCATGAAAAAATAATATAGTTTTGAATTTCGAATTTTTTTTAAAATACCAGGAAACTAGTTTATCGTTTGATTGAATATATTTTTTTTCTATTTTATGATTTAGTTGTGTTTCATCCAAATAATTATTTTCACTTGGATGATAGAGTAATTTTCTTTGATAAAAAAATAAAAAAACAACAACAGAAATATAAATAATCAATAAAATTAAAAAGGAATTTAATACGATACTTCCGATTTTCATTAATTAGAAATTTCCTATTTTTTTTCGAAGAAAGCTTCGTATATCATCATTGCAATTGCAATACCCATTAAAATATAAACTGGTAATACATCAAAAAAACTTATCATGGATGATCTTGTTAGTGTAGCTGCAAGACCAACTAAGAAAGCAATGGCAAATAGTGAACCTAAAAATGTTGTAAGCTTTTGCATTTTAATTATTACATTCCTTTTCTAACCAATTAGCAACCCCTAAAAATCTATGATCATCATAACGATCTCCTATGAGTTGAACTCCTAACGGTAAATTATTTTCACCTTCAAGCAATGGAAGAGAAATACAGGGTGTTCCCAAATAAGACCAAACTTTATTAAATTCTGCAGTTCCAGTACTCTTCAATCCTTTCGGTGCTACACCAGGACTAGAAGGTGATAGAACACCATGATAATCCTCAAAAACTTCTTGGTAGGACTCATAACTTCTTTTTTTAAAATCGATTGCTTCTGCATATTCTTTTGCTGAATACTTATTACCCTTAGCTATAGCGGTTTGCATATATTTTGATAATTTCGCCTTGTACTTTTTATAATACATTGAAAAATTATTAGCCAAATCTGTTTCATGAATAATTTTATGATATTTATGAATATCTTTAAAATATGATGGAGTGTCAAATACCTCAATATTTTTAAATGACTTTATAAAATATTCAAAGGACTCTCTAGATTTTTTATCAATTATCTTCCAATAATCTGACTTATAAAAAATGAACTTAGGTTCATATGCTGGACCTTTTTTTGTTTCCTCTAAAATATTTTCAGTAGAGTAATAAACAGTTGCTGGGTCATGATGATCTTTTTTGATTAAAACCTTTGCTAATAATGCTACGTCTTCAACAGTTCTTCCAAATATCCCCATATGATCTAAGGTATACGAAGTTTTCAAAACACCATTTCTAGAAATTAGACCATAGGTTGGTTTATATCCTACAACGCCACAATAAGAAGCGGGTCTTACAACTGATCCACCTGTTTGTGATCCAATTGAAAGAGGCGCCATAAGAGATGCCACACAAGCAGCTGAACCACTAGAAGAACCTCCGGGTGTTCTTGAATAATCATGAGGATTAGTTGTTTTTGGTGGACCAAGATATGCTAACTCTGATGTAGCAGTTTTACCCATTACAATTGCTCCTGCAGAATGTAAAAGTTCAACTATCTCAGCATTTTGTGAATAAGATTTACCTTTTCTTATAGGTGTTCCACATTCGGTTGGCATATCTAACGTACCAATTATATCTTTTATAGCAACTGGAACACCATGCAATGGACCAACTGGTTTTCCAGATTTTCTATGTTCATCTGAATCTTCTGCCTTCTCTAATAAAATTTTTTTATCAAAGTGGGCCCAAGCTTTTACATCTTTTTCAAATTTATTTATTCTTTCTAAATATTTTTTACAAATCTCAAGAGAGGTTAATTGGCCTTCTTTAATCTTTGTGACCATCTCCTCTACTTTCAGCGAAAATATATCAATCATTTTTTTTAATCAGCAAACAATACGTCTGGTAACCATAAAGCAATTCCAGGAAACATATACATTAAAAACATTCCAAAAATAACTATGCCTAAGAATGGCATAATCCCTTTAAATATTTCCAATAATTCAACATTAGTTTTTTGAACTCCTTTTAAGTAATAAGCTGACATTGCCATTGGAGGTGTTAAAAATGATGTTTGTAAATTCAAAGCAATTAACATTGCAAAAAAATATGGATTGACATTAAATACTTCTAATAAAGGTAAAAATATTGGAACAAATATAATCAAAATTTCTGTCCATTCTAAAGGCCATCCTAAAAGAAATATTATTATTTGAGTTATTACTAAAAATTGCCAGGTAGTAATATTGATTGATGTAAAGAAATGTTCAAATACCTCATGTCCACCTAAATAAGAAAAAACAGAAGAAAAAGTCCATGAACCAATAAACAACCACATAATCATTGCTGTTGTTTTTGCAGTTAAAAAAACTGACTCTTTAAAATTCTGCCATTTTAATGTTTTATAAAACCAAGATAAAAGAATTGCACCAAATGCTCCTGCTGCCGCAGCTTCTGCAGGGGTGGCAATCCCAGCTAGAATTGTTCCTAAAACTAACATTATTAATCCAAATAGAGGCACAAAAGAAACTAATACCTCTTTTAAAATTTCTGCTCTTGGTGGAATGTCTTCAACAGGCGGTCTAGGTGCTAACGATGGATTTAGCCAAGCTCTTGTTACAGCATATGCAATATATAAGCCTGCTAACATTAATCCTGGGAAAATAGCTGCAGCAAATAATCTTAATGGTGATAACTGAGCTATTACTGAATAAACAATTAACATGATACTTGGCGGAATTAAAATTCCCAAACACCCGCCAGCACAAATTATCCCAGACGCAAATTTTTTATCATAACCTGCTTTAACCATAGCTGGCCAAGCAAGTAAGCCCATCAAAGTTACCACTGCTCCTATAATTCCAGTTGCTGTAGAGAACAGAGTACAAGTTATTAATGCAGCTACTGCCATTGATGCTGGCAATCTATGAGCTGCAAGTCTGATAGCAAAAAATAATTTAGCAACAATTCCAGCTCTCTCAACTAAATATCCCATGAATAAAAAAAGGGGAACTGCAGTAAGCACATTATTGTCCATTACTGTGTAAGTGTTTTTTACAAATAAAGAAAATATTCTATTATCAAAAAGATGATCCATTAAAACTGGATCATAATAAGCATAATAACCGAAACCTATTCCCATCGCCATTAAAGTAAACGCAATTGGAAAACCAAGTAGCACTGAAAATAAAAATACTCCCATCATTAAGATTGCTACTTCAGGATTTGTAAGGCTAAACAGCATTTTCTTTATTTTCTTCTTGTGAAGTTCTCATTAATATTTTTTCAGTTTCCTCTGCCACAACCATTCTTGCTGGCCAGTGACCTGATTTAATACATAATATTGATCTAAATACTTCACTTATTCCTTGAATAATTAACATGATACCTGCAGCTGGGATCATAGACTTTACCATATAAATTTGAATTTGTGCGGGACTACTCCAACTAGTTTCTTTTATTTTCCAAGCTTGTGCAGCATATTCATATCCGTAAAACGCTAAAGCTATTACTCCCGGAAAAAAGAAAATAAAATAAAGTACTAAATCTATCCAAGCCTGAGTTCTTTGATTAAATAATCTATAAATAACATCACCTCGAACATGAGCTTCCGTAGCTAAACAATACGCCCCCGACATCATTAATATTGCTCCATACATCTGCATACTAAAATCAAAATTCCATAATGTTGGTGCATTAAATGCGTATGCCATAATTACTTCGTAACAAGTTCCTCCCATTAAAATAACAATACACCAAGAAAAAGCTTTTCCCATTGCCGTACTAAGAGTGTCTGCAAATTTTATGTAAGAAGCCATCATAAATTTAAAAGTATAGTAATTTTAAGTAAAAAAAAAGGGGGTTTTTCAACCCCCTTTTTTTAAATATATTAAAAAGTTAATTAAATTTTAACTTTTCCGATTGGACCAAACTCATTTTCATAAGCTAACTTGTAGTTCGGTTGATTCATCAACAGATACTTCATTGTTCTTTTAGCGTATGCTTTTTGAGAGTCGATGATTTTCTTGAAGAAAGGATCTTTTCCAGAAAACTCACCAACTATTTTATCCCAACCTTTTAACTGTTCAGCTAAAATAGCATCAGATGTTTGGTAAACATTAACTTTATGCTCATTCATTAACTTAGCTAAGTCAGCAGAATATCTAACTAAAGCTTTAAAGTAGTTATCTGAGTTTGCAGCATAAGCGGCATTTTTCAAGATAGCTTGATGAGCAGGTGAAAGGCTGTTGTATCTTTTCTTGTTCACCGGTATCTCAAACATTTCTTGAGACTGGTGGAAACTACCTAAATGATAGTGTTTAGATACATCTTGCATTCCAAACTGTGAATCTGATGTTGGGTTGTTAAATTCAGCAGCATCAATCAAACCAGTTTTCATCGCTGGTTGAATTTCACCACCTGGTAATTGTCTTACGACCATTCCCATAGCAGTTAAAACGTTAGTCGCTAAACCAACCGTTCTATACTTCATTCCTTTAACATCAGATACTTTTGTTACGTTCTTTTTGAACCAACCAAATGGCTGCGCAGGCATAGGCATATGAAAGAATCCAATATAATCATATCCAACTTTCGCAAGTGTTTCATCATATAGTTTTCTTCCTCCACCATATTCCATCCATCCCATAACTTCTTGAGATGACATTCCGTATGACGGACCAGTTCCAAAAAGTGAAGCCGCAGGATTTTTACCATACCAATACGCTGTCACCCAGTGACCCATATCAAGGTTTCCATCACTTACAGCTGCTCCAATCTCTGAAGTTTTTACAACTGCACCAACTGGTTGAAGGTCAATCTTAAGTGAACCTCCAGACATTTCTTTAACCATGTTACAGTAGTCACCAGCCATTTCAAAAAAGATGTTAGCGCCTGAAGGCCAAGCCGCTTGCATCTTTAAAGTTACATGACCGTCTGCTCTTGCAATGTTTGGCATTGCGACTGTAGCTGCAGCAACTGCTCCAGCTTTAGCAGCAGTTTTAAAGAACTTACGTCTTGAAGGCGTTTTTCCCTTCAATGATTTTTTTTCTTTAATCATTATTTCTCCTCTTTAGTTAATTAACTTGAGATAATTTAAGCACAAATGGTTGTAAGAGTCTTTTGCTAAATAGACTTATTCAAAATTATTTACAACTTTGGGTAGAATTTTATACTTTTAGTTAACCTTATTTTTACAGCTGCCCAATTTAAAGAATTCATTTAAATTATCTATTGCTAGATTGGCCATTGCAGTTCTTGTCTCTTTCGTAGCGCTTCCTAAATGTGGAAGAATAAATGCAGTTTTGTGCTTTAAATATCCAAGATTTAAATTTGGTTCTCCTTTATAAACATCTAAACCAACAGCATAAACTTTTCTTCTATCTAATGCATCAATAAGAGCCTCATCATCTACTATATCACCTCTAGCAACATTAGTTACTACAGCTCCTTTAGGCAAATACTCTAAAGTCTCTTTATTTATCAAGTTAATTGTTTCCTTAGAAGCAGGACAACATACAGAAAGAACATCTGATACTTCCATTAAACTTTTAAGGTTATCATGGTAAATAGATCCTTGTTCTTTTTCTGAACTTAATTTTGAACGATTATGATAGTGCACGACCATTCCTAAAGATTTTGCTATGTTTGCAATTTTCTGTCCAATTCTACCCATACCTAAAATTCCAAGTCTTGCTCCAGTTAATTGCTTTCCAATTAAATAATCAGCTGACCATTTCCAATCTGCATCTTTAGCACCTTGAATTCCCTCAGATGCTCTTCTACATGCTCCAAGTATTAAAAGAATTCCTATCTCTGCTGTCGCATCAGTTAAAACTTCTGGAGTATTTGTAACAATTATATTTCTTCTCTTTGCTGCTTCTAAATCTATATTTCCGAAACCAACAGCGAAGTTGGATAAAATTTTAACACTATCAGGTAGTTTATTTATTGTTTTTTCATCTAGTTTATCTGTTAATGCCGATAAAACTCCATCACACCCATGACTCAACTCAATAAGTTTTTCTTGAGAATAAAGTTCATCATTTAAATTTAAATTTGCATCGAAAAGTTCTTTTGCCCTATCTTCATTAGATCTAAGAAGTCTTCTTGTAATTAAGATTTTTTTCATATTCTAGTTTATATCGAATATTTTTCCAGGGTTCATTATATTATTGGGATCAAGACTGCGTTTAATTATTTTCATTATAGGCACATTGTCTGGATGTTCTTTTAACAAATAACTTTTTTTATGAAGTCCTACTCCGTGTTCACCCGTAATGGTTCCATCAAGTTCTAATGTTTTATCGATTAAAAGATCACTAAATTCCCTTATTTTTTGGTAAACAGTTTTGTCATTTGGATCGTAAGGAAATAAAACATGAAAATTTCCATCTCCTAAATGGCCCACCATTGGTGCCCTAAGTCCAAATTTCTTAACTTCTTCTTCTGCAAATTTCACACATTCAGTTATTTTTGATATTGGAACACAAACATCTGTGGAATAAACCCTTCCATTGTTCACTAATGCTTTTACGGAATAATAAACATCCCATCTTGCTCTCCAAAGATGATTTCTTTCCTCTAAAGTATCAGCCCACTTAAAAGCACTGCCATTATTATTTTTAGATATATCCTCTACTATTTTAACAGACTCTTTATTGGAAATCTCTGTTCCATGGAATTCAAAAAATAATGTTGGCAAAGTTTTAACATCATTAAGTTTTGAATAATTAATACTAATATCCATTTGATCCTTATTAAGCATTTCGATTCTTGCAATTGGAATACCATACTGAATTGTTTCTTGTGCTGTTTGCACTGCTTCTTCAAGTGTATTAAAATGACATATGGCACTCATCATGCTTTCTGGTATTGGTGATAATCTTAATTGAATCTCGGTTATAATTCCAAGAGTTCCCTCTGATCCAATAAATAGATTTGTAAGATTATACCCAGCGGAAGTTTTTTTTGTTCTACTTCCTGTTTTAATTATTTCTCCGTTTGAGAGTACTACCGTTAAACCAGTTATAACAGTTTTCATAGTACCGTACTTTACTGCCATAGTTCCTGATGCAGAAGTTGATGCCATTCCTCCTATTGCTGCATTTGCCCCAGGATCTATAGGAAAAAATACTCCATCCTCTCTTAAATGTTCGTTTAGCTGTTCTCTTGTAACATTAGCTTGCACTCTACAATCAAAATCTGAAGCATTTACCTCTAAAATTTTATTCATTTTTTCTAAAGAGATAGTAATTCCTTTATCATTACCGACAACATTTCCCTCTAGCGAAGTTCCAGTTCCAAATGGAACTACCGGTACTTTATGATCGTTACATAATTTTAGTATACCTGATACTTCTTCATTAGTTTCTGGAAATACCACCGCCTGAGATAAAACAGGATCATAGGTATCTTCACCTCTTGCGTAATTTGCTCTGGTTGATTGTGATACAGAAAACCTGCTACTTAATAGACTTGTAAGTTCTTGCATCAAAGAAGAGTTGTTCATCAATTCAGTATAACAAGCTTAATTAAAAAAGATACTTATCCTAACATTTTTTTTACATTATCAAGAGCTTGAGAAATATTATCTCTTGATGCCGCAAAACTAAATCTTACATAATCATTACAACTTTTACCAAAAGCTGTTCCAGGAACTATGGCAACTCCTGCTTCGTGCATAGCTTTTTTACAAAATTCAGCACCACTCATCCCTGTTCCAGTTACTTTAGGAAAGGCATAAAAAGCACCTCCTGGCAAACTACACTCTACACCAGGCAAACTATTTAAGCCCTCATGAATTAGTTTTCTTCTCGCTGTAAATTTTTCCATCATTTCGTGTATAGAGTCGTCAGGGCCATCAAGTGCAGCTATACCTGCAAATTGGGCAGCTGCATTTACACATGAAACACTATTAATTAATAGTTTATTAACATGCTCAACAAGATGTTCAGGCCAAAAACTCCATCCCAGTCTCCAGCCAGTCATTGAATAAGCTTTGCTCCAACCCTCCAAAACTATAAGTCTATCTCTTAATTCTGGATAATGAAAAAACGATGGCATTTCTTTGCCATCGAATATTTGTCTACTATAAATCTCATCACTTAAAATGGTCACATGAGGAAATTTTTTTAATCCTTCAGCCAATTTATCTATTTCTGGTTTTTCTACAAAACTTCCTGTTGGATTATTTGGATTAATTAATATTAACAATCTTGTTTTATCATTAATCAAAGAGAGAATTTTATCTGCATTGAATTTTAAATCTTTATCTTCAGTTAAGTCATACTTTACTGATGTTGAGCCTGTATAATTAATCATCGACTCATAAATTGGAAAAGCAGGAGTTGGGTGAATAATTTCTGCTCCTGGCTCACCAAAACATTGAATGGCATAAGTCATAGTAGGCTTTCCACCAGGCATAATTAATATTCTCTCTGAACTTACATCTGTATTGTAACGTTTTTTAATCCATCTTGTTACAGCTTGCCTACACTCAGGAATACCATTTGACATTACATATCCATGATGTCCATCATCTAAAGCTTTCTTTGCAGCATCAACTACATGCTTTGGAGTTTTAAAATCTGGCTGGCCTAGCCCTAAATGAATCATAGGTTTTCCTTGTGCTTCAAGTTTTTTTGCTTCTGCTAACACGCTAAAAGCAGTTTCAGTTCCTAATCTTTCTAAACTTTTTGCTAACTTCATTGTATGTCTCCAATCTTTATCTATAAATTAGTTTTGTGTTGTTAAGTTCTTTTAAATTTTTACAGCCCATCAATACCATATTTCTTTTAATTTCGTTATGCATTATTTTTAATAAATGTTCAACGCCTTGTTGGCCCCCTGCGCTCAAAGAAAACAGGAACATTTTACCGAAACTGCACGCTTTTGCCCCAGCAGCAATAGCTTTTAATACATGACTGCCTCTTCTAACTCCACCATCAAGAATAATTTCCAGTTTATCACCTATAGCATCTGAGATAGCTTTTATTTGATCAAAAGGAGACCTTGATCCATCTAGTTGCCTTCCGCCGTGGTTAGACACCATAATAGCAGTACATCCTATATCAATTGCCCTTTTAGCATCTTCAACAGACATCACTCCTTTTAAAGCAAAGGGTCCACCCCATTTCTTTGCACAATATTCTGCATCTTTCCATCCCATTGCAGGATCATACTGTTCATTTATATATTCAATAACTGATTTAGCTATATTTGTTCCTTTGTCAGTTTTTTTTTTTACATTTGATAGTTCAAATTTTTCGCCAGTTAAATAATTAAATACCCATCGAGGACGCATTGCAAAACTCATTAAACTTTGTAGAGTTAGTTTTGGTGGAGTAGTAAATCCTGTTCTGTGGTCTTTTTCTCTATTGCCTGCTACCAATGTATCGACTGTTAAACACATTGCATCAAAACCAGATCTTCGAGATCTATCAATTAAATCGTCAGAAATTGAGCGATCTTTATGAACATAAAGTTGAAATAGTTTTGGGCCACTTGAAATATTTGATATTTCTTCAATACTATTATTTCCCATAGATGACATACTATAAAAAGTTCCAAATTTTTCAGCTGCTTTTGCTGATGCTTTATCTCCATCAGGATGGTAAAGTCTTTGCATTGCTGCAGGGGAAAGAAAAATTGGCATATCAATTTTTCTTCCAAATAAAGTTGTAGATAAATCAGGCTCTCCTACACTTGCCAGTATATTTGGAACTAAATCACAATCATCAAAAGCTGATGTATTTCTATTTAGAGTAACTTCATCGTCTGCACCACCATCTATATAATGAAAAATTGGAGAGGGTAATTTTTTTTTTGCTAATTTTCTAAAATCTTCAAAGTTATAACAATTTGATAAACCCACTATCTTCTAAATCTTAAATTATTTCTATTAAGATCGCTTATTTTTGTGCAGCCCATAAGCTTCATATCTCTCACTAACTCAGCCTTATATTTTTCTAAGGCTCTTTCAACACCGGCTTGTCCAGCTGCAGCTAACGCATAAAGATATAGTCTTCCGCCTGAGCAAGCTTTAGCACCTAGTGATAAAGCTTTAAGCATATGCGTGCCTCTATGAATACCTCCTTCACAAATTACATCAAGTTTATCACCTACTGCATCAACAATTTCCGCCAACTGGTCAAATGGAGACCTTGATCCATCTAGTTGCCTTCCTCCATGATTTGAAACCATTATACCTGTACACCCAATATCAACCGCTCTTTTAGCGTCTTCAACGCTCATTATACCTTTTAAAGCAAAATGGCCGCCCCATTGAGAACAAAGTTTTTCAGCATCTTTCCAATTCATTGACTGATCCAACATAGTAGAAAAATAATTTCCAATTGAAGTATTGGTACTTGTTCCCTCTTTTACATAATCTTGAAGATGGGGTAATTCAAACTTACCTTTTGTTAAATAGTTTATTCCCCACATTGGTTTTGTAGCAAAACTAAATAAACTTGATAATGTTAGTTTTGGTGGAGATGTAAAACCTGTTCTTAAATCTCTTTCACGATTTCCACCAGTTATCGTATCTACAGTTAAAGCCATAACATCAAACTTAGCTGCTTTAGCTCTTTCTAAACAAGAATCATTTAATCCTCTGTCTTTATGAAAATAAAACTGAAACATTTTAGGCGTATCAATCATTGAAGATATTTCTTCTACACTTACAGTTGATAAAGCTGAAACACCAAACATTGTATTAAATTTTTTTGCAGCTTTACCTACCGCTCTTTCGCCATCATAATGAAAAAGTCTTTGAAGTGCTGTAGGTGATAAATAAAAAGGTAAATCTAATTTTTTTCCAAATATTGTTGTTGAAAGGTCAACATTTTCAACTCCTCTCAAAACATTTGGGACTAAGTCAACATCATCAAAGGCACTTGTGTTTCTAGAATAAGTAATTTCGTCATCAGCTGCACCATCAATATAATGGAATATCGGGCTAGGTAGTTTTTTTTCAGCTAATTTTCTAAAGTCTTGAAAGTTGTGACAATTTTGTAAACTCATGATTTAAGAGATTAAAATTTTTTCATGAAATTAAACATATAACTATTTGCCCCAGGATTTTTTTCCCCAAGACTAGCATTAGAAATATGATTATATGAAAAACCTAATTCTGAGTCGTTAAATAAGTCAAATGATAGTTGTAATTCGCTCTTAAACTCCACAAGATGTCCCAAATCTTTTCCATCTCCCTGACCATATAATCCAGGTGTAAAACTTGGTGTCAGATTTATTTTACCTAGGTTGTATTCTGCTTGAACCCCTGTGTATAAATATGTAGCGGTATCTGAAGTTACTAAAAAACCTGTTACAGGTGAAAGTGTTCCCAAAAAAGTATCTCTATACAAATTTTCATTTTGATGCTGCATACCTACAAGAGTAGATTTTTTTCCATCATCACTAAAATCAAACATACCACTAAAAAAATTATATTCATGTGGATCTATCAATTTTTTTACATCATCACTTTTGAGAGATGTTGTAACAAAAGTACTAATCAAAACGAAACAAACAAATTTTAAATACTTATTTTTCATAATTTTATTCTTAATATAACTTATTATCTTTTCTTTGAAACTCCAAATTTAACTATAATTATTATACCACCAGCTAAAAATATAAGTATTGGAAGCAGCCAAAGAGCGAAATTTTTACTATTAAATTGTGGATCATACAAAATCCATTCTCCATATTGTAATTTAAAAAAAGAATAAATATCTTCTTCACCCATTCCAGCTTCAATCTTTTGCCTAACTACTAATTTCATACTTTCAGCAAAATCAGATTGGGAGTCATAAATAGATTGACCTTGACAAATTAAGCATCTTAAATTTTTATTAATTTTATTTTCTAATGTTGTGTCATTTGAATAAGAAGACTTAAAGAAGGTAATTAATACAAAAAATACCAATAATATTATTTTAATTTTCATTTTTAATAATTTTTAAAACTTTTTTAAATTTTTTTTGATCTATTGGTCCAATTATTTTTTTTACAATTTCCTTTTGTTTATTCAAAATAAAACTTTCGGGAACTCCATATGCCCCAATTTCTATAGATGCTGTTCCATCCTTATCATTTAAAATATATGCATATGGATTTCCAAATTCATCAAGAAATTTTACTGCATTATTTTTTTTATCTTTATAATTAATCCCAATTATTTTTACTGAAGAACTTTTTTTTATTTCCTTTAAATATATATGTTCATCTCTACATGGCAGGCACCATGATGACCAAATATTTACAAGATAATAATTGCTATCGATTAAAATGTCTTCGAATGATGTTTTTTTATTTGTAAAAAAATCATGAAGTATTAAATTTGGAAATTTTTGTATGCCTGAATTTTCAGTTGTATATAAATGTTTTTGTTTTAATCCATAATAAAAAATAAAAAATGAAAATACAAAAAAAATTATTATAAAAATTTTTAAATACTTATTTTTCATTCTTTTTTAAAATATTAATAATGCCACCTAAAGATATAAGAATAGCTGAAATCCATATCCAAATCATAAATGGCTTTTCTTGATATCTTACATTTAAATAGTCATTTTCTTTAACCAAATTAACAACCAAGAATCTATCTCTAAAAATATCTGTCTTTATAGCTGCCTCACTTGTAATAGTTTCTGGTTTGTCATAAATTCGGATTTCTGGCTTAAGTAATAATTCTATTTTATCTTTATCTTCAATTTTAAAATGTGCAATTAACTTGAGAAAATTTGCCTCTTTAGTGTTTTCAAGTCTTTGTAATTTTATACTTTTATCAAAAAATTTAATTTCATCTCCGACTCTCATATTTGAAGTAACTTCATTAGAAAAAATACTGTTCAAAAGTATACTTAAAACTAACAAACTAAACCCAAAGTGTGAAATCATTTGAGAATAATTTTTGTAATTTCTTTTCGCAAAATCTTTAATGGTTATAAAAAAAAGATAAAAACTAACAGCTAATAATATTGTTATGTTTAGAGTAACATTGCTATAAAACTTGAATACAAAAATTGCAATCACAATACTTAAAATAAATAAGAATATTAAATTCAATTTATTAGATAATTTATTATTTTTTATCCATTTAAGATTTGGACCAATTGACATAAAAATTAAAAAGGGGATCAAAAAAGGAATGATAAGCTTATTAAAAAAAGGCGGACCTACGGAAATTTTTTCATTAGACAGTACCTCTAGAAAAATTGGATAGATTGTACCAATTAAAATTACAGATAAAAAATACATTACAAACCAATTGTTCAAAATAATTGAAAAATCTTTAGAGTAAAAATTTAAATTTTTATTATTTGTTTCAAATTTGTCCTCGTAAATAAAAAAAATTAATATTGATAAAAAAATCAAGAAAAATAAAAAGAATAGTATATACAATCCTCTTTCTGGATCATTGGCAAAAGTATGTATTGAGTTTAATATTCCAGATCGTACTAAAAAAGTTCCACAAATACCTAGTGTAAAGGTTATAATAGAAAGAATTACAGTCCAAGAATGTAAAATTGATCTTTTTTCTAAAACTAAAATACAATGAACAAGTGCTGTCAGACTAAGCCAAGGCATTAATGAAATATTTTCAACTGGATCCCAAAACCAAAAGCCACCCCAGCCCAATTCATAGTAAGCCCAAATAGATCCCAGTAAAATACCTAAAGTGAGGAAAGTCCATGATATATAAACCCAACTCTTAATATCTTTAGCCCACAAATTATTTATATTACCTTTCATCAAAGCTGCCAAAGATGAGGAAAAAACAATAGAAGTACTTACATATCCCAAATAAAGGATAGGTGGATGAATTGCTAATAAAGGATCTTGTAAAATTGGATTTAAGCCCATCCCTTCATCTGGAACAGGAAAAATTATATTGAAAGGATTAGAGGCTTTTAATAAAAAAAATAGAAAACCCATAATTATAAGTTCCTGAAAAATTATTGTTAATAATCTTTCATCTGATGGTCTATTTTTAGATTTTAAAAAATAGAAAAAAGCACAAAATGTTAAAATTAAAAGCCATAGCAACAAACTTCCTTCATGATTTCCCCATGTTCCAGATATTTTATAAAATAAGGGTTTTGAAATATGGGAATTATTTAAAACAGTTTCATTACTAAACTCAGAATTAATAAACAAAATTACAAGACTAAAAAAACTTAATAGGGTGAAAAAAAATTTAAAAAATAATAATTCATTTAAATTCCTTTTAAAAAAAGAATTTTTATTATTTAAAACTAATATAGAAGTGAAAAATATTATTGATGATAGGATTAAACAAAAAAAAAGAGCAAAGTTACCAATATAATTTAAAATCAATTTAGTTTTCTCCTAAACTAGCTTTTACCTCTGGAGGCATATAATTCTCATCATGTTTTGCTAATATTTTTTCTGCTTCAAAAAAACTTTTATCTTTTAAAACACCTTCGGCTACAACACCTTTATTTTCTTGAAAAAGATTTGGAATTATTCCAGAGTAAACAACATTAATTTCGTTTTTAAAATCAGTAATAATAAAATTTATTTTATCAGAATTTATTTTTATAGATTGATCTTTAACCATTCCTCCAACTCTTATTTTTTCTGCAGTTGCTTCATTTAAATTTTTAATATCTGTTGGAGAGAGAAAGTAAACTACATTCTCTTCCAATGATTTTAAAACTAAAAATATGATTAATATTGCTGATAAGATTGATAAAAATAAAAATAGCGCTCTTAACTTAACTTTTTTATTATACATGTTCAAAAGTTAAATCTTAGAAAATGTCTCTGTTGCTATAATTTCTTTGTAGATTTTTTGTTTTTTAGCTTCTTGTATTTGATCAGAGTTTAATTCACCGAATTTAACGTAAAATTTATTTTGCTCTCTTATAAGCTGAGCTTTTGTTACTAAGTACAATCCTGCAAAACAAATGAGTGTAAATAAAAATGAAGATAAGACATATACGCCATACCCATTCATATAAATAAAATTTAAAGTCATAATCTATCTAAGCCTTTATTTTTAATTTTTATCAATTCTGTATTATATTTCATTAAAAAAATAAGCAATGAAAATAGGGCAAATGCCGCAGTCATAATCACTAGAGGAATAAGCATCGACGAATGGATTGTGGTTTTTGCCAGTATATTTACCGATGATGGTTGATGCAATGTGGACCACCAGTCAACTGAAAATTTTATAATTGGAATATTTATAACTCCTAAAATTGCAATTATAGATGTAACTTTATAAACATAATCTTTGTTTTCAAAAATTCTCCATGCGATTAAATACATTAAATAGAAAATACAAAGAATTAACATAGATGTAATCCTCGCATCCCAAGCCCACCATGTTCCCCATGTAGGTTTGCCCCAGATAGATCCAGTGACCAAAGCAATTAAACTAAATACAAATCCAGACGGTGCTAAACTCTTTGCAATTAAAAAGAAAAATTTATTCTTAAAAATAAATACCATAACTGAAAGTAAAGCCATCAATGAAAAAATTCCTAACGATATCCATGCAGACGGTACATGAACATACATAATTCTTACAGAGTCACCTTGTAAATAATCTTCAGGAGATAGTACAAGAGCCTCTAATAATCCAAGAATTAAAATAATTAAAAATAAAAATAAAACTATTCTTTGGCTTTTTTGGACAAAGCTAAATTCATATTTTTTAATAAAATTCATAGGAATATTTATATTTAAATAAAAGGTTTTTTAAAGTGAGATAAACGGTCTTGATCTGATCAAGAATGTGAGGGAGATAATCTTAAGGGAAACGTTTACACTCTTGATCAGAATATATATGCTAAAAATACATATTCTATGTGACCAACATTTGTGCCAATTGTGTTAGAAAAAAGATGTTTAATTAGACTGTTTAAAGTAACCTGATCCCTTTTTACCTGAAAAAATCTCGTTAATTAGAGGATGCTTTATTGGCTCCTCAGAATCATCAAATAATAAATTTTGTTCAGATACATAAGCCTCGTAAGTTAAATCCTCATTTTCTGCAAGAAGGTGATAAAAAGGTTGATCTTTTCTAGGTCTAACATTTTTAGGAATGGACTGATACCATTCTTCAGAATTATTAAATTTAAAATCTACATCGTAGATAACACCTCTAAAATCAAAGTGTTTATGTTTAACAACGTCCCCAATTGAAAATTTAGCTTTTTGGATTGTCATAAATATAAATATGAAGATTTAAATTAAAAAATCAATAAAAAAAATATTATTAATTTTTAAATCTGTTAATATCTTTATGTGAATAAATCTTTCTACAAATTTGTCACAGATTTTGGACCATTATTAGTATTCTTTACTTTTTATTACAAAAATGAAAAAAATTTAGAGATTGCAATTCCCCCATTTATATTAGCAACATTGATAGCATTAATAATTGTTTGGAAAATAGAGAAAAAAATTCCTATGGTTCCTTTGTTAGGAGGAATTTTAATTACTTTATTTGGGGGGTTAACGATTTATTTTAAAAATCCCATTTTTATTTATATAAAACCTACAATTATTAATATTTTATTTGCTCTGGGCTTAATATTTGGAAGATTCTTTACAGAGGAACCAGTCTTAAAAAAACTTTTAGGAAACGCATTAAAACTTCAAGATGAGGGTTGGAAAATTTTAAATAAAAGATGGGCTTTATTTTTTTTTGGTTTGGCAATTTTAAATGAGATTATTTGGAGAACTCAGTCAGAGGAATTTTGGGTAAATTTTAAAGTATGGGGTATGCTACCAATAACTTTTATTTTCACAGCATTTCAGTTTAATATTATAAATAAATATAAAATAGATGAATAGAAATTTAAAATTAATTATCAACAATACTATTAAAAAAGATAAGAATTATTTTTTTGAAAAAAATGAACTGAAATCGATTTTAAACTTATATGCTAAGATGGTTTCAAACGGGTCTTGGAAAGATTACGGTCTATCAATTTCAAGTAAACAAGTTATATTTAGTGTTTTTAAAAATGCTGCGGAAAATGCAGTGTATAATATTTGTAAGAAATTTAAGCCTCTAAGTCAAAACTTAAAATATTCAATTACGGACTCGAATGGTAAAATCTTAAATAACTCATCAAATTTGGAAAACCTGATTTTGAAAACAAATTGGAAAAAAATTAAATAAGGAACTTATCTTCTTTGTCCAAATAGTCTTAGAAGCATTATAAACAAATTTATAAAGTCTAGATATAAAGTTAGTGCACCCATCACAGCTTTTTTACCTATAACTTCACCACTATCTGATGCTGCATACATATTTTTTATTTTTTGAGTGTCATATGCAGTTAAGCCTACAAAAATTAAAACTCCTAATATAGATACTATAAAGTACATCATTGCAGATTTAAGGAATATATTCACAAGTGAAGCGATTATTATCCCTATTAAACCCATCATTAAAAATGAGCCAAGCTTAGTTAAATCTCTTTTTGTTGTATATCCATAAATGCTCATTGCTCCAAATGTTGCAGAAGTAATAAAGAAAACCCTAGCAACACTTACTCCAGTATAAACTAATAATATCCAGGATAACGATAACCCCATTAAAGCTGCAAAGATCCAAAATACTGTTTGTGCTTTAGCGGCACTCATTTTATTTATCCCAAAACTCATATAGAAAACAACTCCTAAAGGAGCCAACATAACAACCCATTTAAGTCCTGAAAAAAATAGTGCATTTCCAATGTTGGTAAACCCAGTAATGGCACCATTGGGATCAGTAACTACTGAAGCTTTAAATGATAATAATGCAATTATGCCAGTCAATAATACTCCAGTTGCCATGTAGTTGTAAATTTTTAGCATGTAGGATCTTAATCCCTCATCCCAAACTACTGTTTTTTTTGTAGCTGTTGCTTGAAAAATGTTTTGTTTATTAAAAACCATATAAGTATATATAGTAATTTTTTAAAATAATTTCAAGAAGTCATAATAAATGTAAACTTTTTATGAATTACAAAAAGCTAGGAAATACTGACTTAAAAGTTAGCACAATATGTCTCGGTACGATGACTTGGGGTGAACAAAATTCTCAAGATGAGGGTTTTCAACAAATGGACTATGCAATTGACCAAGGAGTAAATTTTTGGGATACAGCAGAATTATATTCAATTCCCCCAAAAGCTAAAACTTTTGGACATACTGAGATTATTATAGGAAACTGGTTTAAAAATACCAAGAAAAGAAATGAGGTAATTTTAGCTACTAAAGTTTGTGGTCCGATGAGATCCTATGTGAGAGGTGGTGGAAACCAATATGGCAAAAAAAATTTGACAGAAGCTCTTGATGGAAGTTTAAAAAGACTTCAGACAGATTACATTGATTTATATCAATTACACTGGCCTGAAAGAAATACTAATATGTTTGGTAGACTTGGTTATGAACATTCAACTGATGAGCATTGGAATAAATTTGAGGATATATTAGAAAATTTAAACAGTTTTATTAAATCTGGAAAAATTAGATATATTGGACTTTCAAATGAAACTCCATGGGGTGTTAGAAAATTTCTTGAAATATCAAAAGAAAAAAAACTACCTAGAATGATGTCAGTACAAAACCCATATAATCTGCTTAATAGATCGTATGAAGTTGGGTTGGCTGAAATTTCTGTTAGGGACAAAATAGGCCTTCTAGCTTACTCCCCTTTAGCAATTGGTCATTTAACAGGAAAATATAGAAATAAAAAAACACCTAAAAAATCTCGTTTAGATCATGACGAGAATTTTTGGACAAGATATAACAAGCCTAATAGAGAAAATGCTGTTGATGCTTATTATCAAATCTCAAAGGATTATAATTTGGATATGGCTCAAATGTCACTTAAATTTTGTGAGATACAGCCATTTGTGACAAGTGTTATAATTGGAGCTACAACTATGCAGCAGTTGAAAACTAATATAGAAAGTGTAAATGTTAAATTTAGTAAGGAAATTATAAAAAGTATAAATGAGATTCAAAAAATATATCCAAACCCATGTCCATAATTAACAGGTTTTTCATTATTCTAATCTTAATATTATTTCCGTTTAGTTTAATTGCTGAAGAGGTTAAAAAAATTGGCAAATTTAAAGATTGGGAGACTATGGTTTTGACTAAATCTGATGGTATTGTGTGTTTTGCTCAGTCAAAACCTGTACTTCAGTCACCAAAAACTAATAAAAGAGAATCTAGATTATTTGTATCTTTCAGGCCAAACGAAAAGATTAAAGATGAAATTAGCACTACTGCGGGATATGAGTTTAATAAACAAAATTCAATTACAGCAAAATCAGGAAAATTCAGATACAAATTTGATATTTCTCAACAAAATTTTGCTTGGATTGCTGATAATAAAGTTGAAGGAAAAATGATTAAAACTATGAAAAAAGGGTCAAGATTAATGATTTCTGGATATAACTCGTCTGGTTCACAAACAATTGATCATTATTCGTTACTGGGTTTTACAAAAGCTTATAATGAAGCAAAAAAAAGTTGTAGCTAAAAAAAAAGAAAATAAAAAAATTGTGCTAGCCTATTCTGGTGGCCTTGATACATCAATAATTTTAAAATGGCTTCAGGAAAATTATAATGCAGAAATAATAGCTTATACTGCAGATATAGGGCAAAAAATAAATAAATTGAAAATAATCAAGAATGCAAAAAAACTTGGTGTAAAAAAAATAATAATTAATGACCTCAAAGATACATTTGTGAAAGATTATGTTTATCCAATGATAAGAGGGCACGCTTTATACGAGGGTTCTTATTTACTTGGTACCTCAATTGCACGACCTTTAATCGCCAAAGATCAAATAAAAATTGCAAAAAAATTTAATGCTTATGCAGTTTCACATGGATCAACTGGAAAAGGAAATGATCAAGTGAGATTTGAATTGGGTTACTATTATTTTGATCCAAGAATTAAAATCATTGCTCCTTGGAGAATTTGGAATTTAAAATCAAGAACAGATTTAATTAAATATGCAAAGAAGCATAATATACCTATTCCAAAAGATAAAAAAGGCGCCCCACCATTTTCTGTTGATGATAATTTATTTCATACATCAACTGAGGGAAAGGTTTTAGAAAATCCTAAAAATCCAGCTCCTGAATTTATTTTTCAAAGAACAGTTTCGCCAGAAAAATCCCCTAATAAACCTACTTTTATAACAATAGGATTTAAAAATAGTGATCCAGTAAGTGTTAATGGTAAAAAATTATCACCTTCAAAACTTTTGGAAAAACTAAATTCATTTGCTGGAAAAAATGGGATTGGAAGAATCGATTTAGTTGAAAATAGATTTATTGGGATAAAATCGAGAGGTGTTTATGAAACACCAGGTGGTACATTGCTTATCAACGCTCATAGAGCTATTGAGTCAGTAACTTTAGACAAAGAGACAATGCACAGAAAAGATGAAATAGTGTCAAAATATGCAGAATTAATATACAATGGTTACTGGTATTCAAAGGCAAGATTTAAACTTCAAAAAATTATTGATGCAAACAGAAAAAAAGTAAATGGGTCAATTAAATTAAAACTTTACAAAGGAAATATAATTTTACAATCAAGACAAACAAAAAATAAGTCTTATTCAATGGAAAAAGTTTCATTCGAAGAAAATAGATTTTTTAATAAATCTAGAGTAGAAAGATTTATTAAGTTTCACAAGAAAAAGCTTTAATTTAATTTTTAATTTTTATTTTATAATAAAATTTACCAAAAATTCTTTTATATATTGGCATACTATTTGAAACTTCTCCCTGATTATTCTTTCGATTTTTCCACATAGTAGTTCTAAATTGATTGTCAAAATCTTCGTGAATTTCCTCTTTGGGTCTTCCATTAGAATAATAATATAAAGCAAGTGACTTTCTACTTTTGCTTTCTGGACAATTTAAGGGATTTGGATGTCCATGGTAGCTAAAATAAGTAGTATTAAAAATAACCATCCTATTAAATATTGGAAGAATTTTAACCTCACAATTTTGCATTTTTCTATCCCATAGTTCTAAATGACCTCCATAACTCTCATGCCATTCTTTATTAAGGTAAATTAAAGCATTTATTCGCCTAGATAGTTTGAATTTAGGATGATAATTAAAATCTGCATGTACTTTTAAAAAGCCTCCTCTTTTAATCTCATGAACACCACCACCAATAAAATAGGGATCGGGTACTAAGCTTTCATTTATTCCTGTAATATTTTGAACAAAATTTACAAATCTAAAAGAATTTAAAAAGTTAAGAAATTCATTAAGCGAAGGTATCGTGTCTAATGCAAGCGGAGAAGAAGTAGAAATTTTTTTTTCATTTTTACCGTCTTCGCTATAAAACTTATTTTTATCTTTAGTATTTGGCCAATCTGAAAGAATATTATTTAAAATTTCTTCATTAAAAAAATTATCAAAATAAATATGTGGAAAAGGTTTGGCATTAATATACTTCTTTCTACTAGATTCTGCCAAAGAATTTAAATCTTGATATTCATCTTTTAAAAGATGTTTCATATTTTAATTTATATTAAATAGATTTTTTAAAACACTCAACAGTATTTTTTAACAAGCAGGCTATTGTCATAGGTCCTACTCCACCGGGTACAGGAGTTAAAGCTTTAGCATGTTTCGAGACTTCTCTAAAATCTACATCTCCCACAATTCCTTTTTCTGTTTTATTTATTCCTACATCAATAACTATTGCATCTTTTTTAACCCAATCCCCTTTTATTAACTCTGGTATCCCGACCGCGGCAACGATAATGTCGCCCTTTACGCACTCATTTTTAAGATCTTTTGTTTTTGAATGCGTTATTGTAACTGTGCAATTTTCTTTTAAAAGTAATTGAGTCATTGGTTTACCATTTAAATTTGATCTTCCTACCAAAACAGCCTTTTTTCCATTTAGGTTTGGTTCTATTTTTTTAATTAAAAGATAGCATCCCAATGGTGTACAAGGAACCGAGCTATCGTATCCAGATGAGAGGTTTCCAACATTTACTGGGTGAAAACCATCAACATCTTTTTGAGGAAGTATAGCTTCTATAACTTTTTTTTTATTTATGTGCTTTGGTAAAGGTAACTGAACCAAAATTCCAGATACTGTATCATCTTGATTTAGCTCATGGATTTTATTTAATATAGTTATCTCTTCGACACTGTCAGGGTATTTAATTACTTCAGAGTTTAATCCAACTTCTTTTGCTGATTTTTCTTTATTTCTTACATAAATTTGGCTTGGGGTAAGATCTCCAATTAAAATTACTGTAAGTCCTGGAACCTTATTGTATTTAGCTTTAAGTTCAGAGACTTCTTTTTTTAATTCTTCTCTCAAACTTGCAGCTTCTTTTTTTCCGTCTATTAAAATCATAATTAGTTAAAATAAAATTGGTGCTAGATAAAGTTTCATACACACTTCTACAAACCATATCAACAAAAGAAGAATAATGGGAGATATGTCGAAAGCACCAAGATTAGGCAAAAAGCGCCTGATCCGCCACAATAAAGGCTCGGTTAATCTATAAGTGAAATCCAAAACTAAGTATACAAATCTATTTGATGTATTTAAAACGTTAAAAGCTACAAGCCAGCTAACTATTACGTTAGCTACAACCACATAGGTGTAAAGTTTTAAAATTTGAAGCACTAAATAAAATAATGCAATCATTTTTTTTCTACATAAATTGATTGGCTTGGAAATGCAAAGGATGCGTCATTATTTTCAACAATTTGTTTAATCTGTATTGCCAATCTTTCCTTTACAGAAAGCCACTTTTCCCATTCATCAGTTTTAGTAAAACAACGAACATACATATCAATCGAGCTTTCAGCAAATTTATCTATTCTAACTGCATAACCAATCTCTGTATTAAAGTCTTCGTTTTCCTTTATATAACCTTCAATTTCATTCCTTATTTTTTTAAGCTGATCTACTGTAGTGTCATATTGAAGATTTATAATCCAACTTATAATCCAATTTGTTGTCTGACTAACATTAATTACAGCATTTTCAGCAAACTGAAAATTTGGAATTATTGCTAATGACTTGTCAAACTTTCTTATAGTGGTTGATCTAAAGCCAATTTTCTCAACTATACCTTCTATAATTCCCTCAACTAAAATCCAATCTCCCATTTTAAAACGTTTTTCTACTAATACTAAAATTCCTGAAATTAAATTTTTAAACAAATCTTGTGCCCCTAGCGCTACCGCTACACCAAACAGGCCAAGTCCAGCTATTATTGGACCTATTTTAATACCCCATAATTCTAGAACTGCAGCAGATCCTAAAATAAAAATTAATACTTTTAAAGACTTTATTATCCATCCAATTAACTCTCTTGTAAGAATTTTACCCAATCCACTTAATATATAAGAAATCGGCTCAATGATTTGATGAATAATCCAAAAAAGCAAAATTGTTATCAAAGTTCTATTAATATTTTCCACAAATGATCTAGTGTCATCTGAAAACGACATATAATAGCTCGCAATAAAAAATCCTAAAACTAAAGGTAAAAATCTTGCTGGTCCCTCCATTGCTTTTACAAAGGTATCATCCAATTTATTATTAGTTTTTTGTGATATAATTTCTAACTTTTTAATTATTAATTTACTTATCAAACCTCTAAAAATTAAAAAAATTAGAAAAATCCCTAGTCCTATTAAAATCTCAAATATATCAACGCCTAAAATTCCTCTATTCCAAACAGATAAAAATAAGTTTTTAAAGTTATTAAATATTTCCATAATTAAATTTTATACAGTAAAAATTCTTCTTCTCCAGGATTAAAAAGAAATATTTTTTTCCACTTAATTTCATTTAAAACTGAAGAGGTTTTTTCACTTATACACATTAAATTAGTGTTCATCCAAAAACTATGCAAATCATAATTTTTTATCATTTTAAGAAAACTATCAGCACTATTTTGAGAATAAATATACACAATATCAGGCATCTTATCTTTTAATTTGTCTATCTCCTCAAGCTTAAATTTCTCTTGCTGAGTGACTGTATAATTAATTATTCTTTTAAGATTATAACCTTCTGAAATTAGTTTTTTATCAAGATCTGAAGAAATAGTTTCACCAGTCACATAAATTAATTTACCTAAAGATATTTTAAAATTTTGTAAAATTATCTCTTTAAGATTTTCAACATTTCCACTTGCTACATATATGTTTTGGAAACCTCTTGTCTTAGCCATTTTTTCAGTGGCACTTCCTACACAGAAGCAATAAATTTTTTTATCGATTTTTTGCGTATCTAAAAATTTAATTGCATTTGCACTTGTGAATATTATTCCTTTAAAAATAGAAAAATCTAAGTTTTCATATCTTATTTGTTCAATATTTATAATTGGTAAATGAGAAACAATATGCCCTAAAGATTTAAACCTTAACATAAGTTCGTAACAATCATCCAATGGTCTAGTAAACAAGATATGCATTCTTATCTTTTTTTATAAAGATTCTTAGATCTTTTTTTAATTTTTTCACCAAGTTCTTTTCCAATTAAATCTGCTGAATTTTCTTTTTTTGTGGATTTAAGATAAAATCTTTTCTTTCCATCCAGAGAGAATAATTCTGTTTCTAAAGTTAATTTTTTATTTTTTATTTTTGCACTTACACCGACTGGTGTTTCACAATCACCATCTAAAACTTTAAGGACATCTCTCTCAGCATTCACACATTTCTTTGTTGGTAGATGGTTTATCTCCTTTAATAATTTAATTATTATATTATCATTTTTTCTACACTGTAAAGCAATTACACCTTGTCCTGCGCTTGGTATAATTTCTGATAAAGAAAATACCTGAGAAATATTATTTACCATTTTTAAACTCTTCAAACCTGCATAAGATAAGATTATTCCATCATAAAGTTTATTTTTTAATTTTTTTATTCTTGTATCTACATTTCCTCTTATCAATTTATATTTAAGATCATTTCTTATTCTCTTTAATTGGAACTCTCTTCTAAAAGACGAAGTGCCTATAACTGAATTTTTGGGTAAGTTTTGAAATTTCTGTTTATTTCTACTTATAAAAACATCTCTAGGATCATTTCTTTTTAAAAAACAATTTACTGATAATTTTTTAGATTCACTTGAAGGTATATCTTTCAAAGCATGAACTGCAATGTCAATTTTTTTACTCAACAGTTCATGCTCAATTTTTTTTGTGAACAAACCTTTTCCACCGATATCTGATAGTCTTCGATTTTGAACTAAATCTCCCTTAGTAGTTATTTTTTTAATTTGTATAGATTTAGTTCCAAACTTTAATCCAATTTTTTGAATTTTTTTCTTTGCTATTTTAGCATAAATAACAGCTAATTTGCTTTTTCGTGTTCCTATTATAATTTTTTTTTTCATAAAATTAATCTATAAGTAATTTTTATATTAGAATTGTATAATTTATAAAAACAAAGTTAATGAAAAAAAATGCCATAATCCTTGGAATAGAGACGAGTTGTGATGAAACTGCAGCTGCAATATTAGAAGAAAATAACAAAGGCAAACCAAATCTACTGTCAAATATTGTTTCAAGTCAAGAAGAAGTTCACAAAAAGTTTGGCGGGGTTGTGCCAGAGTTGGCAGCAAGATCACATATAAATAAAATTGATATAATTGTTAATAAGGCAATTAAAGAAAGTGGTAAAAAATTAGAGGATATAGACGCTATAGCGGTAACAGCTGGTCCTGGTCTGATTGTTTGTTTATCAGTAGGTTTAAATTTTGCAAAAGCTTTAGCAATGTCTCTAAAAAAACCATTTATAGCTGTTAACCATCTAGAAGGTCATGCATTGAGTCCAAAAATAATAACTGATTTAAAATATCCATATTTACTATTATTAATCTCTGGAGGTCATACTCAATATCTTTTAGTAAAAAATTTGGGAAAATATATAAGACTTGGAACAACGATAGACGATGCATTGGGTGAAGCTTTCGATAAGACTGCAAAGTTATTAGGTATAAAATTTCCAGGTGGTCCTTTTATTGAGAAATATGCAATCAAAGGGAACCCAAATAGATTTATTTTACCAAAACCAATAATTAATAGGGGGGGGTGTAATTTGTCTTTCGCAGGTTTAAAAACTGCAGTTCTAAAAATTTCAAAAACACTTAGAAACAAAAAAGATAAGTATGACCTTGCTGCGTCTTTTCAAAAAACAATAGATGAAATTTTATATAATAAGACCAAAATTGCTTTTAATGAATTTAAAAAAATTTCCTCGAAAAAAAATAGCCCATTTGTTATAGCTGGAGGAGTTGCTGCAAATAAAAATATTAGAGATCTTTTAGAAAGATTAAGTTTAAAAGAAAATTTTAAACCGATTTTTCCACCTCAAAACTTGTGTGGCGATAACGCAGCGATGATAGCAATGGTAGGGTTAGAAAGATTTAAATTAAAAAAATTTAGTAAATTACATCATCCAGCTAAACCGAGATGGCCACTTGACGAAAAAGCTGTTTTTTTAAAAGGTGCAGGTGTGAAATTATAATTAATTTTACAAGCAAATATTTTTCTTTAATTAGTTTTACAATTTTTACTAAATTTGTATTCATCTTAATAAATAATATACTTTTTTAAATTATTATATATATTTTAAAAAATCTTATGAACTATTGGTTATTAAAATCTGAACCTGATGTATGGTCTTTAAATCAACAAAAAAAAGCTGGAAAAAAAGGTGTTATATGGGACGGTGTTCGAAATTATCAGGCAGCAAACAATTTAAAAAAAATGAAAAAAGGTGATTTATGTTTTTTTTACCACTCAAATATTGGTAAAGAAATAGTAGGAATTGTTGAAGTATATAAAGAATCATTTATTGATCCAACAGACAAAAAGAAATATTTTGTTGCAGTGAATGTGAGATACAAAAAAACTTTAAAAAATCCTATATCATTAGAGTTGATTAAAAAACATGCTCAGTTAAAAGAACTTTCGCTAGTAAAACAAAGCAGATTATCTGTAATGCCAATAGATACTAAAAGCTGGAAAATTATAAATAAGATGAGTAATATAAATATATAAATAGCATTTATTATGAAAAAAAAAGCTAAGAAAAAAAAGAAAAGAGCTAAAAAGGTAAATAGAAGAAGAAAAAAAGTTACTGGTAAGAATAAAAATTCCAACCAACTAAAAGATCAATTAAAAGATAGCACTCTAATTAAAACTAAATCTGACTGGCAAAAGAAAGCCCTTGTAAATAAAAAACAATACGAAAAAAAATATAATGATTCTATTAAACATAATGATGAGTTTTGGAAAAAAGAAGGAAAGAGAATTAATTGGATTAAACCATACACAAAAATTAAAGATGTAAAATATAGCAAAACAGATGTAAGCATAAGATGGTACTACGATGGCACTCTTAATGCATCTGCTAACTGTATAGACAGACATTTAAAAAAAAATAAAGATAAGACTGCAATAATTTGGGTAGGTGATGATCCTAAAGTACAAAAAAAAATTACTTACAAACAACTCCATCATGAAGTTTCTAAAACTGCAAATGCTTTAAAAGATTTAGGAATTAAAAAAGGTGATAGAGTTACTATTTACCTTACAATGATACCTGAATTAGCTTATACTATGTTGGCTTGTGCACGAATTGGGGCTATACACTCAATTATTTTTGGTGGTTTTTCTCCTGACAGTATTGCTGGAAGAATAAATGATTGTAAATCTGATTATGTCATTACGGCAGACGAAGGTCTAAGAGGTGGAAAAACTATACACTTGAAATCTATTACTGATGAAGCATTAATACATTGTCCAAAAGTTAAGAAATGTATTGTTATAAAAAGGACTGGCAATAGAATAAATTGGGATAATAGTAGAGATGTTTGGTATCATGATATCACTAAAAAAGCTTCGTCTGTTTGTGAACCTGAAGAAATGAACGCTGAGGATCCATTATTTATTTTGTATACTTCAGGATCAACTGGAAAACCGAAAGGGGTCCTTCATACTACCGGTGGGTATATGGTTTATGCATCAATGACTCATCAATATATTTTTAATTATAAGCCTAAAGACATTTATTGGTGTACAGCTGATATAGGTTGGATAACAGGTCATAGCTATATAATTTATGGACCACTTGCCAATGGAGCAACTACAATTATGTTTGAAGGTATTCCAACTTATCCTGACATGTCTCGATGGTGGCAGATAGTTGATAAATATAAAGTTAATATATTTTATACTGCGCCAACAGCTATTAGAGCATTAATGAGAGAAGGTGATGGCCCGGTAAAAAGAACATCAAGAAAATCACTAAAATTACTTGGTTCTGTTGGTGAACCAATAAATCCTGAAGCATGGCAATGGTATTATAAAACAGTTGGAGAATCTAAATGCCCAATAGTTGATACTTGGTGGCAAACAGAAACTGGCGGAATACTTATAAGCCCACAAACCGGAGCGATGGATTTGAAACCAGGCTCAGCAACAAAACCATTTTATGGTATTAAACCTGTGATAGTAGATCAAGAAGGTAAAGCAATGAAAGGTGAAGCACAGGGAAGACTGTGTATATCACAATCTTGGCCTGGACAAATGAGGACCGTCTATGGAGATCATAAAAGATTTATTGATACATACTTTTCACAATTTGATGGAAAATATTTCACAGGCGATGGATGTAAAAGAGATAAAGATGGGTATTATTGGATTACAGGTAGAGTGGATGATGTAATTATAGTCTCTGGTCATAACTTAGGAACGGCAGAAATAGAAAGTGCTTTTGTTGCCCATCCAAAAGTTGCAGAAGCTGCGGTTGTTGGTTATCCACACGATATAAAAGGTAATGGTTTATATTGTTATGTTACTTTAAATGTAGGCGAGAAACCCTCAGGTGAGCTTGAAAGAGATTTGAAACTTTGGGTTAGAAAACAAATTGGTCCATTGGCTACACCAGATCTTATACATTTTTCACCAGGACTACCCAAAACAAGATCTGGAAAAATAATGAGAAGAATTTTAAGAAAAATTGCAGCCAATGAACATGATCAACTTGGTGATACAACTACTTTAGCAGATCCGAGTGTTGTTAAAAGTTTAGTTGACGAAAGAAAAAACGTCTAAATATTAATTAGTTTTTTAAATTCGTCTTTTATATTATCCCATTTTAATATCATAGAATTTAAAACTATTTTTCGATCTAAAGTTTTTAATTCATCCGATATAGGCGCCCATTTATAAAGTGCTAAAGCACTTGAATTAAAAGGAAGTGAGCTACAATATTTGTTCCAATCTATGTTGCTTAGTCTCTCATCAAAAGTTTTATTAGCCTCATCAAAAACTTCTTTAGGCATTCCATTTTTTTTTTCATTTTGCAAAATAGAATAAAAAATTTCCTTTGCTTTTCCGGTATCTTGAAAATTTAAAAATGTTTTTAAGTAAGAAAAGCTATAGAATGTTAAATCTTGAAGAGCTACAGAATAAATATTCCATTTTGCTTTATTAATAGACTTTAAAAGAACCTCATTATCAAAATGTAGAACGTATTTGGTTCCCATTCTTGTTTTAAGATAACTATATAAAGTTACCTGTGATACCCAAGCTGATTTTTTTTGAATAAAATCCTCAAGATCATCAAAATTCTTAATTTTTTTTTTTGGAACTATTGCCTTAAATAATGCCAATAAATAAACTTTAAAATCCTGTAACGTTATATCTTTTAGATTGAATTTGTATTTTAAAGCCATTTATATACTTTAAGTTGTAATATATTATAAATATTACCATATTTCGACAATTTTAGGGGTTCCAATCTTTATCATTATGAGTAATCTTTCCACTTTTAACCTATAGGGAGGGAAAAAAATGTCAAAACAACAACAACATTGGGAAAAAACTAGAGGATTGCTTTTTATAACATTAGCAATTTGGTTTGTATTCTCAATTGGCATCTTTTTCTTCGGTGCTGAAATGGAGTCATCTTCAATTAGACCTTTTGGATATCCATTATCATATTACATGACATGTCAAGGTTCTTTAGGAATCTTTGTAATATTGATATTTTGGTTTGCTGGAAGACAAGAGAAGATTGATGAAGAGTTCGGCTTTACTGAAAGAGAGGATAGCTAATGATTAAAGGTAAATTTATAGACAATCTGCCTAAAGTTTATGGAATATACACTGGAGGTTTCCTTGTATTTATAATCTTAATGGCAATAGCTGAGCAAGCTGGGATGTCTGCGAAATTGATTGGTATCTGTTTCGTTGCTTTCACAGTTGCGATATATGCTATAATTGGTTACCTATCACGAACAGTTCAAGTAGATGCTTATTACGTAGCTGGAAGACAAGTTCCAACTGTATTTAATGGAATGGCAACAGCAGCCGACTGGATGTCTGGTGCTTCATTCGTTGCAATGGCAGGTGGTATATACTTTAAAGGCTATGGCTATATGGCGCTTCTAGTTGGATGGACAGGTGGATATGTATTAGTGGCATCACTACTTGCACCATACTTAAGAAAGTTTGGTTGCTACACGGTTCCAGATTTTATCGGAACAAGATACGGGGGAAATGTTGCTAGATTATCTGCGGTATTAGTTTTAACAGTCGCTTCATTTACATATGTAACTGCACAAATTAATGCAACAGGAACAATTGCTTCTGTAGCATTAGATATTCCATTTGGAATAGCTGTGTATGTTGGTTTAGCAAGTATATTACTTTGTTCTATGCTTGGTGGAATGAGAGCAGTTACTTGGACACAGGTTGCGCAATACATAGTATTAATTATTGCATACTTACTTCCTGTTTTCTGGATCAGTAACAAAATGGGTGCGGGTGTATTCCCTCATCTAATGTTAGCAGATGAAGTTGCTAGAATTGCAGAATTAGAATCGCAATTCGGTTTAGGAACAGTTAAAAACTCTGCAGCTGATTTGGCTACAGTTCCAAAAGGCTTAGCTGGTATAACTAAAGCTCACTCAGAAGTGAACACAACGCCTTGGAAATTTATTTCATTAGCAGTATGTATGATGGCTGGTACAGCCTCATTGCCTCATGTTATGATGAGATATTTTACTACTCCAAGTGTGAAAGCAGCTAGAAGATCAGTAGGTTGGTCATTATTCTTTATCTTCTTACTTTATTCTTCTGCACCAATGTTAGCTACATTATCTAAACTATCATTAATGGATCCAAACTTAGCGACTGGAATTATTGGTAAATCAATTGCTGATGTTCAGGCATTAGACTGGTACCAAAACTGGAACCAAGCAAATCTAATGTTTGTTAGCGACTTTAACGGAAATGGAACTCTAGAATTAAATGAGTTTTTCATGGGTGGTAAAGCCGTAGTATTAGCAACACCAGAAATAGCTGGATTACCATATGTAATATCAGGACTAGTTGCTGCTGGAGGTATGGCTGCTGCCATGTCTACTGCTGATGGATTAGTTTTAGCAATTGCAAATGCTTTATCTCATGACTTGTACTACAAGATTATCGATCCTAAAGCAGAAACTGCGAAGAGATTGATTGTTGCAAGGGTATTACTTGTAATAATTGGTTTTGCAGGAGCAACAATTGCAGCTCTTGAAATTCAAGGTATCTTAGGTTCGGTTATCTGGGCTTTTGACTTTGCGATGTCAGGATTGTTCTTCCCACTTGTACTTGGTGTATGGTGGAAGAGAGCTAATGCACAGGGTGCGGTTGCAGGAATGCTTCTAGGTCTAGCTTCAGGAACAGCATATCTAGTTTGGGTACGAACTGGAGGAGCAGGATTCTGGGGTGTTACTCAATTGACATTCGGTATTGTTGGATCATTAGTTAGCTTAGTGTCTATGATTGTGGTTAGTTTAATTACTAAAGCACCAGATGCAGCTACGCAAAAAATGGTTGATGAAGTACGAGTACCTAGTGGTAAAACTGTACTTGGTAAACAACACTAAATAATTTAAATTTAAGGGGCGATTTATTCGCCCCTTTTAATTCTTAAGAAAAGATGTCAGCAAACTTTCATCCTTTAGTTTATTTAATTGATTACATAATGGGTATGATTATGTGGACTCTTATAGGTAGAGTGGCAATGAATATTTTTCAAAAAGAAGACTCTAATTTCTTTTTTATGAGAATTTTTGTCAAATTTACTGATCCATTAATCAATTGTTTCCGAATTATAACTCCATCTTTTATAATTAAACCACTGGTTCCGCTTTATGTTGCATGGTTTTTCTATATGTTTAGATTTTACTTAATGCCTTATCTACTGGGCTATTCTGTCATGGGTATGCTATCATTTCCATTGGAAAGTGAGATAGCAATACAAATTTATCAAATTTTTGGTAAAAACTAATTCAAATTAAAAAATTTTATTGATACTAGTAATATATCTATCAATGAAAAAAATATTAATTTCACCTTCTATTCTGGCTGGAGATTTCAGTCAACTTGGTAAAGATATACAAAAGTTAGAAAACGCTGGGGCAGATATGATACATGTTGATGTAATGGATGGGCATTTTGTTCCCAATATAACGATCGGTCCTCCAGTAATTAAATCTCTACGCAAATATACAAATCTTCCATTTGACGTACATTTGATGATATCTCCAGTACACAAATATATAGAAGATTTTTCAAAAGCAGGTTCTGATATTATTACAATTCACCCTGAAGCTACTGAAAGTATAAAAGATTCAATTGATCTCATTAAAAGTTTAGGGAAAAAAGTTGGATTATCACTTAATCCAGATACCTCTATTAATGTTATAGAGAAATACTTGGATCAGATAAATTTAGTACTAGTAATGACAGTGTATCCTGGCTTTGGTGGTCAGAAATTTATATCTGAAATATTAAATAAAATAAAAAATTTAAAAAAAATGAAAAACGATATGAATCTCAAGTTTGATATAGAAGTTGATGGCGGAGTAAATTTTGAAAATAATAAACTTGTTATTGAAGCTGGAGCTAACATCTTAGTTTCGGGAACGACTATTTTTAAAGATAATAATGGAGATATTAAAAAAAATATAGATTTGTTAAGATCCTAATAAAAAATGATATTAAAAAACTCATTAAGCTATA
>CABXWY010000004.1 GCA_902515985.1 uncultured Pelagibacteraceae bacterium
GAATGAAGCAATTTTTGATAAATTACTTTTGTTTTTACTTTTAGTAATTTTTTTTTTTTTAGCCATTTTTATATAAATCTATTTCAACAAAAAAAATTAAAAGAGACAAGTGGAAGATTAATTTTTTTAATTAAATTATTGTTAAACACAACTTGAAGTAGGTATATTTATATTAATATTTTATTCTTTAGCTATCTTCTCTTCTTTTTTTTTTATAACAACACCTTTTCTTTTTAACATTTTCTGCACGGTCTCAGAGTAAGGCTCATCAATATGCTCTGTAACAGGGCTAAGCTCTAATCCCAAAGGTGTAATAGTTTGCGGTATTGGAGTAAATTGTGAATCTGGATTATCTACAACTGCTCTAACCTTCATTCTATAAATTCCAAAAATTCCAATACATGAATGAAATAAAATCAAATAAATAAAAAAACCATTTGCACCTACAAAATCCATAAAAAAAGAACATAAGAATGGCCCCATCATTGCACCTAAGCCAAAAGCAAATTGCAAACCTGCTCCAGCTGCAACAAATTTTTCTTTTGGAATAAAATCGTTTGTATGTGCAAAGATTAATGCAAACATTGGAAGACTACAAAATGAAAATAACATCACAAAAATATAAAACCAAAATTTTGATGTTGCTAATCCATCGGGCATATACATTTGCGATGATGCAAATATTGCGCAAATAGCAAAAAAAGATGAGGCAAATGTACAATAAATTATTACCAATCTTCTATCTAAAGCATCAGATAATTTCCCAATAGGCCACTGTGAAATTGCACCAGAAATTGCAACTAAAAACGTAACTATTGATATTTCAAAAATACTAAAATTCATTGATGCTGCATAAACTGCAAGCATAGCAAAAAGCGCTGAATGTGTTGATCCACACAGCAATGAGCTCACCATGCCAAAAGGGGAGGTGTCATATAATTCCTTTAGCTTCATACCAAGAATTTTTTTGAATGTTGGTGGCTTTCTTTTTGTGAGCAATATAGGTATGAGAGAAAGCGACATTATTAAAGATACTAAAATAAATGGTTGAAAGTTTTCTGGTTTACTAAAATTTATAAAAAACATACCAAAAGCCATAGATCCATATAAAACGATCATATAAATAGAAAGAACACTACCTCTATTTTTATTACTAGATCTATCGTTTAACCAGCTCTCCGCAACAGTATATAAAGAAACCATACTGAACCCAGTAATTATTCTTAAAATAAACCAAGTAAAAGGGTTTACAATTATTGAATGCAAAAGTATTACAACTGATGCAACAGATGCAAAAGCAGCAAAAACTCTAATATGTCCAACTCTAGAAACTAAAGTAGATATAGTTTTAGCACCGATAAAATATCCAATAAAATATCCAGAAAGCATAAAACCAGTTGATACTAATCCAAAATCTTCCTTGACGGCTCTAATACCTAAAAGAGAGCCCTGATAACCATGTGCAAGCATGATTAGACCCATTCCCAAAAATAGAGCCCATGAGTTATTTAAAATCTTATTCATTTCTGCGTGAGTAGTCTTTTTATTTAAAAAAGCAAGTAGTTAATTTTAATTTATGTTTTTTTTATGGCTAAAAAAGAATGTAATCCAATTGTAACTATTATGACTGCACCTCCTAGTATTGTCTCAAAACTAGGTTTTTCACTTATTACTATCCAAACCCATATTGGACCAACTATTACTTCTAACAAGAAAAATAAATTTACTTCAGCTGCTGTGATAAATCTTGGTGCAATAGTGACTAGTACAAAAGGTATAGCAACACACATTATACACATTAATGGGACTATTATAATATCGGTGTTTATAAGACTAAAATTTTTTACAAATATAAATGCGAAAGCTGCAGTACCAAGTTTACCAATTACAGCTGCTGGAACTAAATCTCTATCTTTCGCATATCTCGCGAGATTAGCGTTTATTGCAAGTCCAAGTGCAGTAATAAAACCAAATATATCACCAATAATATTTCCTAATTTTACCGAGTCATAAAATATATAAGTTACTGATAAGAATGTAATTATAATCGCAAACCAAGTTTTCTTATCAGGTATTTCTTTTAAAAAAAAAGCCCCAAGGAAGGCAGATAGCATCGGTGCCATAGCTACCATTATAAGTGTATTAGCAACATTTGTGTTTTGAATTGAAATTATAAATGTTACATTGCAAACAGAAAAACTTATTGCATAAAAAATACCTGTATAACCTATGTTTAACAGAGCTTTAAAAAAATTTGATTTATAAAATAAAATAAGACCTAAGAGGACTGCAATAAAAGGAATAAAGCCTCTATAAAATAATAAACCCCATGTTTCAATATTGCTAAGTCTTATCAAAAGGGAGTCGGGGGTGATGAATAAAACCCCAATAAATGCTAATAAAGAGCCTTTTTTTTGATCAGATAGATTTCTCATGAATATACTTCTCTACTTGATCTATTGATTTAAGTTTTTCTGAACAGGTTTGATTTTTGCAAATTAAAATAAAGCTTTTCTCACTATCTTTATAAATAAACGTTCCTTTTTCGAAATATTTTTTAATTAATTTATTATGAATTTTCTCAAAATTTTTATCTTCACCAAAAAAAGTAAATGTAATGTTATGATTACAAATATCTAAGACTTTTATATAACTAAACATTTGTGAGTACGCACTATTTATGGATGAATGGAAGGATTTCTTGAGTATATCAATTTTATTTTTCCATGAAATATCTTCTGTGATATTAAACAACTTATTACAAATTAATAAAAAAATACTATTTCCATTTGGTATATTGTTGTCTACCAGATCAATTGGTTCAACAAATAAGTCATTAGAATTTTTTGTATTTTTTTGTAAAACTTGATTTTCTTCATTAAAAAATAATCTCCAGGCTTCATTTAACAATTTACAACATTTATCTAATGATTTTTTATCTTTAGTAATCTCGTAAACACTTATTAATAGTAAACAATGATAAACATAATCTTCTAAGAAAACATCTATTTCTTTTCCGTTTTTATTATAACAATGAAATAAGTTATTTTTAAAAAGACTTTGAAGGTTATTAAAATAACTCATCCCTTTTTCAAAAATTTTTTTATCCTCTAAAACTATAGAAGATTGAAATATCGTATATATCCAATAGCTATTTAAATCTGTTTGAGTTTTATCATCAAAAAAAGGTTTAATTCTTTTGGATCTTTCATTTATAAGTTTATTTTCTAAGTTTTTTAAGTCAATCAATTCCTTATCATTTAAAGTAAATTGTGATTTTTCAATAAGAATATTAGATCCCTCGAAATTACCAGATTCTGATATTTCATACTTCTTTTTAAATAACTCGAGATTTTCACCTAGCAAGTTTTCAAAATCTTTATATTTCCAAATATAATACTTTCCTTCTACACCTTCACTGTCTGCATCATATGCTGAACCTAACAAACCATCTTTGTTTTTAAATTCTTTATTGATAAAATTTATACTTTGTATAAGTTTTGACTTAAAATATTCATTTTCTGTATTCCCTACAAATGAATTTAAAAGTTTAATAAATAAAATATTGTCGTATAGCATCTTCTCAAAATGAGGAACTATCCATTTGTCATCTACAGTATATCTTGATATTCCTCCACTCAACTGATCATAAATTCCTTTTGAACATATATTCTTTAGAAGCTTCTCAGTGACCTCGTAAAATTTTTTCTTTAGATTTTTTAAATAAAAATAAAATATTGTGTCGAATACATAAAATTGGGGAAACTTCGGTGCACCTTGAAATCCTCCATTTATATCATCCATATATTGCAAAATTTTTTCAGCAAATGGTTCTAAGTCTTGGTTGAGAACAGCATTTTTAGAATTTATTTCATTAAAAACCATTCTCATTTGCTTGACCTGTGCAATAATTTTTTCTCTATTCTCCGAGTAGACTTTAGAAACATTTTCTAAAACTTTTGTAAAACTCGGTCTCCCTTGCATTTCTTTTGGTGGAAAGTATGTTCCACCTGTAAACGGAACAGCATTTTCGTCCAAAAACATTGATAATGGCCAGCCACCTTGTGTCCCAGTAAGAATTCCTAAACTTCTTTGAAAAATGAAATCTAAGTCAGGTCTTTCTTCTCTATCAACTTTAATATTAATGAATTTTTCATTTAATATTTTAGCTACAGCCTCGTCTTCAAAACTTTCATGAGCCATAACATGACACCAGTGACAACTTGCATATCCTACACTAAGAAATATTGGTTTTTTCTTATCTTTAGCTAATTTAAGTGTTTCCTTATTCCAGGGCATCCAATTTACTGGATTATTTTCGTGTTGTTTAAGATAAGGACTTTTCTCGTTTTTAAGTTGGTTAACCAAAGTTTAATCCTGAGAATGACTATAAGGCTTTCTTGAAAAAATTCTTTTAACCATTGGTTCAAATTTGCTTAGTGGAAAAGACTCATAGTCTGGATCAAAAGAGGCTTGGTCATACTTTTCACAAAAATTTACACATGCATCATAATATTTATGATCTTTATATTTGTCTCTTTTGTTTCTATCTCCTCCAAAGTGATGAGCATAGTAATATGTTTGAAATTCACCATGCTTTTCAATTATCCAATGAGTTTTCTCTGAAACATAAGGTTTTAGTACTGATGCTGCATACTCTGAGTGGTTCATGGGTGCCAACTCATCCCCCATATCATGAAGCAAAGTGGCAACTATCATTTCTTCACTTTCCCCTGCTTTTAACGCTCTTGTAGCGCTTTGTAGAGAATGTTCTAATCTTGAAATTTTATATCCCTCTAGAGTATCAGTTAGTCCTGACATAAATTTTAAAATTCTTTTAGCAGTTTTGCTAGCATAATCTTTTTCATGCTTATCTAATAAAAGATAATCATCTTTTGTACCTCTTTTCATCTCAGTAAAACTAACTTTTTTCATTAGTTATTTGATTTTGAACTTAATAACGATAATTGCGTGACCTTATCCTCACCCAATTGATCAATTATTTTTACTGGATAGTCGCCAGTAAAATAGTGATCAGTTAATTGTGGATAACTATTATTTCTTTCTTCAAATCCCATGGCATTATAAAGTCCTTTAATTGATAAAAATTTTAAGGATTTTGCAGAAATAATTTCTCTTATTTCATCTACGGATTTATTTGCAGCAAGTAGCTCTTTTTTTGTGGGCATATCGACTCCATAAAAATCAGGATACTTTATTTCAGGGCTTGCTATTCTTAAATGTACTTCTTTAGCTCCTGCATCATAAAGCATTTTAACTATCTTTGATGAGGTTGTTCCTCTTACTAAAGAGTCATCTACCAAAATAATTTTTTTATTTTTTATAACTGAAGAGTTTGCATTTAATTTCAATTTAACACCCAAACTTCTTATTTTTTGAGATGGCTCAATAAATGTTCTTCCAACATAATGATTCCTTATTAAACCTAAATCGAAGTTCATTTTTCTCTCTTTAGAATACCCTAATCCTGCTGCATTACCAGAATCAGGCACAGGAACAACAAGATCAGCCTCAATATCATCTTCCTTTGCTAGATGTACCCCAAAATTCTTACGATACTCATAAGCAGTTTTTCCATTTAAAATGCTATCCGGTCTTGAAAAATAAATATATTCAAAAACACATGGTCTAATTTTCCTTTGAGGAAAAGGTTTGATGCTATCAAGTTTACCATTTTCTATAACAACAATTTCTCCATTCTCGATGTCCCTAACATATTTTGCACCGATTATATCTAAAGCACAGGTTTCTGAAGCCAGTACGTAAGAGTTTTTTAACTTTCCAATTACAAGAGGTCTTATGCCAAATGGGTCTCTAGCTCCTATTAAAATATTTTGTGTTAAAACAACTAGCGCATATCCTCCTTGAATTTGAAACAAAGCATCAATTACTCTATCTGCTGTTTTTGATCTTTTAGATCTCGCTATTAACTTAACAATTGTCTCAGTGTCAGATGTAGTGTAGAAAATTGAGCCTTCCTCTACCATTTTATCTCTTAGTTTTATAGCATTAGTAAGATTCCCATTATGTGCAACGCCTATACCTCCAGCGTTAGTATCTGCAAAGAAAGGCTGTATGTTTCTTAATGCTGTTCCGCCTGTAGTAGAATATCTATTATGACCTATAGCAAATTTACCTGGCAAAGTTTTAATTACTTTTTCTTTACTAAAATTATCACCAACTAAGCCAAAACGTTTTTCTGAGTGATATTTGTTACCGTCAAAAGATACAATTCCACATCCTTCTTGCCCTCGGTGTTGCAAAGCATGAAGTCCAAGTGCCGTGAGGGTCGATGCATCTGAACTATCGCTTATTCCAAAAACAGCACATTCCTCTTTTAATTTAGGATCATATATCCGAAACTTTTTCTTTGGCATCTTCATATTCTTTTTTGCTTGGAAATTCTTTAATAAGATAATTACTACCTTTTTCAACATATGAAAAGGTAAATGATTTCCTATTATCTAATGGCCATTTATCAGAATTATAAACAATATGGACTGTTGCAAATAGGCAAACTGAGACAATATAAGCTTTTATGAACCCAAAAAGAAAACCAAAAAAAGTATCTACTTTTCCCATACCAGTATAATTTACAGTTTTTCTTATACCTTTATTTATTAAAAGAATTAAAAAAATAATAATAACAAATAGTGATATTCCTAAAAAAATATCTAAAATATATTCATTGTCTATAATATCTTTAACGTAAGGCTTTGCTTTTGGAAATAATATTAATGTTAAAATATAAGCTAATAGCCATTTTGCAGCTGATAAAAGACTGAGCACAAAACCCTTAATAGAGCATCTTATTAAATAAAAGAATGTGATTGTGATATATGCCAAATCGAAAATTGAAATTTGATAAAAAATATTTTTAAGAAACTCCATTAAATAAATTATTTATTTTCAAACGGTTTTGTTACTAAAATCAGTGAAGGCAAAAGTGTTAGAACGGAAATCATAGCTAAAAGCATTGCTATTCCAGTAAATACTCCAAAATAAATTGTGGGAATAAAATTTGAAAATACAAGTATTGAAAAACCAAAAACAATGGTTATTGAGGTATTCAAAATTGCGACACCCACAGTCGAATGGCACAGTTTTATTGTTTTTTTATAGTCTTTAAGTTCAGTATACTCCTCTTTAAATCGATAAATATAGTGAATACTGTTATCTACTGCTATACCAATAGTTATAGCTGCGATTGTAATAGTCATCATGTCTAGAGGAATTCCCAAAATACCAATTATGCCTAAAATAAAGAAAGCTGCAATAAAGTTTGGAACAACACCAAGAAAAGAAATTTTTAAATTTCTAAATAAAATTAAAAACATTGCAAATATTCCAATCATTACAAAACCAAGTGTTAAAATCTGTGACTTAAATAAACTTTGAAGTAAATTATTAAAAAGAATTAATACACCGGCCAATTTAAACTCTTCTTTTTTTAAATTTAGTTTATTTTGTAAATCAAAATTTATTTGTTTAATTAAATCATTTCTTCTTAAATCAGGAAGCGAGTCCCTTACTCTCAAGCTTATTCTTGCTTCATTATCTTTGATGGAAATGTAGGGATCTATTATCTCTTTTTTTATAGTATCAGGAATTTTAGTGTATAAAACACCCATTTCAAGGGTTCCCAATGGCTTATTGTTATTTAATTGGGTTGCAACTTCTATAATAGATGCAAAAGATAAAACTTTCCCTACAGCAGGAAGGCTATCAAGATAATCATGAACTTTATCTATTTTATCTATCTTATCCCTCGTAAACCAATATTTCTCAACATTTTGATCTTCATCATCACCCCAGTCTTCAAAATCATCTTCCTCACTGTCGTTTGACTTTTGGTCATTGCCAAATTTTACTATTACATCTAGTGGAGTTGTGCCACCAAGTTTATCATCGATTAACTTCATTCCTTTATAAATTTCAGTTTTTTTATTAAAATAATTAATAAAACTATTTTCTACTTCTAATTTTGAAATTCCATAAAAACTGAGTAATATTATTACTATTGTTGTTATAAAAATTATTTTTTTTTTATTTATTGCTACATCTCCCAAAAATGATGTCACCCTAGATTCTTTTTGATCTTTTAGTTCAACATTTCTACCTGATACGAAACTTAATAATGTTGGTAAAAGAGTAAATGTAATTAAAAAGGATGTTATTAGACCCAGTGTCATCATCCAGCCAAAATCAATAATTGGTTTTATTTCACTAAATACCAGTGATAAAAATGCGCATATTGTGGTTAAAACTGTGTAAAGTATTGGTAAAAACATTTTACCAGTTGTTCTTTTTAAAATTTCAAAAGTATTTGAATTTGGAAATTTTTTCCTTAGCTGGAGAAATCTTGTGCTCATGTGAATATTCATTGCCATAGTTAAAATAAGCATGAGAGCAATAAAGTTCGAAGAGATTACTGTTACTTTCCAATTCAGCAAACCTAGCAAACCAGTCATGATTATAACTGAAAAAAAACAGCTACTTATTGGTACAATTATCCAAACAACTTTTCTAAATACAAACCATAATGTTGCAATTATAAAAAGTAATACACCAACCCCAAAAACTACAATATCATTTTTAATAAATGTCATCATATCATCAGCAATCATTGGAATTCCTCCTAAAAAAATATTTGCACTTTGATTATAATTTTTAATAATTTCTCTTATCTCAATGATATTTTTGTGATTATTTTTTTTGAGTTTTTCTTTATAATTTTCTATCTCTTTTTTATTTTTTAACTCATTTAAAATCTTATCCTTCTTTAAATTAACAATGATACCGGTTGTTTTTCCATCCTCACTAATTACAAAGTTTCTAAAAACAGGACTATTTAAAATCTCTTGGAACCCTCTATCTTTATCAACATTCTCATCTTTCAATGTCACAAAATTATTTAATCTATCTTTTAAGGGTTTATCTGAGTTACTTAATAATGGAACATCCAAAACAGTTATAACACTGTGCACCCAGTCTAAACTTTGTAACTTAAATTTTAAACTAAGTAGATTATTTATTGAACTATTGTTTGTTAAAGGTTCTTTTGGAGTATAAGTTAAAACTAAGAAATCCTTAGCACCATATCTCTCTGTTACTTCTCTCAGATATTGTAAATCAGGATCTCCTTCAATTAATAATGTATCTGAAGAGGCGTCGAGTTTGAATTCTTTTGTAAAATATCCAAAACTAATTAATGTTATTATTAGTAATAAAAATACAGACTTTGGATTACTTAGAATTATATTTTTATATAACTTTGAGAACATCTATAAGTTATATATAATTTAATTTAACTATTTTGAGTATCTCTAAATTTGGTAAACATTGCCTCAAATTCTAAGGATACGCTGCCTGTAGGGCCATGTCTCTGTTTACCAATCATAACTTCAGCTAGATTTGATACTTCATTCATTTTTGCTTGCCATTCCGCATGTTCTACTGTTGCTGGTCTAGGTTCTTTTCTCTCTAAATAATATGCCTCTCTATAAACAAACATTACAACGTCAGCGTCCTGTTCAATTGATCCAGATTCTCTTAGATCTGACAGCAAAGGTTTTTTATCATCACGTTGTTCAACTGCTCTTGAAAGTTGAGATAACGCTAAAACAGGTACTGCGAGTTCTTTAGCCAAGGCTTTTAATCCTTGAGTAATTTCTGATATTTCTTGAACACGCCCATCCTTATTATTTACAGCTCTCATTAACTGGATGTAATCAACAACAATCAAGTCTAATCCATATATTCTTTTAATCCGTCTTGCTCTATTACTAAGAGCGGCAATAGTTATGGCTGGTGTCTCATCAATAAATAATGGTAACTCTGAAATATTTTTTGAGGTTTCAATAAATTTATCAAATTGTTCCTCAGAAATTTTTCCTCTCCTTATGTCATTGGATTTAATTCTAGATTGTTCAGCTAAAATCCTAGTTGACAACTGCTCAGAGGACATTTCTAAAGAGAAAAACGCTACAGTTGACTTCTTCTTTCTTTCTTGAAGTTTGCTAGCTGCATTAAAAGCTATATTTGTAGCAAGTGCGGTTTTACCCATTGAAGGTCTTCCTGCTATTATTACTAAATCAGATTGATGAAGCCCACCAAGTCTATCATCCAGATCTCTTAATCCCGTTGGAACACCAACGATACCTTCTTCATTTTTATATGCATTTGATGCCATCTCTATAGTTAATTTCATTGCCTCATCAAATTTAATTATAGATGAATTAAACGAACCTTTTTCTGCTAAATCAAATAATAATTTTTCAGAATTTTCTATAATTGATTGACCGCTAATATTTAAATCATTCAATTTAGCTACATCGATTGTAGTCTCAGATATTTTAATCAATTCTCGCCTCACAAACATGTCGTAAATTATTTTTGAATATTCTATAGCCTGCCTAGCAGATGAAGAAAACTTAGTAATTTTTACTAAATAATCAGGAACATTTATTTCATCTTTCTCATTTTCAAAATAGTTCTTTAATGTAATTGGATTTGCCAACATTCCTTTAAAAATTAAATTTTCTATTGCTGAAAAAATTTTTTGGTGCATTGGATCGTAGAAATTTTTGCTAGAGATGATTGTATTAACTTCATCAAATATTTCATTTGTGAGTAATATAGAACCAATAACTGACCTTTCTGCTTCTATGTTATTAGGAAGTTCTTTAAAATTATTTTCAATTACTGAAAAGTTTTTTTCCATATAGATCCAATATAATTCTTTAAAAAAAAATAAATATCAAAAAGATATTATGGGGATAATAATGTATAATTATTGTATTGTATCAGCCGGTATTACTTCAATTTTAATTTGAACCCGAACTTCTGCATGAAGATCTATTGTTGCTTTAAAGCTACCAAGTGTTTTAATATCATCTTTTAGTTGTATCATTGAAGGTTTAATTTCTAATTTGTCTTCATTTAAAATAATTTTAGAAATTTCGGTTGGTTTTACCGATCCGTATAGTTCTTTATTTTCAGTGCTTAGTTTTTTAATTGTTAATTGTTTATTTTTTAGCTTTTCATAAATTTCTTTAGCCAACTTCTTTTTCTCTAAATCTTTTTTATTTAGTTCTATTTTAATTTTATCAACTTCTTTTATATTTTCTTTTGATGCGAATAGTGCTTTTTTTTTTGCAATTAAAAAGTTTCTAGCATATCCTCTTTTTACAGTAATAATTTCACCAATTGATCCCAACTTTTGGATATTTTCCAATAAAATTACTTTCATTATATTAATCCCAGGTTACGAGCTCTTTTAATTGAAACTGATAATTCTCTCTGTTTTTTTTGGCTCACATTTGTGATTCTTGAAGGTAAAATTTTACCATTTTCAGATATATATCTTTTAAGAAGCTTTATATTTTTATAATCAACTGCCGGCGCACCTTTTATAGATAGCGGACATTTTCTTTTAAATTTGTATTTGTTCGGCTGAAATATACTTAGCTTTGCAAAATTGCTTTGTGATTTTTTTTTATTATTTCTTTTTTTTTGCATTAAATCCTAGTTTTTTTCGTCAATGCATTTGTATCAACATCATCATTATCTTTACCAGAGAAATAGTTAGTTTCTAAATCAAAGTTTTTGACTTTTACAGTCATATATCTCAATAAATTTTTGTCCATACTTTCGCTTTTTTCTAAATCTAAAATTAAACTGGTAGGGCCTTTTATTTTGAAATGAATATAATTACCCTTTTTGTTCTTATTAATCATATAAGATAAATTTAGCAGACCCCAATTTTGTGTCTGTATAACCTCACCTTTATTCTTTGTAATTAAATTAGAATATTTCTCGGTTATCTGTTTTAAGTGGGTAACGCTTGTATCTTGCTTTGCAACGATTGTATGTTCGTATAAGTTCATAAAAGTTATTTGTTAAAATTTGAGGATATACTATTATAATTCTTTAATTACAATATAAAAACTAAGATATATTTATATGTTTTCTTTAATATTTCCCGGTCAAGGGTCCCAAACGGTGGGCATGTGTAAAGAATTATATAATAAATTTGATTTCATTAAATATACTTTTAAAAAAGCAGATGAAATATTAAATTTTCCAATCTCAAATATAATATTGGAGGGACCAAGAGAAGAACTAGACCTGACAGAAAATACTCAACCAGCAATTTTTTTAGTTGGCTATTCGATCTTTTCCTTACTAACCAAAGAATTTAAATTTGACGATAATAAAACTATGTTTTTTGCTGGACATTCTTTGGGAGAATACACCGCATTAAGCTCAGCTGGATTTTTAAGTTTTGAAGATACATTAAGAATTTTAAGAATCAGAGGTAAAGCAATGCAATCATCAGTTCCAAAAGGGGAAGGAGGTATGATTGCGGTTCTTGGATCCAAAATAGAGATTATAGAAAGTTTGTTAAAAGAAAATGAAACGAAATATGAGTGTTATATTGCAAATGACAATTCTGACGGTCAACTTGTTCTAAGTGGTATAAAAAAAGATTTAGAAAAATTTAGTCTGGATTTAAAAAAAAATTCTATAAAAAATATTATTTTACCTGTAAGTGCACCATTTCATTGCAAGTTAATGAATAAAGCCACAGAAATTATGAAAACTGAAATTGAAAAATTAAATTTTTTACCTTCAAAAAAGATTTTAATATCCAATGTTACAGGAAAAACAATGACAGAAACTTCTCTAATAAAAGATCTTTTAATTAAGCAAATTGAGAGCCGTGTTAAATGGAGGAATAGCATTAAATACATGATTGAAAAAGGTACAAAAAGTTTTATAGAAATTGGACCGGGAAAAGTATTATCAGGACTAGTAAAAAGAATTGATAAAACTGTAAAAGTTAGTGCAATAAATAATGAAGAAGATATAACTATATTAAAAAATACTCATGGATTTTAAAGGAAAAAAGATTTTAGTTACAGGAGCAACTGGAGGAATTGGTGGAGCAATAATTAAAAAATTTTTGTCCTTAAATGCGTCAGTTTTAGGCACTGGTACAAACTCAGAAAAACTAGATTCGTTGAAAAAGGAGTTTCCCAATTTATTAACAGAGCAATTTAATATTTCTCAGCATGAGAAGATTGATGAATTTATCGATAAAGTTTTTTCAAATTTAGATGGAATAGATGTTTTAATTAATAATGCTGGAATAACTAAAGATAATTTATCTTTAAGAATGAAAAATGACGAATGGCAAAAAGTAATAGATGTAAACTTAACTTCAACATTTTATTTATGTAAATCTGCAATAAAAAAGATGTTAAAAAATAAATATGGAAGGATTATAAATATTACTTCAATAGTTGGTCACACAGGCAATATTGGGCAGGGAAATTATTCTGCTTCTAAGGCAGGAGTTGTAGCAATGTCTAAAAGTTTAGCTATTGAGTATGCAAAAAAAAATATAACAGTAAATTGTATTTCTCCTGGATTTATAAAAACAAACATGACTGATAAAATATCTGAAAAATTTAAATCTGAACTAATGTCAAAGATTCCCATGAACCGGTTAGGAAGTGGCGAAGATGTTTCAAATACAGTTGCTTTTTTATCCTCAGATGCTGCATCTTATATAACTGGTGAAACAATACATGTTAATGGAGGCATGTATATGGCTTGACAAAGTTAATTATTAATTTATAGACGAAATAAAACAAAAGGATTAACATGTCAGAAGAAGTTTCAAGTAAAGTAAAAAAAATTGTTGCAGACCATTTAGGGATAGAGGAAGCTAAAGTAACAGAAGAATCAAGTTTTATTGATGATTTAGGTGCAGATAGCTTAGACACAGTAGAACTTGTAATGGCCTTTGAAGAAGAGTTTGGATCAGAAATTTCCGATAGTGAAGCTGAAAAAATACTTACTGTTGGTGATGCAATTAAATTTATTGATAGCAAAAGTAATTAATTTTATAAAGGATGTCTTTTAAGACAGATGGATCTGTATTTATATTTTCATCACCATCTGGAGCAGGCAAAACAACGCTAGTAAAATTAGTTTCTAAAAAAAAAAATTTTATAACCTCGATATCTCATACTACCAGAAAACCAAGAAGTAATGAGATCAATGGAAACGATTATCATTTTGTAAGTAACGAAGAATTTCAAAATTTAATAAAACAAAAACAGTTTTTAGAATATGCCAAAGTATTTAATAATTATTATGGAACTTCAAAAAAACCTGTGATTAATAATCTATTAGATGGAAAAAATGTTTTGTTTGATATTGATTGGCAAGGAAGCAAGCAAATTAAAGCACAAAATATCAATTTTAATATTTTTTCATTTTTTGTGTTACCACCTAGTAGAGAAGTCTTACATAAAAGACTTTCTAATAGAGATATGAAAGATAAGTTAATCGCATCTGAACGTATGAAGGAATTTTATAAAGATATTAAACATTGGGTTGATTATGATTACGTAGTTATTAATGATGACCTTAAACAATGTCATAAAGAAATATCAGATGTAATTGATAATGGGTTGTTATTAAAAAAAAAAATTTCGTATAATAAGGAAATAATAAAGAAACACGTTAAAAAATTAATTTCTTAGTTTTTCAAGTTCTTGTGCTAAGTTAAAATAAGTTTCAGGTGTCAAGTTTTGTGGTCTTAAATTTAAGTCTAAATTAAGTTTATTAATAATTTTTAAATCATTTTCAAATAAATAAAAAAATTGTTTCTTAATTTTCTTTCTTCTTTGATTAAAAAATATTCTTGTAATTTTTTCTAAAGATTTAGGATTTTGAAATTTAAAAACATTTTTTTTAAGTGTAAATATCAATAACGAACTTTTAATTTTTGGTTTCGGATAAAATGCACTTTCACTTATATCAAATACTTTTTTAATATTAAATTTCCAACTACTTAAAATTGACAATCTTCCATAGTTTGAACTATTTACATTTGCAATTATCCTATCTGCTAACTCTTTTTGAAACATAAATATTAACATTTTAAACTTAAAATTTTCAAAATTAAAAATAAATTTTGTTAGTATTTGAGAGGATATATTATAAGGAAGATTTCCGAAAATAATTGAATTTTTTGTTAGTAAATCACTTTTAGAAAATTGCAATATATCTTCATTAAAAATATGAAGCTTATTTTCAAATTTATTTTTTAAAACCTCAAATAATTTTTTATCTTTTTCAACTAAGTAAATTTTTTTTGGTTTTTTTTTTATAATAAATTCAGTTAAGTTCCCTGTGCCTGCTCCTATTTCTAAAATCTCATTTTCCTGGCTAATTGAAGTACAATTAACTATCTTTTTAATTATATTTTCGTCAATTAAGAAATTTTGACCAAGTTTTTTTATTGGTTTTAAATTCACTTGATTTTTTTTGCGAATTCTAAAGTTTTTATTAGACTTTCTGGGCTCGATTTATCTTTACCTAGCATGTCAGTATTTGGTCCGTGATCTGGAGTTATTCTTAAAAAAGGAAGGCCTAAAGTAATATTAATTGCATCAAATCCAAAAATTGTTTTAATTGGTGTCAAAACTTGATCGTGATACATACCTACAATAACATCATATTTATTTAAATTGTTTTTTAAAAAAATCGTATCTGGTGGATAAGGACCTGTAATATTTATTTTTTTCTTCTTAAGTAATTTTATAGCTGGGATTATTTTATTTTTTTCTTCTGAATATTTATCTGAACTTTCACAATGAGGATTTAGACCAGTTATTGCAAACCTAGGGGTTTTGTTTAAGTGTTTTACATAGAAACTATTTATAGTACTCACATTAGTCACAATTTTTTTTACTGTAATTTTATTGAAAATTTTTTTTAGAGGAAAATGTGTTGTTATGGGACTAACTGATAGTCGTCTATTATAAATTAACATAACCTCTGGTTTTTTATTATCAATTTTAGAAGCAAAATATTCTGTCATGCCTGGGTATTTACCTTTTAAAAAGCTTCCCTTAGATATTGGACCGTTAATTAAAACTTTTGAAGATGTTTTTTTCATTAAGATTATACCAATTTTACAACAATTTTGTATGTAGGTATTAGATTTTGAGGATATTTTATCAAAAGTTTTTTTGTGTTTGAAATTTACATTTATAACATTTATTTGTTTGTTGTTAGCTTTATAGAAATTTAAATTATTTAAGTAAAACTCCTTTATTTTAAAGTTATACTTTAAAGCCTTCATTTGTTTAATAAGTAAACTTTTTGATGCTATCAGTATAATTGGATTAGTGATCCTTGTTATTGATTTTTTCTTTAACGATTTAAAAAATATTTCAAAAAAAATACTGTAGGGCTCACCAGCTATTAAAATTAAAGGTTTATCTCTCATTTATCTTGGTATTCAACTCAACTTTTTTAAAATATATTGATGAGAACTGGTTTAATTGTTTATTTCTTTCAAATAATATTGCTTTTTCAAACTCTTTTTCAAACGAAATTTCTTTTTTAACTTTTCTTTTATCTTTCAAAATTAAAATAAGCTTTCCTGCTGGTGCATCTATTGGATTAGTAATTTCGCCTATATCGAGATTTTGAATTATTTGAATTATATTTTCAGAAAGTTGTGTTTTTTTTAACCAACCAATTTCACCTCCAGAGCCTGCGGTATTAGATAAACTATAAATAATAGCAGTATTTTCAAAGCCAACTTCATTAATACTTTTTCTTATTTTATCTATTTCGTCTTTTTCTGTACTTTTTGAAGTTGGAGAAAATAAAATTTCGGATAATTTATATTCTTCAATTTGATTATCTTCTTTATCAATTTTTAATTTCAAATTTTTTTTTATTTTATTGTTATTTATCGATAGTTTATTTTTATATTTTTCGTAAATTAGTCTATTCCAAAGGAGTTCGATCTCTATTTTTTTTTTAATAAATTCTTTACTTAAATTAGAGTTTAAAAGGAATTTATTAAAATCATCCTCATTACTAAAACCTAAAGAAGATATTAAATTTTCTAAATTTTGAAAAATCATTTCATCATTAAATCCAAATTTGAAATACTTGGATATTTCTAATTCTTTTATTCTTTCTCTCAAAATAGATTTTGATGCATACACAACTAAATTCTTATCATCCATTTCTTCTAAATTTTTATTTATCAATTTTAAATATATAATCTCATTATTAATTTCGACACTAGTGATTGGAATATTGTCAACTGTATAAACAATAGAAACTTTTTCAGCATATAATTTATCTGAATTTATTAAAGAAATTAGTAAGAAAAAAATTATATTAAATACTCTCATTATTTATTAATATTGGTAGAGCTTATTTTTGAAAAAGGTACAATAGTTAATGTAAATAATAATTCTTCTTCAGGATTGATTTCAGTATCATGATAAAAATTTTTGTTATACTCTAATGCAGCTTTTAAACAATCGTTTTCATATTGATAAACTAAGTTATAAAACTCTGTCATATCTAGTTCTCGATTTTCTCTAGTTGAGAAGCTTAAACTGTTATTTTCATCAAAAGAATACTTAGTCTCATTTTTTATATAACTTTTAGTACCCACAACCCCTCTTTCTTCAAGATATTCAAAACTAGTTATAAAATTATTAACACTTAAAGTAGTGTTTAATAGATTGTAATTAAGTTTATTAAGATCGTTATCAGCAATAAAATCATATTCAAAAATTAAATTATTAAATAGATTAAACTTAACCTTGCCTATAATATCTGAGTACTTATTATTTAATGTACTGTTTAATGGTAAATCAGGATTTGCTTTATCTCTATAAACTTGAGTTAGATTAACAGATAATTTTTCTTTATTTTCTTTATCTCTAATTTTATATTCAAGTCCGGCCGTCAAAGATTGTCCACCCTCTACACCATCTGATAATGCGACCCTATTAAATGAGTTTATGTTAGTATTATTTAGTACCCTGTCTGTATTCGTCATATTTTTTGTATTATTAGGGCTAAACCTTATAGAAAATGTAGGTTTAAGAAATCTATCGTAAAGTGAGCCTTCTTTTTTTAATGGATAACTTAGAGAGTACATTAACTTTGTTAATAACTTTGTTTCTGTATTGCTCTCATTATTCGATCCAGTTCTATTTATCATATTTGGGTTTTTTAAAAGAACTTGTAAGTCTTTTACAATCCCAAAATCATCAAATTCTGTATCTGCATTATACATTAAGTCTGTAATTAGATTTGCTGTATACTTATTTGTTTGAAATTGTTTTTGATAAAAATTTGATGACAATGTAAAAGATCCTGGAAAATTATTATTTTCAAATTGTTTGTTAAAATCAAGATCTGGATAAATATACTCGTATCTATCACTAGCAGGTTTTGTTAAATCTTCATAACTTTCTAATGTAACTGAAAGTGATGTGTCCTCATTATAAGTATCTAGTTTTACAAAGTTGTGCATTAAATTTTGATTATCTATTAGTTCTGAAGGTGGGTTAAATTTTTTTAAGTATATATCGTTGGAAACTTGTTCCAAATTTATTTCTAAGTTTGTACTTTCAAAAAAATTATCTTTTAAACTAATTTTCGAATTTGAGAAAAAATGAGATTTTGAAGTCTCATTTTTATTACTCAGTTCTGAGGTAAACAATCCCAAATCCATAATATGTTCTGAATTTTGTTCAACCTGTCTATACTCACCCTGGAGAAGAAGATTATTATCAGTGAAGATTCGTGGTTTAAACGTTAAATCTTTATTAACTGCCAAGACTTTAAAATATGGTACCAGTAGAGAGGTTCCAGTGTTTCCTGAATCTGATAGAGTTGGTATTAAAAACCCAGACTGTCTTTTGACTGATGGATCGGGATGAAAAAATCTTGGGAAGTAAAAAACAGGTTTATCATAAATTTGCAACCATGCATTTTTATAATTTATAATTTTTTTATTTTTGTCATGTATAATTTCCTCAGCAGATAATTCCCAAGGGGGACAGCTATCTTTCTTTTTACAAGTTGTAAAAACACCTTTAGAGATCTTGGATTCGTTAACATTTGAGGTTATAGTATTTCCATATAATCTAGGGTCGTTATTAATATTCCCAAATGAATTTTTATTAAATATTATTTTTACATCTTTACCAAAAAATTGATCTTTATTTAGATTACCAATAAAGTTATCCAAGAGTGTATTATTTCCTTGATTGTCTTTAATTAATACTTTTTTTGCTTTTATTAATTGATTTTCAGTAAAAAATTTAAATTCTTTTGATATTAGTTCATTATTAAAACTGTCTAATACTGATGTATTCTCATTTGAGCTAATAACACCTTTATTTCTATCAAAAATTAAATTTTTAGATTCTATAAAATATTTATCGTTAATATTAATTTCAGTATATTTATCTGTAAATAATTTTTCATCTTTTTTGAAATATTTAACTTGATTTGTTTTAATATTAATGTTTCTTTTTTTATCTACTATAATAACATCGTCTTTTAAAATTAACTCTAATCTAATTTTATCATATTCAAACTCATTTCCCTCTAAAATTAAATCATCATCTGTTGTGATTTTTACATTTTTTTTTGATACTAATCTATTTCCTTCGTCAAGAATTTGAATTTCTTCTCCCTCGAAGTAGAATTCATCAGCAATTAAATCAATTTGACATGTAAAAAAAACATATAAAAATAAAATTAAGTATTTAATATTTTTTGTCATTTTTCATTTATTCTTACTAAACCGATAGCACAAAATAGTGATATAATTATTAATGGCAACCAAATAGACATCACTTCTGGTAATTTTTCATTTTGTCCTAGCAAGGTTGAGAAATAGTTAATGTAATAAATAGTAACAGATAAAAGGACTCCAAGCACTATATGAAACAATTTTGATTTATTCCTTTTTATATTAAGCATTATCACAGATGCAAAGATAGTCATCACAGTGAGATATATAGGATATGAAATTAGTTTTTGTATGTGGATATTAATATTAGTAAGCGAATATCCTAAATTAGCGTAACCTTTTTTTAATTTGTTTAATTCAACCATATTGAGAGATGATAAATCAGAAAATAATTTGTTAATCTGTTCAGCATCAAAATTGCTTTTAAAAATTACATTTTCTCGAGTTTTAAGTCCTTGATTTATCCTTGAAAAACTTCCTTTAACAATTAGCCATTCTTTTTTTTCTATATTTATCTCATCAGCTACAATATTTTTTACATTGGTGTAATCTTTCGAAAACTGATTAATTGTTACTTGTTTTAAAATTTTCCCATCTATTTTTTCAGCATTAATGATATTGATGTAATCATCAATCTCGTCTTTAATCCATAAACCGTTCTCTGTAACTATAGCAAGATATTTATTATCGCCAGAATATTTGTTTTTCATCTCTAAATAAATGAATCTTAAATTGGATGATAAGTTATAAAATATAGTTATTAATATAAGAGATATTATAAAAGAGCTTATGGATAAAATAAAAATTAATTTAATATTACTTAGACTTATTTTTTTAAAAATATCTAATTCTTCTTTATCCATTAATCTTACGAAAAGAAATTGTGTAGAGATAAAAAAAATAAATGGAAATGTTTCGTACACTATTGTTGGTGCAGTTAACAGAGTAAGTACTATAGGATATAAAGTGCTTACTTCGATTTCTTTGAAAAAAGACACTTCCTCAAAAATATTTAATATTATTGCTAAAGAGAAAAAAATAAGGGATACATAAAATAAAGTTCTCCAATGAGATCTAACCAGATATGATTGATAAACTTTTATCATAAATTCTCCCTTAGTCTTAAAATTAAAAAAAAGTAACTTACAGCAAATAAGATTATTGGTAATAAAGAGAAGATTAATGTAGAATTTATATCATAAATATATCTTGAAGATATCTCTGATAAAATAATAATAGATAAAACTATAAAAAATAAAATATATTGAAATTTTAAATATATAAAATTGTCTTTATTGTATAAGATTACAAGAGAAGATATTAATACAATTACTGGAATAAATAATGGTTTTATTCCTCTCTTAAAAGCTTCCTCAATTACATCACTATATGTTTCGTTGTTACATTTTAAAAAAGTTTTACCTAAATCGTAGTCTTTATTTATTTTTAATTTATATAAGCACAAAAATAATATTTTTGTATTCGTCTCTTGAATCTTAGGGTAAATCGTTGTTTTAGTTTTATATTTAGATAAGTCAAATTCAGTTTTTTTAAAAGAAAAAGTTGTAATTTTTTTATTATCAACATCTATAAAATTTCCATCAAAAAGTTCTAAATGATTTTTTTGATTGTTAAAGACTAATTTTCCTTTTTTGGCATAAATTATTTGGGATTGGTTATCATTTAAACTATCTTTAAGATAAATATTTTCTAAATCTCCATTTTTCTTTTTTTTTTCGACAAATATAGTGAGAGACTCGACAGCATCTATAAATTTTTTCTCTTTTATTAAATTAGGAAAAAAATCAATATTTGAATTTCTTACAAATTCTCTGGCTTGATCTAAGGATGTTGGAACAATATATATATTAAGGATAAATTGTAGAATTAAAAAAAAAAAAGAAAATATTACTAGTGTATTTACAAATTTAATCTTTTTGATTCCTATATTCCAAAATATTAAGAGTTCATTTTTAACTTCGTATTTATTGATGACATAAAAAATTGTGATAAATACACAAAATGGCATGACTCTTGAGAAAATCTTTGGAAAATTAAGAATAGTTATTCCGAAGTACGTATAAATGCCATGACCATCCTCAGAGATATAGTCTAAAAAATTTACAGCTTGAACCACTAAAATTATTAAAGAAAGGCTAATAGAGGACAAAAAGAAAAATTTTGTCACATCCAGAATTAGCTTATTAAATATAATTTTTTTCATTGAAATTCTTTAAATAAATATTTATATAATCAAAAAATTAAACTTATAGTTTAAATACAACCTAAAGTACATATTTATAAAAAATGTCAATAAAAATAAGCTACAAAAAGGGAATTAACGAAAAAAAAATAAAAAATTTTGTTTTGTTCTCAGACCAGGAGTTCAAAATCAATGGACTAAAAAATTTATCATTAGTTAAAAATTCAAATCAGATAATTAGGACTATTAATTCTCACAAGTCAAAGGATAAAGGTTTTGTATTTTTTAATATAAATCCTGATCAAAAGGTAATTTTAATAAAAATAAAAGATACCAAGAGCTCAACAGAAAATGAAAAAAAAGGTGCTAATTTTTATAACTTTTCTAAATCCAATTCATTAGCTAACTTAACTTTTTTGGATAAAAATATTTATGAAACCCAGACTAAAAACAACAGCTTTATAGATGAATTTTTGCATGGCATGCAATTGAAAGCATATGAATTTAATAAATATAAATCAAAAAAAGAAGTTAAAGATATAAATATTGATATTATATTTAAAACAAAAATTCCAAATAAAGTTAAAAACAACAGATTTACATCTTTGCTTGAAGGTACAAATTTTACTAAAGATCTTGTTTCAGAGCCAGGTAATATTCTTCACCCAGATGAATACACAAAGAGGATAATTAAACTAAAAAAAATTGGACTTAAAATCAGAGTTTATAATGAAAAAGAACTTAAAAAATTAGGTATGGGTGCTTTACTTGGAGTGGGCCAGGGTAGTATCCGAGGATCTTATTTAGTTACTATGGAATGGAAAGGAAATAGTTCAAAAAGCAAACCCTTAGCTTTTGTTGGCAAAGGCGTTTGTTTCGATACTGGTGGTTATTCTCTCAAACCAGCAAGATTTATGGAAGATATGACTTATGATATGGCGGGCTCAGCTGCTGTAGTAGGTTTAATGAAAACCCTAGCATTGAGAAAGGCAAAAGTTAATGCAGTAGGTGTTGTTGGCCTTGTTGAGAATATGGTGAGTGGTAATGCACAAAGACCTGGCGATATTGTAAAATCTTATAGTGGAAAAACTATAGAAGTATTAAATACTGATGCTGAAGGTAGATTGGTTTTGGCAGATGCTTTAACTTTTACTGAAAAGAAATTTAAGCCTAAATTTATAATTGACTTAGCTACTTTGACTGGTGCCATTATTGTTTCTTTAGGATCAGAGTATGCAGGACTTTTTTCAAATGATGATGGGTTATCAAAACAGTTACTTGAAGCAGGAGAGAAGGTTGATGAAAAATTATGGAGAATGCCTCTTCATAAAAATTTCGATAAACTTATAAATTGTAAAAATGCTGATATGCAAAACATTAACTATGTTGGAGGAGCTGGCTCAACTACAGCAGCACAATTTTTACAAAGATTTATAATCAACAAAACACCTTGGGCTCACCTTGATATAGCAGGTATGGCTTTTTCAAAATATGGCGGCGCACTAAATTCGGGTGGTGCAACAGGGTATGGTGTGAGATTACTAAATAAATTAGTTGAAGATAATTATGAGTAATATTGAACAAACTTTATCAATTATAAAACCTGATGCTGTGGAAAGAAATTTAGATAACAAAATTAAGTCTATATTTATCCAGGAGGGATTTAAAATTCTAAAAGAAAAAAAAATTAAGCTTGAAAAAGAGGATGCCGAAAAATTTTATAAGGTTCATGAAACCAAGCCATTTTACAACGATTTATGTGAGTATTTATCATCAGGACCTGTTGTTGCAATGATATTAGAAAAAGAAGATGCTATTTTATCAAATAGAAAAATAATGGGAGCCACTGATCCAAAAAAAGCCGATGAAGGCACTATCAGAAAAAAATTTGGTATTTCAATAGATAGAAATTCAGTGCATGGTTCAGACAGTATCGATAATGCAAAAGTAGAAATAAATTTTTTTTTTAGAGATTAACTTAAAATTATTCTTAAAGCTTTTGGGTATATTTTATGTTCTTGTTTGAGAATTCTTTTTTGCAAAGTTAGAGATGTATCATTTTGTAAAATCTTTACTTTTTTTTGTAAAATAATCTTTCCCGAATCCAATTTTGAATTTACAAAATGGACTGTACAACCAGAATATTTCTCATTATTATCTAATACTCTTGAATGAGTATTTAATCCTTTATATTTTGGCAACAACGATGGATGTATATTTATTATTTTGCCATTAAACTTCTTAATAAAGTTTTTTGACAAAATTTTCATAAATCCTGCAAGACAAATTATTTTTATTTTATTTTTTTTTAAATTGTTTAATATTTTTCTCTCATCTTTTAATTTTGCTTTTAGATAATATACTTTGGTATTTATCCTATTTTTTTTTGCAAATATAAGTCCTGTTGCGTTTCTTTTATTTGATATTACTAACTTGATTTTAAATAAATTATTTTTTTTTGAAAAATTAATTAAATTTTTTAAGTTAGTTCCTGTTCCAGAAATAAATACAGCTATTCTTACTTTATTACCAGACGATTTCATTATTAAATTTTACTTTAGTTTTACCTTTAGTTACTTTACCAATTAAATAAGGTTTAAATCCATTTGAAAAAAATCTATTAACTCTCTGTAAATTTTTTTTATCAACTATTAAACAAAATCCAACACCACAATTAAATGTTTTTAACATTTCATTATCATCAATGTTTTGTTTTTTAATCCATTTAAATACTTTTTTAACTTTTATTTTTGATAGATTTATATTTGCACATAGCCCATTTGGAATTACTCTTTTAATATTATCTATTATTCCACCACCAGTAATATTTGCACATCCATTGATAAGCTTTTTTTCATTAAGATTTAAAATTTCTTTTACATAAATTTTTGTTGGCTTTAATAATTCTTTTTTTAAAAAAGAATTTTTTTTTATTTTTATATTTTTTTTTTTCAAAATATTCCTAATTAAAGAATACCCATTTGAGTGTACACCACTTGATGGCACAGCTAATATTAGATTATTTTTTTTAATATTACTCTTTTTTATTATTTTTTTTGGATCAACAATACCAACTGCAAAACCAGCAATATCAAATTTATTTTTAGAATAAGTTCCCGGCATTTCTGCTGTTTCCCCACCAACCAATGAACAATCAGCAATATTACAACCTATATTAATACCTTTTAAAATAGATTTTAATTTAATTAAATTAATTTTATTAATAGATATATAGTCTAAAAATATTAACGGTTTCGCACCTTGTACAATCAGGTCGTTAACACACATTGCTACTAAGTCGATTCCAATAGTATCAAACTTATTAAGTAAATTTGCTATCTCAATCTTCGTTCCAACCCCATCAGTGCTAGCTACTATTTTTGGGTCTTTAAAATGTCTTGGTATACTAGATATAGATCCAAATCCCCCGATATTTTTATTTTTTTGCTTTTTTTTGCCGGTGTTTTTTGAGATAAAATTAACAAATTTATCAGCCTCAGATATATTTACGCCACTTTTTAGATATGTAAATTTAGTATTTTTCATTAAAATAAATTATGTTTTTAAATACAAATTTTCTTTGTTTGAAAAAAGCTTATATAATTTTTTTTCTTACAGTTCTATTCATAATTTTATTTATATCTAAAGCCAATCCAGCAATTTTTAAAGTTACCGATATCCAGGTCAGCGAACCATTTAATCCTAATTTCAAAAAAAAAACAGTTGTTGATAGGGCTATAATACTAGCGTTTAAAAAATTTTTAACTATGACCATTTCGTCTAATGAAATGCATAAAATATCTAATTTTCGTGTAGACGAAGTTAAAAATCTAATTGACTCATTTAACATTAAAGACGAAAAGTTTGTTAATAATAATTACAATGCCACGTTTGAGGTGAATTTCAATAAACAAAATACTTTTTTATTTGTTGAAAAAAGAAATATTTATCCGTCAGTTCCAAACACGAAAAAAATTATAATTATACCAATATTAGTTGACGAGTTGTCACAGAGTATAAATATTTTTAATCAAAATCCTTTTTACAAACATTGGAATGACAATATTAAAAATCATCATTTAATAGAATATATTCTGCCATCAGAAGATATAGAAGTAGTCAAAGTATTAAACGAAAATATAAATAATCTCGAAGAATACGATTTTACTCAAATTACGGAAAGATACAATATTGATGAATATATCATTTGTTTAATTTATAAAGAAAATAATAAATTTAAGATTTTTTCTAAAATAAAATTTGATAAAAAAATTAGAATTAAAAGTAAGTTATTTTCTGAAAAAAGTATCATTTCATTACAAAACTTAGAAGAATTTATAAATGAAATAAAACTGATATATGAAGATGAATGGAAAAAAAATAATAAAATTAATCGCTCTGTAAAATTACCAATTAATTTATCCATGACTTCATCAAAATATAAAAAAAATGAAAAATTTGAAAAATTTTTATCATCAATTGATCAAGTTTCAAAATTTTCGGTAAAAAGTTTTAATAATAAGCAAGTTAATTATAAAATAATTTTTAATGGGTCCCCTAAGCAATTTATAAATATTGCAGTGAAAAATAATTTTATAATAGATACAGATCAATCAATTTGGAAAGTCGATTAAAATAAAATGTCAAACCAAAAACAGCAATTAATTAATTTTCAATTTGACAAAACTTATAAAAGTGAGGATTTTTTTGTATCAAAAAGTAATTTTTTTGCTTTTTCTTTATTAGATAGTTGGCCAAAATGGGAAAAAAATATTTTAAACGTTCATGGTGAAAATTACTGTGGTAAGTCTCATCTTTCAGAAATCTTCATTAAAAAAAATAAAGGAATAATTTTAAAAGCTCATGAATTTAAATTTAGTAATGAACATAATTTAAGATACTATCAAAATATTGTCTTAGAAGATTTAAATGAAGAAATAGATGAAAAAACAATATTTTCAATTTTAAATTTTGTGGATCAAAATTCAAAGTATTTAATAATTAACTCAACTAAGCCTTTTAATAAAATGAAATTTAAATTAAAAGATTTATTATCTAGAGCTAAAAATTGTTTAGATGCAGAAATTGAAAAACCTGATGATGAATTGATAAAGGTTTTAATTTCAAAGTATTTGTCTGATAAACAAATAAAAATAAATAATAAATTAGTTGAATTTGCTGCAAAAAGAATAACAAGGTCTTATGGTAAAATATTTGAATTTATATATAAGATTGATGAAATAAGCTTAAAAAAAAAAAAATCTATTGATCAAAAAATAATTAAAGAAGCATTAGGAATATAACTTGACAAAGTATCGAACACACAATTGCTCTGAGCTTACAAGTAAAAATAATGGAGAAATAGTAATCTTATCTGGATGGATGCACAAAAAGAGAGATCATGGGAACTTACTTTTTATAGACCTCAGAGATAATTATGGCACAACGCAATGTATTTTAGAAAAAAATAACTCTTTTTTTAAAGAACTAGAAAAAATGCAGCTCGAAACAGTCATAAAAGTAACTGGAGTTGTGAGCAAAAGAACGAAAGAAACTATAAATAAAGAACTTAAAACAGGTGAAATTGAAATTAAAATTAATTCCTTTGAAATCCTTGGAGCTTGTAAAGAACTACCTCTTCCCGTGTTTAGCGATCAAGAATATTCAGAAGAGATAAGATTAAAATATAGGTTTTTAGATTTAAGAAGAAAAAAAATTCATTCAAATATTTTATTAAGATCAAAAGTGATTTCTTTTATTAGAGAAGAAATGATAAAATCAGGTTTTGTAGAATTTCAAACTCCGATATTAACCTCCTCAAGTCCTGAGGGAGCAAGAGATTTTATTGTTCCTAGTAGATTAAACCCTGGAAAATTTTATGCCTTACCACAAGCGCCACAACAATTTAAACAGCTAATAATGGTATCAGGTTTTGATAAATATTTTCAAATTGCTCCATGTTTTAGAGATGAAGACGCAAGAGCGGACAGAAGTCCTGGAGAGTTTTATCAACTAGACATCGAGATGTCTTTTGTTGAACAGGAGGATGTTTTTAAAGTTGTTGAAAAACTACTAAGTAAAGTTTTTAAAAAATTCTCAAATAAAAAATTTTTAAATGAAAAATTTCCAAAGATTTCTTTTAAAGAAGCAATGTTAAAGTATGGAACTGATAAGCCAGATTTAAGAAATCCATTAGAAATAAACGATGTAACATCAATCTTCAAAAGAGATGATGTAACATTTCAAATATTTAACAAGCTAGTAAAATCAGGTTCAATAGTTAGAGCAATAGTTACAAAAAGTACAAAAAATAAACCTAGAAGCTTTTTTGACAACTTGGATAAATGGGCAAAATCTGAAGGAACGTCTGGACTTGCTTACTTTACTCTTGAAAAAAACAAAGATTTTGAAGCTACAGGACCTGTGGGAAAATTTTTTTCTTCAGAAGCATTAAAAGAAATAATGAAAATCACAGGTGCTGAAGTTGGTGATAGTATATTTTTTTCATGCGATAAAGAGTCAAATGTTTTACAATTCATGTCTTCAGCAAGAGATAAAATTGCAGGTGAATTAAATTTAATTGATCAAAATACTTATGCCTTTTGTTGGATAATAGATTATCCTATGTATGAAACTGACAAAATTACAGGCAAAATTAAATTTAGTCACAATCCTTTTTCTATGCCACAAGGAGAAGAGAAAAATTTAGATTTTAAAAATCCCCTAACCATTAATGCATATCAATATGATATTGTATGTAATGGAGTGGAACTTTCATCGGGAGCAATTAGAAATCATAAACCAAAATTGATGTATAAGCTTTTTGAAATTGCTGGTTATAAAAAAAGTGATGTAGAGGAAAAATTTAAAGGTATGATAAACGCTTTAAGTTTTGGAGCACCTCCACATGGAGGTATTGCACCAGGAATAGATAGAATTATTATGCTTCTTGCAGGGGAAAAAAATATCAGAGAAGTAACACTATTTCCTATGAACCAGAATGCTCAAGATCTTATGATGAATGCACCATCTGAAATTAGTGAAAATCAATTAAAGGAACTTAGTTTAAGTATAAAAAAAAAATAAATTACTTCTTACCTTTTAAGTTTATACGAATATCAGATAAGTCCACAAGTTTTTTTTGGTAGTTGTTTCTTACAAAACCTTTACTAGTAATATCTTTAACAATTTTTAAAAATTGGTTTTGTTCGTCACCTCCATCCTTTTCAATATCTTTTGATTTCTCTATGCTTGATCCAATAGATGGAGTATGGGCTAAGTCTTCTCGATTTAAGTACGATATTGCTAATTCTCTAAAAATATAATCTAAAATAGAGCTTGCACTCAATATTCTGTCATTACCGTACACTTTTCCTGACGGTTCAAATTTTGTATCTACATAAGCACTTACAAATTCATCTAGCGGAACACCATATTGAAGCCCCAAAGATACAGCTATTGCAAAGTTGTTCATTAATGCTTTTACTAACTCTCCTTCTTTACTTGTATCTATAAATATTTCACCGATTTTACCGTCCTCATATTCTCCAGTATGAAGATAAACCTTATGATCTCCTATAGTGGCTTTCTGAATATATCCTTTTCTTCTATCGGGCATACTAAATCTTCTACTTATATTATCATGAATTTTTGAAACGAGATTTCCATCATTTTCTTTTGCTAAATTCTGTTTTATTGCTTTATCAGAGGTCAAATCTATATTATTAGATTTTTTTTCATCTCTATTTGAAGCATCTTTTTCTAAGCTTTTAGTTTTTCTATTATCTAATTTTACGTTTATAATCTCGAATTTACCGTCGTCTCTTTTTTCCAAATTTAAGAGTTCTTTTTCATTTACTTCATCAAGGTAATGTGTAACTTTAAAGCTACAATTGTAAAATGTTTCTACTAAAAATTTTGCCATATTTTTATTTATAATTGAGTCGTTGAATGAATATGTATATACAAAATCAAAATTTAGTCTAATCTAAATTTTGCAATTTTAAATTGAAAAAATATAATTATTTTTATGTTGACAGTTTTTAAACAAATTTTTATTTGGTGGAATCAACAAACGTTGGGAACACGAATATATACTTTTTTAAAAGGTAAATTTGTCGGTCAGGACGAATTTGGAAATAAATATTATGAAAATAAAAATAGAAGCAAGAGATGGGTTATCTACCAAGGTGAAATTGACGCATCAAAAATTTCATATGAGTGGTATTCTTGGATTCATTTTATAAAAAATAAAATAGAGTTAAATCAAAAAATAAAAAAATATAGTTGGCAAAGACCTCATTCCCCCAACAAAACAGGAACATCAAGATCGTATCACCCAAACAAAAAAAACAATGAAATTAAAAAAAAATATTCAACCTGGAAAGGTTAAATTAGTTGTCTTTTTTATTCTAATAGTATTCAATAATTATTTATCGTCAGAAGAATCGATTTATGAAGGCAATTTTATAGAGCTTAAAGTTCTTGATAAGGTAAGTTCAAAAAACTATAAAATTAACATTAAAATAGGTGAAGAAAAAGTTTTTAAAAATATTTCTATCAAACCATTAAAATGTAAAAATTCAGAATTTGACGATAACCCAGAAATTATTGCCTACTTACAAGTTAAAGATTTAAAGAATATCGGAAACGATGAAGTATTTGTTTTTAATGGGTGGACTTTTTCTTCAAGTCCTTCTATAAATACATTTGATCACCCTGTATATGATTTGTGGTTAACAAAGTGTTTAAGTTAAATTACTTTATCTTTATCTAGCCAAGAAACATTAAAATCCGATTCTAAAAATTTTTTATGGTTAAGAAGCTTCCTATGTAGATCTATAGTAGTTGTAATCCCTTCAATAACAAATTCATCTAATGATCTCACCATTCTCTGAATAGCTTCTTGTCTGTTTCTACCATGACAAACCAACTTACATATTAAACTATCATAAAAAGGAGTAACCTTGTATCCTTGATAAATTGCACCATCCACCCTAGTTCTAAAACCAGATGGTTGGTGACACATAGTAATCGTTCCTGGAGAGGGTTGAAAATTTTTACTAGCATCTTCAGCATTAATTCTACATTCAATCGCGTGACCTCTAGGGACAATATCATTCTGTTCCAATGCAGTATTTCCAGTGAAAGCTATCCAAATTTGTTCTTTAATAATATCTATGCCAGTAACCATTTCAGTAACTGGATGCTCAACTTGAATTCTAGTATTCATTTCTAGAAAATAAAATTTACCGTTTTCGTAAATAAATTCTACAGTTCCCGCACCTTTGTAGCCAATTTTTGAAACCATATTTACAGTTTTTTCGAATAATTCATTTCTTACTTCGTTTGTAAGAATTGGACTTGGTGTCTCTTCAATTAATTTTTGGTGTCTTCTTTGAATTGAACAATCTCTCTCATGTAAATGAACTGTTCTGTTTTCTCCAGATAAAACCTGTACTTCTATATGTCGTGGGTTTTGAAAGAATTTTTCTATGTAAACTTCATCATTTGCAAAAAACTTTTTTGCCTCTGATTTTGCAGCTAAAAATAATTCTTCAAACTTATCTTCATTATAAACGATTTTCATTCCCTTGCCACCACCACCACCAGCTGCTTTTATAAGGACTGGAAATCCAATTTTTTTACAAATTTCTTTTGCTTCATCAATTTTTGACACTCCTCCATTGGAACCTTCAATTACAGGTAAACCGTTTTCTTTAGCCACCTTTTTAGCTTGAATTTTGTCTCCCATCATCTTGATTAATCTAGATGAAGGTCCGATAAATTTAATATTATTTTCCTCTAAAATTTTTGCAAAGTTAAAATTTTCAGATAAAAATCCGTATCCTGGATGTACTGCTTCAGCATCAGTCAATTCAATTGCAGACATAATTGCCGGAATGTTAAGATAGCTATTAGAAGGTTGATGTGGACCCACGCATACACTTTCATCAGCTAATTTTACATGCATACTTTCTCTATCTACATCTGAATGTATTGCCACTGTTGAAATTCCCCATTCCTTACAAGCTCTAATAACTCTTACTGCGATTTCACCTCTATTAGCTATTAGAATTTTTTTAAACATTATTCAACAAGAATTAGTATCTGATCGTATTCAACGGGCTGACCATCCTCTACTGAAATTTTTTTTACTATTCCATTGCGTGTAGATGGAACATGATTCATAGTTTTCATTGCTTCAACTATCATTATGGTATCGCCTTTTTTAATTTTTTTCCCAACTTCTACAAATGGTTTAGCTCCTGGTTCTGGAGCCAAATATGCAGTTCCTATTATTGGACTTTTGATTGGATTATAATTTTCACTCTCATCATTTGCAGTAATTGACTCAGTATCTGGAATATCTAATTTGACTCCAGTTTTATTTAATGATTTTTTTAATTCTTCTAAAGCATCAATCAATTTTTTAATAACTTTTTTATCTATTTCCATCTTCAATCATTTCTTTCATTGCTTCTATGGCTAAAATATAACCATTAACACCTAAACCACATATTATTCCTGTGACCACATCACTAATCAAGGATTTTTGTCTAAACTCCTCTCTTTTGTGTATATTTGAAATATGTAATTCTATTGTAGGTTTATTTATAATTTCTAAGGCGTCTCTAATCGATACTGAGGAATGCGTGAATCCAGCTGCATTAATTATAACACCATCATATATATTTCTAGAATCTTGAATTTTTGTTACAATTTCACCTTCTATGTTTGATTGATAAAATTCAATTTCTATATTCAAAGATTTCGAGATTTTTAAACATTTTTCTTTTAATTCATCAAAAGTTAATTTGCCATATTGCGATTGATCTCTTTCTCCCAACAAATTTATATTTGGTCCATTGATAATTATTATTCTATGTGGCATTAATTATTTATATATTATGAAAAAAATAAACAAAGTAAAAATAAGAATAAATGGAAAAAATTTTGTGATAAAACCCAAAATGACTTTAAAAGATGTTATTACTAAATACAAAATTCCTGAGGAAAAAGTAGCTATAGAGTTAAATAAAAAAATTGTGAATAAACAAAATTTTAGAAGAATAATGTTAAAAAACTTGGATAAAATAGAAATTGTTCATTTTATTGGTGGAGGATAAAATGAAAAAAAAAGATTTTTTAAAAATTTCTAATAAAAAGTATAAATCAAGACTTATTGTTGGAACTGGTAAATACAAAAACTTTGAGGAATGCGCAAAATGTGTAAAACTTTCTGGTGCTGAAATTGTTACTGTCGCGGTAAGAAGAGTAAACATTCAAGATAAAAAAAAACCGATATTAATGGATTACATAAATCCAAAAAAAATAACCTATTTACCTAATACAGCTGGATGTTTCACTTCCTCTGAAGCATTAAGAACTTTAAGATTAGCTAGAGAAATTGGTGGATGGAAATTAGTAAAATTAGAAGTATTAGGGGACAAAAAAACTCTTTTCCCAGACATGATAGAGACACTTAAATCTACTGAAGTTTTAAGCAAAGAGGGTTTCGAAGTCATGGTGTATTGTAACGACGACCCCTTAATGGCAAAAAGATTAGAAAATGTAGGTGCAGTTGCGATTATGCCCCTAGCTGCTCCAATAGGGTCAGGTTTAGGAATATTAAATAAAGTCAACATTAAAATAATTAGATCACAAACTAAATTACCTTTGATAATCGATGCAGGCCTAGGACAATCATCAGATGCAGCTATAGCTATGGAACTAGGATGTGATGGAGTTTTAATTAATACTGCAATAGCAAGAGCAAAAAATCCATTAAAAATGGCAGAGGCGATGAAATTTTCAGTATTAGCTGGTCGATATTCTTATCTTGCTGGAAGAATTCAAACTATAGATTTCGGAAGAAGATCTACAACAAATAAGGGAATTATCTAATTTTTTTTTTAAAAAATTTTTTTTTTTTAAATTTTGTCTTTTTAAACTTACTTACTTTTTCCAATTTATTATTTTTTATAAATTCATCTCTGGCTTTTTCTAGTTTAGTAACATTTTCTAAAACATTTATAGTTTTTTTGGTTTTATTTTTATATTCAATTTTATAATCCGTAATTATCATGGAGTTATCAATTATAATATTTATTTTAAACTTATTTTTTTTCTCAATAAATTTAATATTTTCATTTAAATTTTCTTTTATATAACTATTAATTTGTTCACATACACTTAGATCAACGATTTTAGCTTTATTTTCAATTGCATCTATTTCTAATTTTTTAATAATTTTAAGGGCATAGGTTTCATTTGTTAAAGATATTTTCCATTTAACAGAACTTTCCCTTAATCTTTGTCTAGACATTTCTAATAAACCAAAGCTACTTATTCTACCAATTTGAATTCTTGCTCGATCATTTCTACATTTTTCTTTTAATTTACGCTCAATAAGTCTTCTGTTTCCAAAATTCATCATATCTATAAAATCGATAATAATTAAACCTGAAAGATCTCTAATTTTAATTTGTCGTGCAATCTCTTCAGCAGCTTCCAAGTTTGTATCTAAAGCAGTACTTTCAACATTTTTTTGCTTAATTGACTTTCCAGAGTTGACATCTATAGAAACTAATGCTTCTGTTGGATTAATCACTAAATAACCCCCTGAATTAAGTTTTACTTTACTCTCAAATATTTCATTAAGCTTAACTTCAATTTTTTCATTAATAAACAGAGGAACTTTTTCTCTATATTTTTTAATTTTTTTTACATGCCCAGGCATTATTAACTTCATAAAATTTTTCGCTTTTTGATACCCTTCATTACCTTCTATAATTACATTTTGCGTATCTTCGTCATACATGTCTCTAAGTGTTCTTTTAATTATTTCACTTTCTTTATGAATTATTGATGGAGCAATAGAATTCATTGCAGTATCTTTAATTGACTCCCATACTTTTATTAAATTTTGTAAATCATGATCTATCTCATTTTTAGTTTTATTTGAGCCCGCAGTTCTAACTATGATACCCATTTCTTTCGGTATTTTAATTTGATTAAGTATAGATCTAATTTTTTTCCTATCTGCAGGATTAAAAATTTTTCTTGAGATACCACCACCTTTTGGTGTATTGGGCATAAGAACAATATATTTTCCAGCAATTGATATGAAAGTACTTAATGCAGCACCTTTCATGCCTCTTTCATCTTTTAAAACCTGAACAAGTATAACTTGATTTGGTTTAATGACTTCTTGGATTTTATATCTTTTAAAAGGATATTTTTTTTCAGGGTAAGTTTTTTCTCCAGTTGAAACTTGATCTGTTTTTTTTTCTACAGGGTCATTTATTTCTATTTTATTTTCTATAATATTTTTTTCTTCTTCTTTTTCACTTTCTTTAATTAATTCCTCTCTTGCTTGCTCTTCCTCTTGTTTAATTTTATCAAGATCATTTTGTGGTATTTGATAATAATCTGACTGAATATCGTTAAATGATAAAAAACCATGTCTCTCTCTTCCAAAATCTATAAATGCTGCTTGGAGGGAAGGCTCAACTCTGCTTACTTTACCTAGATAAATATTATTTTTTATTAGTGTACTATTTAAACTTTCGTACTCGTAATCTTCAATGTTTCCGTTTGATTTAAGTACAACTCTAGTTTCATTGGGATGCGAAGCATCAATATATAAATTCTTTTCCATATTGTTTTGATTAAATTTTTCATTAAAGTAGTTTTATAAATTCTGTTGCCTTAACATTAACAAATTTAATAGATAAATAAACATAAATGAGTAGCCTATTTAAAAGAGTTTTAATTTTAACAACATCAACCTTTTTGGGAATTATTATAATTCTAATATCAATATTATGGGTTTTTTCGAATAAATTACCTGATTACAAATTTTTAAAGAACTATAAAGCGCCTGTATCCAGCAAGGTTTATTCAGGTGAGGGTGAGTTGGTTAATGATTTTTCATCAGAAAAGAGAATATTTGTGCCATATTCATCAATACCTTATAAAATTGTAAATTCATTTTTATCTGCAGAAGATAAAAATTTTTTTACTCATCCCGGCGTTGATGCAAAAGGAGTCTTGAGAGCAACAAAAAATAATATATTCAATTTTTTATCCTCAAAAAGGCTTGAAGGAGCATCAACAATAACCCAGCAAGTAGCCAAAAATTTTTTGTTATCAAATGAAGTAAGCGTTAATAGAAAAATTAAAGAAGCAATATTGGCTTTTAGAATAGAAAGAGCTTTAAGCAAACAACGTATTTTAGAACTCTATTTAAATGAAATTTATTTAGGAAGTGGATCTTATGGAATAGCAGCTGCCAGTCTTAGATATTTTGATAAACCAATCACAGATTTAGATTATGTAGAAGCTTCTCTACTTGCAGCATTACCAAAAGCGCCAAGCAGATATAATCCATATAAAAATAAAGAACTTGCTAAATTTAGAAGAGATCTTGTTCTTAAAAATTTGTTTGAAAACAATTTTATAACTGAAGCTCAATATAATTCATTTATTAAAGAACCGATTAAGTTAAAAAAAAGAAAAAAAATTTATTTGGAGGATGCAAGATATTATGTGGAGGATATTAGAAAGAGTGTAATTAAAAAATTTGGTTTTGAAAAAGTCTATAAAAATGGTTTAAATATAAAAACTCCTCTCAATCTAGATATTCAATCTACGTCTACTTTTGCTCTAAGAGAGGGTTTGATTAAATACGACAGACGGAAAGGTTGGAGAGGATCATTAACGAATAAAAAATCCAGTCTTAATTGGTCAGAGGAGGTTGATAAATATAAATTAGAAAAATCAATTAATTGGGAGTTGGCAATTGTAAAAAAAGTTAATGATTTAAAAATTGAAATTGAAACAAAAAATAGAGACAAAGGTTTTATTAGTCAAAAAGATATATCTTGGATAAATAATAGTGAAAGTTATTTATCTTTAGGAGACATAATTTACGTAAAAAAAAATAAAAATAATTTTTTTGATGTAAAACAAATACCTGAGGTAAATGGATCGATTGTTGTAATGGATCCTTATACGGGGAGAGTTTTAGCAATGAGCGGTGGTTTTAGTTTTTTACAAAGTGAATTTAATAGAGCTTCACAAGCTTTAAGACAACCAGGATCAGCATTTAAACCATTCATCTACGCGTTAGCACTAGAAAACAATTATGAACCATCCTCATTAGTTCTCGATGCTCCCTTAGTTTTAGATCAAGGCCAGGATTTAAAATTATGGAAACCTGAAAACTATGGTAAAAAATTTTATGGCTTATCTACTATGAGGACAGGTCTTGAAAAATCAAGAAATTTAATGACAGTAAGAATCGCTCAAGATTTAGGTTTAAAAAAAATAATAGATTTTTCAAAAAAATTAGGAATTTATGAAAATCCAAACGAACTTTTGTCCATATCACTGGGCTCAGCTGAAACTACTTTATTGAAATTAACATCAGCATATTCATCTTTTATTAATGGAGGAAAGTTGGTTAAACCTATTCTAATAGACAGAATACAGGACAGCGAAGGTAAGACTATATTAAATAATGAAAACAGAAAATGTGATAAATGTGAACAAATTTCATACTTAAGTAATAAATATCCAAAGATAAAAGATAATTTTGAACAAATTTTTTCACCTGAAACTGCTTTTCAAATTACATCGATGTTGGAGGGTGCAGTACAGAGAGGAACAGGAAAAGGTTTAAGAGATTTAAATTTAGATATCGCTGGAAAGACTGGTACAACAAACAAAAATACAGATACTTGGTTTATAGGCTACACATCTAAACTTATTGTTGGAGTATATGTTGGTTTTGATAACCCTAAATCTTTAGGAAAAAAAGAAACTGGAGCAAGGACTGCTATGCCAATATTTAAGGAATTTATAAAAAAAACAATTAAAAAGCAGGATGCAAGACCATTCAAAGTTGCAGAAAATATTACTCTTATGGTAATCGATCCAAAAACAGGGAAAAAAGCTTCTTTTGGTTCTAAAAAAACTATAATTGAAGTTTTTAAAAAAAAAGATTTAGATCAAAACAATAAAAATATGATATTAAATAATAGATTAAATAATAATAATATTTTAAGGTTTTATTAATGGATAATGACTTTATAAGATTTAAAAAAGAAATTGAAAAAATTAATCAAAGAATACAGGAGTTTCTTTGAAAAAAACAATATTCATTCAATTGTAGAGAAGAATAATCAAAAAATTCTAGAACCTAATTTCTGGAAGGATAAAAACTCAGCTCAAAAAATAATAAAAGAAAAAAACTTTTACGAGGATTTATTAAAATCATATCAAAATTCAAAAAAAGAAATTAAAGATTTGAGCGATTTATACGATCTCGCTATTGAAGAAAATAATCAAATTATTATAAAGGAGCTTGTAAAAAATTGTAATGAATTAAAAACTAAATCTAAAAAAAATGAGATTAAGTGTTTTTTATCAAATGAAAGTGATATTTTAGATTGTTATATTGAAATACATGCAGGAGCTGGTGGAACCGAAAGTCAAGATTGGGCTGAAATGCTAAAAAGAATGTATTTAAAGTGGGCACAAAATAAAAAATACAAATCATCAATCATCAGCGAACATAGAGGCGATGAGGCTGGAATAAAATCAACTATATTTCAAATTCATGGTGATTACTTATATGGATGGTTGAAATCAGAATCTGGTATTCATAGACTTGTAAGAATTTCTCCTTTTGACTCAGGTGCAAGGCGGCACACTAGCTTTGCTAGTGTGTGGGTTTATCCAATTATAGATGACAGTATTGAAATTGAAATAAAAGATAAGGATCTAAGAATTGATACATATAGATCTAGTGGCGCTGGAGGACAACATGTCAATACAACTGATAGTGCTGTTAGAATTACTCATTTACCAACCAAAATTGTCGTTCAATGCCAAAATGAAAGATCTCAACACAAAAACAAAGAAACCTGCATTAAAATGCTTAAAGCAAGATTATATGATTTTGAATTAAAAAAAAAAGAGAAAGAAGCAGAAAGTCTTGAAAGTGATAAAACTGATATTGGTTGGGGACACCAAATTAGATCTTATGTTTTACATCCATATAGACTAGTAAAAGATAATCGAACTAATTATGAAAGTTCAGATCCAGATAAAGTATTAGAAGGAGATATTGATACTTTTTTAGAAAGCTCATTATACAATTAAATGATTAAAAAAACTTTTTATATAATTTTTGCTCTATTTATATTTTCGATTGTATATCTTAATTACTTTGGAGTAAGTACAAATAAATTTAATCAAAATATTGAAAAAAAATTTAGAGAAAATTATCCAGGAGTAAATTTAAATTTAAATAATGTAAAAGTTTTACTAAATATTTCAAAACTTTCAATTGATCTTAAAACTGAAAACCCTATTATTTTTTCATCAAAAGAGGAAATAAAATTAAAAAAAGTATCTACAACGTACGATCTTAAATCATTTTTTAAAAAAGAGTTTACAATTAAAAATTTACTTATAGATAGTAAAAAAAATCAAATTAAAAAAATTATAAAACTTGCGAGATCTTTTAAAGATAGCCCTCAGCTTCTAATAATAGATAAAATAATAAAAAGTGGAAATATAGAGATTTTGACAAGATTAAATTTTGATGAAAATGGAAAGTTGCTTGAGGATGAATACGAAATCTTGGCAAATATAAATAGTTTATCTATTGAATTATTCAATAAGCAAAAAATCGATAATATTTCTGGTAACATTAAGTATACACAGAGTAAAATTGAAATAAATAATCTAAAATATAATTATGTAGATTTAGAATTATACTCGAAAAACGTTTTTATAAGCCAAAAAAATAAACAATATTTTGTTAAAGGAGATCTGGATACTAATGAAGGTGCTATACCAGAATCTGCCGCCAAATTTTTTCTAAAAAATGAGTTTTTTAAAAATATTATTTTATCTTCCCAAAATAACTTCAGTTTTAATATTTCAAAAAAATTTAAGATATCAGAGTTAAAACTTGTATCAAAAATAAATTTAAAAAAAGCTGAATATGAATTTAATAATTCATCAATAAAAAAATATATTCCAGATTTTAAAAAAAAAATAATTTTTTCCAATCAAACTATTAATATAAATTATGAAAAAAAAATATTATTTGAAGGCTCAGGAAAATTTCAAATAGGCGAAAAAAAAGACGATATTAGATATAATTTTGAATTTGATAAGAAAGATACAAAGTTTAATATAGATTTTGATATTAAAGAAATTCCCTTCAAAATAGGTATAATTAATTTTTTAAAAAACGATGATGAGATTGCAAATTTAAAAATTACAGGTGAGAGAAAAAATAAAGAACTTTTTTTAAAAAAATTAAATCTTGAAAAAAATTCAGATAAAATTGAATTTAATGACATAGTCTTTTCAAAAGATTTTCAAATTAAAAGTTTTAATAAAATTGATTTACAATACTTAGATTCAAGCAAAAAGAAAAATGATATTTTAGTAGTACAAAATAATGAAAACAATTTTTTAATTCAAGGTAGCAATTTTAATTTAAGCAAAATCATTGATCAAATTTTATTTGAAGATACAAATAAAGCGAAGTTATTCGATCACAAAGAAAGATCTTTTAAAATTAATTTTAAAAAAAATAATATAGATGATGAACACCATGTTTTAAATTTAAAGGGAGACTTTAAAATGAAAGGTAATGATATTTATGATTTATCTTTAAATTCATCCTTTCCAAATAAAGATATTTTATCTATGTCAATAAAGACAAAAAATGACCAAAAAGTTACTACTTTTTATTCAGAGCAAGCTAAGCCATTTGTAAAAAAATATAAGTTTGTGAAGGGTTTTGAAGGTGGAAAGATAGATTTTTACTCTGTTAAGGAAAATCAGGTATCAAAATCACAAATAAAGATTTTTGAATTTAGTCTAATGGAGCTGCCAGCTCTGACAAAAATTCTAACACTTGCATCCTTGCAAGGAATTGCCGATATACTTTCAGGTGATGGAGTTGGTTTTGATGAATTAGAAATGAATTTTAATAGCAAAAAAAATCTGATGGAAATTGAGGAACTTTATGCAATTGGACCAGCAATATCAATTTTAATGGATGGTTATGTACAGAAAGATGAACTTGTAAGTTTAAGAGGAACTTTAGTACCCGCTACTACAATTAATAAGTTTGTAGGTTCTATACCAATCTTAGGAGATATCTTGGTAGGAAAAAAAACAGGAGAAGGTGTATTTGGTGTAAGTTTTAAACTAAAAGGACAACCCAAAGATATCAAAACATCAGTAAATCCAATTAAAACTTTAACACCAAGATTTATCACAAGAACTTTAGAAAAAATTAAAAGAACAAACTAATTCATTTTTATTATCACATGTTTTTTCTTACCAAGTGATAGTTTTAGAAAGTTTTTTTTTTTAAAATGATTTAATAAAATTTGTAGATTTTGATCTTCAATAACATTATTATTAATTTTGATACCTCTATTTTTTATTGTTCTTCTTACCTCGCTTTTTGAGACTATAAGTTTGGACAAAACTACAAGATCAACAATATTTATACCATTTTCGATTGTTTTTTTATTAATCTTGATAGTAGGTAAATCTTCACCAATCGATCCAGAGACAAAAGTTTTTTTTGCTGTTTGTTCCGCTTTATTTGCAGCTGCCTTTCCATGCAGCATATTTGTAGCCTCATTGGCTAAAATAATTTTTAATTTATTGATATTTGTATTTTTTATTTCATCAATTTTTTTTAAATTTATATCGGTAAACATTTTTAGAAAATTTACTACATCTCTATCATCAGTATTTCTCCAAAATTGCCAATATTCATATGGAGATAACATAACTTTATCGAGCCAAACCGCTCCTTTCTCTGTTTTGCCCATCTTTGCACCTGAAGCGAGTGTTATTAATGGGGTTGTTAAACCAAAAGATTGTTTACCAAGATGTCTTTTTATTAATTCAACGCCATTAACAATGTTGCCCCATTGGTCTGATCCCCCTATTTGCATAACACAATTTTTATTCTTATTTAATTCTAAAAAATCATATGCCTGAAGAATCATATAATTAAATTCCATATAGCTTAATGATTGTTCACGATCTAACCTTAATTTTACACTATCAAAGCTTAACATTTTATTAATAGTAAAATGCCTGCCAATCTCTCTTAAAAATTTTATATAATTAAGCTTGCTTAGCCATTTATAGTTGTTTACAAAAATTGGCATAGTTTTTTTATTATTTGTTTTGAGAAAAATATTAAATATTTTTTTTATATTTTTTATATTTGAATCAATTTCTTTATCAGATAATATTTTTCTGGTTTCCTCTTTACCAGATGGATCACCAATTCTTGTTGTCCCACCTCCTAATAAAACTATTGGTTGATGTCCGTACTTTTGAAGCATTCTTAAACACATGATTTGTAATAGACTACCAACGTGTAAACTTTTTGCTGTACAATCAAAACCTATATAGGCTCTTATAGATTTCTTTGTCATTAATTCGTTTAAACTATCAAAATCAGTACATTGGTTATAATATTCTCTTTGTTTAAATTCTGTTAAGAACGATTTGTCCATTTTTTATAAAATTAGTATAAAATTAATATACTTGATATTTGATATAATTAAAAAATATTTATGAGCAAAAATTTTTATTGTTTGGGTTTAATGAGTGGTACCTCGCTGGATGGAATTGATGCGTCTATTATATATTCAAACGGCGTTGAAAATTTAGATGTTATCAAAAATAGTTACTATAAATATGACGATAATTTTATTAACAAAATATCAAATCTCAAAGATAAAATTAATAAACCAGAAGATTTAAAAATTCATCAAAATGATTTGAAAAATTTAGAGAGAGAATTGACCATTCTGCACGCAGAGTTTGTTGCCGATATATTAAAAAATTCTAAAAATGAAGTTGATTTGATAGGTTTTCATGGGCAAACAATTTATCATAATCCAGAAAAAAAAATATCTAAACAATTAGGAGATGGTAGACTTTTGTCACAATTAGTTAATAAAAAAGTAGTCTTTAATTTTAGAGAAAACGATATTCAAAATAATGGCAATGGAGCTCCACTAGCACCAATTTATCATCTCGCAATCACAAAAAAAATAAACCAAAAAAATATTATTTTTTTGAATATTGGCGGTATTGCAAATGAGACATTTATAGAAGATGATTATAAGCTTAGCGCAAAAGATCTAGGGCCAGGTAATTGTCTAATTGATATGTGGATAAGGAGAAATACAAAAAATAAATATGATAATAAAGGTGGTATTGCTAAATCGGGTAAAATTAATAAGATTTTATTAGATCAATCATTAGATATTTACTTTAACAATAAGATAAAAAATAAGAGAAGTTATGATATAAATGATTTTGATATATCACCTTTTAGAGGCTTGACACTAGAAGATGGAGCTGCAACAATAGTTGAATACACTATCGAAATTCTTGCAAATAAAATATCATCAACAAATATTATTTGTTGTGGAGGTGGAAGAAAAAATCAATATTTAATTGATAGACTTGAAAAAAAGATTAATAAAAAAATATTAAATATTGATGAATTTAAAATAGATGGTGATTTCATTGAGTCACAAGCTTTTGGATTTCTTGCTATTAGATCATTTCTTAAATTACCCATATCCTTTCCCATGACCACAGGATGTAAAAAAGATTCAACTGGGGGTACGATTACCTAAATTAATTAAAAAATTGTAGTTTCTTTTTTTATATATTTATCTAAAACTTTAACTAAATCTTTTTCTGATTTTGAAAAAAAATGATTAGCTTCTGATATTGATTGGAAATCAACCTTAATTCCTTTTTGCGAACTTAATCTTTTATTTAACTCGTTTATAAATTCTACTGGTACCAGCTCGTCTTTTTTACCATACAGCATTAATCCTGAAGTGGGACATGGAGAAAGAAAAGAAAAATCATAAACATTTGGTTGGGGTGAAATTGCAATGAATCGATTTATCTCTGGTCTTCTCATTAACAATTGCATCGCGATCAAAGATCCAAAAGAAAATCCTGACACCCAACATTGAGAATTATCTAAATTTTCTCTTTCTAACCAGTCCAAAGCAGCTGCTGCGTCAGCTAATTCACCTTGACCATTGTCAAAATCACCATCGCTTCTCCCAACTCCTCTAAAATTTACTCTACAGACTGAAAAATTATTTTCCATAAATGTGTGAAATGTATCAACAACTACTTTGTTATTCATGGTTCCTCCGTATTGAGGATGAGGTTGAAGAACTAATGCAATGGGCGACGTATTTTTTTTACTTTTAAAATATTTTGCCTCCAATCTTCCTGCTGGTCCCGGAATAAATATTTCTAAAATTTTACTATCCATATATGTTAATGCTAACTATTCTCACAAAAAATGTTTGTTTAACACATACCGATGACAATTTGCGAGTCTTTTTAATTTTCGTAATACTTGACTATTTTAGTCGGGTATATATATAAACCGCATAATTACTACTATTATGAAGTTAAATACTAAATCAAGATATGCAGTTATGGCTTTGGCGGACATGTCAAAGTTCCCCTTAAATGATCCTATAAGCCTAAGAGATATATCATTAAGACAAAGTATTTCTTTACTTTATCTGGAGCAAATTTTTTTAAAATTAAAAAAAAATGATATAGTTAAAAGTGTTCGTGGAACAAATGGTGGCTATGTTCTGAAACGAGATCCAAAAAGTATTAAATTATCAGAAATTTTTCAAGCTCTAGACCAAAAAGTAAAAACTGTTGGATGTAAGAAAGAATCAAAAAAAGGATGTAATGGAAAATTAGCAAAATGTATAACTCATGAACTTTGGGATGAATTAGAAGTTTATATCAATAATTTTTTTGAGAATAAAAGTCTTAATGATCTTTTGATAAATAAAAATAGGATCAATTAATGGATGAAAAAAATTTAAATTTAGTAAAAGATTATAAATACGGTTTTTCTACAGATATTGAAAACGTAAAAGCACCAAAGGGTCTTAACGAAGATGTTATCAAATTTATTTCTAAAAAAAAAAAGGAGCCAAAGTGGTTGTTGGATTGGAGGCTAAAGGCATATAAAAGATTGGAAGTTTTAATAGAACCTAATTGGCAAAAGCCAAAATATCCAAAAATTGATTATCAAGACCTTTATTATTATTCTGCACCAAAAAGTTTTAATGAAAAACCACAGAAATTAGAGGATCTCGATCCAAAATTATTAGAGACTTATAAGAAGTTAGGTATACCTCTTGATGAACAAAAAAAACTAAATGGTATTGCAGTTGATGCAGTGTTTGACTCTGTATCTGTGGCAACGACATTTAAAGACACATTAACTAAACATGGTATTATTTTTTGTTCGATATCTGAAGCGGTTCAAAAATATCCAGATCTTGTTAAAAAATATTTAGGAAGCGTTATACCTATTACTGATCACTATTTTGCTACTTTAAATTCAGCAGTTTTCACTGATGGATCTTTTGTTTATGTTCCAGAGGGTGTTAGGTGTCCAATGGAGTTATCCACTTATTTTAGAATAAATGCGTCTGATACTGGTCAGTTTGAGAGAACGCTAATAATTGCTGATAAGGGAAGTTATGTTAGTTATTTAGAAGGATGTACAGCTCCAATGAGAGATGAAAATCAACTTCATGCAGCCAATGTTGAGCTTGTTGCTTTAGATGATGCAGAAATAAAATATTCAACAGTTCAAAATTGGTACCCTGGCGATAAAGATGGAAAAGGAGGTATTTACAACTTTGTAACAAAAAGAGGCTTATGCAAAGGAAATAATTCTAAAATTTCCTGGACACAAGTTGAAACCGGGTCAGCTATAACATGGAAATATCCAAGCTGTATACTCAAGGGTGATAATTCGATTGGTGAATTTTATTCAATAGCAATAACAAACAATCATCAAAAAGCAGATACTGGAACTAAAATGATTCATTTAGGAAGAAATACAAAAAGTAAAATTATATCCAAAGGGATAAGTGCTGGCTTATCTGATATGACTTATCGTGGCTTAGTTGATATTTCACCAAATGCAGTAAATTCAAATAATTATACTCAGTGTGATTCACTTTTAATGGGAAATAGATGTGGTGCTCATACAATACCCTACATAAAAAATAAAAATTCAGACTCCAATATAGCTCATGAAGCAACAACATCAAAGATCAGTGAGGATCAATTGCATTATTGTCAACAGCGAGGTCTAAACCCAGAGGAAGCTGTTGGATTAATAGTCAATGGTTTTTGTAAAGAAGTACTCCAGCAATTACCAATGGAATTTGCGGTAGAAGCACAGAAACTTGTTGGTATCAGTTTAGAGGGAAGCGTAGGCTAATGTTAAAAATTAATAATTTAAACGCAAATATTGATAAAAAATCTATTTTAAATGGTTTTAATTTAGAGATAAAAGCCGGCGAAGTTCATGCAATAATGGGTCCAAATGGATCTGGAAAAAGCACTTTATCTAATATTTTGTCAGGCAAAAGAGGTTACGATGTTACTGGAGAGGTGATGTTTGAAAACAAAAATCTTTTTGAATTAGAAACTGAAGAAAGAGCACATAAAGGTATATTTTTAGCATTTCAATATCCTTTAGAAATTCCAGGTGTAAATACAAATATTTTTCTTAAAACATCCATGAACGCAATTAGAAAAGCACGAGGCGAAAAAGAATTAGATGCTTTAGAATTTTTAAAAATTGTAAAAGAAAAATCAAAAGAGCTCAAATTTGATGAAGAGAAACTTGGTAGACAATTAAATGTAGGTTTTTCAGGTGGTGAAAAAAAGAAAAACGAAATTCTACAAATGTCTTTACTAAATCCAAAATTATCGATTCTTGATGAAACAGATTCAGGGCTGGACATTGATGCACTTAAAATAGTTGCTAATGGAGTAAATACATTAAGAGAAAAGAATAATGCTTTCCTAATTATAACTCATTATCAAAGATTATTAGAATATATAAAACCAGACTTCGTGCATGTATTGATAGGTGGTAAAATAAAAAAATCAGGTGGTCCTGAACTAGCTTTGGAACTTGAAAGTAAAGGTTACGAGAATTTTAATTAAATGGAAAATAAAATAAAAACAGATTTTGAAAAAGCTTTTAAAAATTTTCCATTGAAGGAGGAATTAGATTTTAAAAAAAATAATCTAGAAAATTTTATTAAAAAAGGCTTCCCTGGAAAAAAAATGGAAAGTTGGAAATTTTCAGACTTGAATCAAATTATAAATAAAAATTTAGGAGAATTAAATTTTTATACAGATCACGTACAGAAAAACCTTATAGATACGTCGCTAATTATTAAAAACTTTGAGCATAATAAAATAGTTTTTATTAATGGCAAAATAGAAGAAATTGATTTTAATTTTGAGGAAAAAGATAAAATTCAAGTATCTAAAGGACTATCCAATCAAATAAATTCTTTTAAAGGAAATTCTCTTTTGAGTTTGAATAATGCTTTCTGCAAAAATTTTTATAACATTACTATTAAAACTAATTATTCAATGAAAAAACCTTTAATTATCTACCATATGATAAATAAAGATATAAGTTTAACAACAGTCAATTCTCAGTTAAGTTTTTATTTAGAAAAAAATAGTTTATTGAAAATAATAGATATATATGACGAAAAAAGTGAAAAAAATTTCATAAATACGTTTTACAATTTCTCACTAAAAGAAAATGCGATATTAAAAAATTTTAAAATAGATAATTCTCAAAATAATAATATAAAATATTCTTTCAACAATATCGAACAAGAACAAAATACTATTTCAGAAACATTTATCTTATCAAATGGATCCAAATTTTTAAAAAATGAGATTAATTGTAATTTAAAAGGTAAATACTCATCAGCATTCATTAACGGAATATTTTCACTAAATACAGATAAACACCACGAAATTAGAACGTCAGTAAATCACTTAGTAGAGAATACTAAAAGCTATCAATTGATTAAAAGTGTACTTGAGGATAAATCAAAGTCAGCATATCAAGGAAAAATTTATGTTAATCCCGAGGCTCAAAAGACAGACGGTTATCAATTAAGTAAATGTATATTATTAGACAAGAATACTGAATTTAATGCTAAACCTGAATTGGAGATTTACGCTGATGATGTTAAATGCTCTCATGGATCAGCATCTGGCAGTCTTAGTGAAGACTCAATTTTTTATTTAAGATCTAGAGGTCTAAATTATAAACAAGCAAAAAAACTATTAATAAGAGGTTTTTTTCTTGATGTGATTGAAAAAATTACAGATGAAGAGGTTAAAAATTATATTAAGGAAATAATGGAATTTAATTAATGAATATAGACAATATAAAAAAACAGTTCCCCATTTTTAATAACAAAGTTCATAACAATGATTTAGTGTATCTAGATAGCGCTAATTCATCTCAAAAACCACAAGTAGTTGTTGATAGAATTTACGATTTTTATACAAAGGAATTTTCAAATGTTGGAAGAAGTGTCCACTATTTAGCAGTTGCAGCAACAAATTTATATGAAAATACAAGATCAATGATGCAAAAATATATCAACGCAAAAGATCCTAATGAAATAGTATTTACTAAAGGAGCAACAGAGGCAATCAATTTAGTGGCAAATACTTTTGGGCAGAAATTTTTAGAGGAAGGAGATGAAATTCTTCTTACAGAATTAGAGCATCATTCAAACTATGTTCCATGGCATTACTTGAGAAAACTAAAAGGTATTAAAATTAATTTCGCAGAAATAAACAACGATGGTGAAATTACAATCGAAAGCATAGAAAAAAGTATAACTCCTAAAACAAAAATGATAGCAATTACGCATCTCTCAAATGTTACAGGTGCAATATTACCTATTAAAGAGATAACGTCTTTAGCCCATTCTAAAAATATTCCAATTTTAATAGATGGTTGCCAAGGAGCACCGCATTTAAAATTAGATATGCAAGACATAGATTGTGATTTTTATGCAATATCATGTCATAAAATGTATGGTCCAACTGGTTTAGGAATTCTTTACGCAAAAAAAAAATGGCTTGAAGCTTTGCCACCATATCAAGGTGGTGGAGGAATGATAAGAGATGTTAAAAAAGAAGGTATATCTTTTGGTGACCTTCCAAATAAATATGAGGCTGGAACAATGGCAACTGCTCAAGTAATAGCATTTGGAGAGTCAATTAAATTTCTAAATCAAATAGGAATTGAAAATATAGAAAAGCATGAAAGTGAATTAACGAAATATGGTGAAGAAGTTTTAAGAAAAAATAATTCTGTTAAATTAATCGGAAATCCAAAGAATAAAGGATCAGTTTTATCTTTTACTTTAGATGGGATACATGCCCATGACATTGCAACTATTTTAGATGAAGATGGAGTTGCTATTCGAGCGGGGCACCATTGTTGTCAGATACTGCATGATAAATTAGGATTGACAGCAACTGCAAGAGCTTCATTAGGAGTTTACAATACTAAAGAAGATTTAGATAAATTAAATGAGTCAATAAACAACTGTAAAAAAATTTTTGATAGATAATGAATTTAAAAGAATTATACCAAGAAATCATTTTAGATCACGGAAAAAATCCTAGGAATTTAAAAAAAACAGAGAATTTTAATAAAGATGCAAGAGGACACAATCCTTTATGTGGAGATAAGGTTCATATTTTTTTAAAGATTGATGAAAATAAAAATATTTCAGATATATCTTTTGAAGGTAGTGGATGCGCTATATCAATGGCTTCAGCGTCACTAATGACAGACTTAATGAAGGAAAAAAAAGAAAATGAAGTTAAAGAATTAGTAGATGATTTCTTAAAAATGATTAAGGATAGCCCTGAAATGAAAAGTAAAATCATAAGTGATGATGAAAAAACTAAATTAATGTCTCTTTCTGGAGTTAAACAATATCCTATGAGAGTAAAATGTGCTACTTTGGCATGGCATACTTTGACATCAGCAATGAGCAATTCACAAGAAGAGACAAATACAGAAAAATTCGACTAAAATGGAACTTAAAGAACAAATAATTAATGAAATAAAGAAGATTTATGATCCTGAAATACCAGTTAATATATACGAGCTAGGGTTAATTTATGATATAAATGTAGATAGAGATAATATGGTTAAGATTAAAATGACATTAACAACGCCAAACTGTCCAGTTGCAGAGAGCTTGCCAAAAGAAGTTAAGGACAGTGTAAAAGAAGTTAAAAATGTTAAAGATGTAGAATTAGATTTAGTCTGGGATCCACCTTGGGATAAATCTATGATGTCTGAAGCTGCTAAACTGGAGCTTAATTTATGACACAAATAATAACCCTTAGTGAAAGTGCTGCGGAAAGAATCAAAGAGATTATCTCAAAAGACAATAATTCTTTTGGCGTTAGGGTAGGCGTTAAAAGTGGCGGTTGTGCAGGTATGGCCTATATAATGGAATACGCTAAAGAAAAAAAACCTAATGATGAGATGATAGAAGACAAAGGTGTAAAAGTATTTATTGATCCTGCTGCAGTTATGTATTTGTTAGGTACCCAAATGGATTATAAAAAAGATAAATTTTCATCATCTTTCGTATTCAATAATCCAAACGAAACAGAACGTTGTGGATGCGGAGAGTCATTTAAAATATAGTATCCATTTTGAGCATATCTGCTTTGCATAAAACGCATATCTAATATATACAATCTAAATGAACATTTTTGAATTTAGAAATTTGCTAAAATCCGAGGATAAGAAAGAGAGAAGAATGTCTTTTTTTCGAAAACTTATCAGGTCAGTTGATGTTGGAGCAAATGGAACACAAGATTATGTTGTTAAAAACGGGTCTGGTAAAAACAAGATTGCTTCTACCAGACAATAATTTTATTTAACAACTGTAATACATATCAAACTCAATTGGGTGAGGAGTGTGTTCAAAGTTATGAATTTCCTCAAACTTAAGAGCTATATAAGCATCTATTTGATCATCTGTAAAAACTCCACCTTCAGTTAGGAATTTTCTATCTTTATCCAGACTTTCCATTGCTTCTCTTAAAGATCCACAAACTGTTGGAATTTTTTTAACCTCATCTTCCGATAAGGCATAAAGATCTTTATCAAAAGATTTACCTGGGTCTATTTTATTTTTTACCCCGTCTAATCCAGCCATTAACATCGCCGCAAATGTTAAATAAGGATTTCCAGCCGCATCTCCAAATCTTACTTCGCATCTTGCAGCTTTCTTACTTAAAGTTATAGGTATTCTACACGATGCAGATCTATTTCTTGCAGAATATGCTAAAAGAACTGGTGCTTCAAAACCTGGAATTAATCTTTTGTAACTATTTGTTGTAGCATTTGCAAATGCATTAATTGCTTTTGCATGTTTTAAAATTCCACCAATATAATTTAAAGCTAGGTCTGACAATCCTGCATACTTATCCCCAGAAAATAAAGCTTTATCACCTTTCCAGATTGATTGATGAACATGCATTCCAGAACCATTATCACCTTTAACAGGCTTTGGCATAAAAGTTGCTGTTTTTCCGAATGAATGTGAAACCATATGCACAGCATATTTATATAACTGTAAATTATCTGCTTGATCTACCAAAGTTCCAAAATACATTCCAAGTTCGTGTTGACTTGGAGCAACTTCATGGTGGTGTTTTTCGACTTTTATACCCATATCTCTCATAGCTTTTAAATATTCACTTCTCATATCTTGAGCACTGTCAACTGGTGGCACTGGGAAGTACCCACCTTTTACTCCAGGTCTATGTCCCATATTACCGTTAGGATAATCTTTTCCTGTATTGTATGGGCCTTCTGTACTATCTATTTTAAAACCTGTTTCGTTCATGTCATTTTTGTATTTTACATCGTCAAAAACAAAGAACTCTGCTTCTGGTCCAAAAAATGCTTTATCACCAATTCCTGATTTTTTTAAATATGCTTCTGCTTTTTTTGCAGTGCCTCGAGGATCTCTTTCATAAGGATCTTTTTTAATCGCATCCATAACATCACAAAAAATATTTAATGTATTATGGGAAGTGAAAGGATCAATCACGGTCCTTGATAAATCAGGTTTCAAAATCATATCTGATTCATTAATTGCTTTCCATCCAGCAATTGAAGAACCATCAAAAAAAATTCCTTCATCTAGCATTTCATCGTCAACAACTGTTGTATCCATTGTTACATGCTGCAACTTTCCCCTTGGATCGGTGAATCTTAAATCTACATATTCAATATCTTTATCTTTTATCAATTTTAAAACATTTTCTGCGCTCATATTTATCCCCTTAATTAATTATGGTTTATTAGCAAATAAAAATATATTAATATCGCTTATTATATTGATATCTCCTATGCAATTTGCACATGGATTTTAACCTAAGTTATTAATATTTTACAAACAATTATTAGTTGTATGGATAATCTATTGAACAAAGAACCAGTAAAAAGAGCCCAAGAACATCTCAAAAAGTTCGATGAAAATAAAAAAATCAAAGTCTTAGAAGAAACAGCCAGAACTGCTCAAGATGCATCTAAAGCACTAAAATGTGAGGTGGGAGCTATAGTTAAAAGCTTATTATTTAGAGCAGGGGACGGGTTCATTTTATGTCTGGTTTCGGGTGATAAGAAATGTTCATTAAACAAACTTAAGAAAATTACTCAAAAAAATGATTTGTGTATGGCTACGCCTGATGAAGTAAAAACTCAAACAGGATACACAATTGGAGGAGTATCTCCTGCAGGTTTGATAAATAAAATAGAAATATTTATGGATAGTTCTTTAGAAAGATTTAATAAGCTTTATGCTGCAGCAGGACATCCAAACTGTATTTTTGAAATTAACTTTGAAGAACTACATTCTATAACTTCATCAAAAATAATGGAGATTACGGAGTGAGAAAACCAACTATAATTGATTATTCACTTTTATGTTTTTTAGCTCTTATATGGTCATCTGCATTTTTTAATATTAAAATAGCAACCGAGTCCTTTGGACCAGTAACAATTGCTTTTTTAAGAGTCTTTTTAGCGTCAATTCCATTAATAATTTTATGTAATTATAAAAAAATTAAAATTGAAGTTTTTTCAAAGGACTGGTACTGGTTTGCATTAATTGGATTTGTTAATCTTGTAATCCCATTTTTTTTTATCTCTTATGGAATAAAAGCCGTTCAAAGTAATTTAGCTGCAATACTTATGTCAAGCACACCTTTGACGTCGACAATTTTAGGACATTATTTTACAAAGTATGAAAAATTCAATTTAATTAAAACTATCGGAGTTTTAATTGGTTTTTCAGGAATTGTTTATTTATTCTCAGATAATATTTTAATAAATGAAAATAATTTTTATTCTGCAATAATAATTTTGTTAGGTGCCACAGGTTATGTTGTAGGAGGAGTTCTTACTTTGAAAATAAGTAATAAAAAAAATGAAAATGTTACAACATCAATATGTATTTGGGCTTCAATAATACTTTTACCTTTAACTTTAATTTTCGAACAACCCTGGAACAGTATTCCAAGCACAATTTCAGTCATATCTGTAATTTACCTTGGTTTAGTATCAACCGGTCTTGCATGGTTGTTGAGATTTTCAATTTTAAAAAAAAATGGTCTGATTTTTCAGTCACAGGTATCCTTTTTAATACCAATTTTTGGAATAGTTTTAGGTTATATTTTTCTAAATGAATTAATTACCCCAAAAATAATGGTTTCAGTGGTGTTAGTGCTTATTGGAATTTATTTAGCAAAAAGATCAAACGATTAGAACAAATTTTATTTTAATTTTGATAAAACAGAAATATGCTTAGGCCCAGTTTCACAGCATCCACCAAGTATAGTGGCTCCATTATCGATAAATTTTTTACCTAAATTTTTAAATATTTCTTCTGATACTTCTCTTTTTCCCATAACAGTATTTAAGTTAACAGCATCTTCATTGAATTTAGCTGTATTAATCATTCTCACTGGAGATGGCTCATCATCACCCCAAAGATTAACTTTATAACCAAAAGGCAAATTGTGCGCCTTTAAATCATTCATAGAATTCTCAGCAATTTCAATTGATACACACGATGCAATTATACCTATCCAATTAGGACTTTTATATTTGTTGATCATTTCACCTATGGTTTCACCAGATGGAAGTTTTCCATTTTTTAGCAAATGTATACCCACTAAAATGGGTTTATTTGTTTGTTCGATTATCTTTGAGGCTATGTCTATTTCTTTTCCACTTGATACAACATCCAGATAATAGAAATCGACAAAATCTTTTATGCAATTAATTTGATCGTAAAAATTTTCATGTATAATTTTGTCGTTTCTATTATCTGTTTTATAAGTGTCAGATTGTGCCGGTATACTACCTGCTATTAAAATTTCTTTTTTTGATTTTTCTTTTGCTTTTAATGCAAGTTCACAAGCTTTTTTATTAGCAAATTCGAACAAATCATTTACTTTGTTTTGTTCCATTCTAATTCTTCTACTTGAGAAATTCGTCGTAACAATAACTTCCGCGCCAGCTTTTATGTATGCTGAATGAATATCAACTATTAAATCATGATACTTTTTATCTAATACAGCGCTTGTTGACCAAAGTGTTCCCTTTGAAACAAGGCCGCGAGCATGTAATTCTTGTCCCATTCCACCATCAAGAATTCTAATTTTTTTAAAAAAATCTTTATCCATATAAAAATAATTTCACGTGAAACTAAAACAAAACTAACAATTGAATCAAGTTTACTCAATTTTTTTTATCAAAAAATATCAATTAGAAGTTGAAAAATATTTTGATGGTTTACTTTGCTATCAAAAGTTGTTCTAATTTAAATATTAAAAATGGAGGAAACATGAGCGCAGAAGCAATGAAAGTGTCTTCAGTTCTAGATACCTCTCATCTTAAGGTAAAATTTCCGTTTAAAGCAAAATACGGAAACTACATTAACGGTAAATTTGTAGAACCTAAATCAGGCAAATATTTTGATAATGTTAGCCCGATATCTAATGAGAAAATCTGTTCAGTTGCACGTTCAAATGAAAAAGACGTGGAAGCGGCATTAGATGCTGCACACGCTGCTTTCCCGGAATGGGGAAAGACCGACATCACAACTAGATCAAATATCCTAAATAAAATTGCTGATGTCTTAGAAAAAAATCTAAACTTGTTAGCAGTAGCTGAATGTTTAGATAACGGAAAACCTATCAGAGAATGTATGGCGGCGGATTTGCCATTAGTTATTGATCATTGGAGGTATTTTGCTGGAGTGATTAGAGCAGAAGAAGGCTCCATTGCAGAGATAAGTAATAATCAATACTCATACAACTTTCATGAGCCATTAGGAGTAGTTGGTCAGATAGTTCCATGGAATTTCCCATTGTTGATGGCAACATGGAAATTGGCACCAGCTCTTGCTGCAGGAAACTGTTCAGTTTTAAAACCAGCTGAACAAACACCAGCATCAATTATGGTAATGATGGAACTTATTGGAGACTTATTACCTCCAGGAGTTGTAAACATTGTTAGTGGTTTTGGATTAGAGGCAGGTAAACCTTTAGCTTCATCTAAAAGAGTTGCTAAGGTTGCATTTACTGGCGAAACAACAACTGGAAGATTGATTATGCAGTATGCTGCACAAAATATCATTCCAATAACTTTGGAACTAGGTGGTAAATCACCTAACATTTTCTTTGAGGATGTCATGGATAAAGATGATGATTTCTTTGATAAATGTATTGAAGGTTTTGTAATGTTCAATCTAAACCAAGGTGAGGTATGTACTTGTCCAAGTAGAGCCCTTATACAAGAGTCTATCTATGATAAATTCATGGAAAGAGCTATTGCAAGAACAAAGGCAGTTGTACAAGATAACCCTTTAAAAATGGAGACAATGATTGGAGCTCAAGCGTCTGTAGAGCAAATGGAGAAGATTAAATCTTATCTAGAGCTTGGAAAAAAAGAGGGCGCAAAGGTTCTTACAGGAGGAAGTGTTGGTAAACTTAATAGTGGATTGGAAAAAGGTAACTATATCCAACCAACTATTTTTGAGGCTAATAATAGCATGAGAATCTCACAAGAAGAGATTTTTGGCCCTGTAGTATCTGTGATTAAATTTAAAGACGAAGCAGAAGCATTGAAAATTGCTAATGATACTCTTTATGGTTTAGGAGCAGCTGTATGGACTAGAAATGGAAATATAGCTCATAGAATGGGTAGAGAAATACAAGCGGGAATAGTATGGACTAATTGTTATCATGCTTATCCAGCTCATTCACCATTTGGAGGATACAAACAATCAGGAGTTGGAAGAGAAACTCATAAAATGATGCTTAATCATTATAGACAGAATAAGAACTTACATGTCTCTTATGCTGAGAAAAAATTAGGCTTCTTTTAAACAAACAATATATAATGGCCCATGATTCGATATCATGGGCCGTAATTTAAAAATGAAAGTATCAGCAACACACTCTGCATTGAATCTTTTGTCAGAACTTCAGGAAAAATATGGTGAAAAATTAATGTTCCACCAGTCTGGCGGTTGTTGTGACGGAAGTGCTCCTATGTGTTTTCAAGAAGGTGAATTTCCACTTGGCGATAACGATATAAAATTAGGAGAAATAGGCGGAGTTCCTTTTTACATGAATGGAGATCAATATGAGAAATGGAAACATACTGATCTTACAATTGATGCTGTAAGTGGGATAGGTGGCATGTTCTCATTAGATAATGGAACAGGTCGCAGATTTCTGACTAAATCAGAAATCTGCTTAGTCGTCGATAACGAACAAAAAAAATAAATCTTCTTTACTGTCCTGGTGGTTTGTAACCAATCTTACTAGCCTTAGTTGTTGCTTTAGTAAAATCAATTGCCTCAAGTATTGTCATATTTTTAACAGCACCCGATGCTTCTACTACAAGTTTGATAGATGCAAAATCTTCAAAAGACTGCAACTCTGCGACTACTATAAAATCGTACGAGCCTCTAACAATATCCATAGTATGTATCTTGCCACCTACAGCATTTGTTAATTGTTCTACTACAGCTTTTCTATCACTTGAGGGATCTTTCATGAATCCTTGAAAAGCTTTTTCTGTATAATTTCCCATTATATATGCTTTCATAATTTTCTCCTTTTTTTTAAAAAAAGTATCATAGTTTTTGAAATTTAAAAATTAAAATTTATAATTTTATTTTCTTGTAGAAAGAAATACTCCTAATGATGCAATTATAAAACCAATAATATCAATTTTCATTAGTATCTCTCCTAAGAACAACCATGCCATTAATGCTGTTACGGCTGGTATTAAGAAAAATAACGATACTGTTTTGCTAGCAGAATTTTTTTTTATTAAGTACATTAAAATAGAAAATGCTCCTAGGGATACAAGAAATACTTGGTGGCTCATTGCTAACAAAAATTGTGTATTTATTTTCAGGAAAGGTTCTTTAAATATAAAAATAATAATTATGAGATGAAACAATACTGCTCCAATAGCTTGATACATATTGTTTACAGACAAAGGTATATTATTACTTATTCTCTTTTGCCATATTGTTGAGGTAGTTATAGCCAGTAAAGCAATAACCGAGGCAATCACTCCTTCTATTGGTAAAGAAGATCCTATATCAAAACCTAATACCATCACTGCTCCCGTAAAACCCAAAAAAACTCCCAACCATTGATTCAAAGAAACTTTTTCTTTTAAAAAATAACCTGCAAGTAAATTTGTTAATATTGGCTGCATAGTTACGATTAGTGCAGTTAAACTTGTCGGAAACCCTATAAATATTGAATAAAATACCCCACCCAAATAAAAACCATGAAATAAGATACCAGTGCTTAAGGAATTAAATAAGTTTTTACGATTAACAATAATTTTTGCATTTTTATAAACAGAGTAGATAAAAAAACAAATAGCTACTAAAAAAAATCTAAAGGCGAGAGCTGAAAATGGATCACTATTTTGTACAATAGGTAGTGTAGTTATAAAAGCAGATGACCATAGAAGAATAAAAAGTAGGGGAAAAAACTTAGACACTTTATTTTATTGTTATTTATAGATATATTTATCTTTAATAGTTATTCAATTAATCATAAATTAAAAATTATGTATAGCAAATTTGGACAATTCATTGATGGTAAATGGCAAGAGTCTTCTGACAAACAAACTTATGAAGTAATTAATCCAGCTAATGAGGAAATAATAGGACATGCATCAAAAGCAACTTCAGAAGACGTAAACAAAGCTCTTAAATCATCTCAAAAAGGATTAGAGATTTGGAAGCATACACCGCCGTGGCAAAGATCTTACATAATAAGAAAAATTGCCGACAAGATGAGAGAAAAACAAGATGTGTTAGCAAAATGGATGACACTTGAAATGGGTAAGCCATTGGTTGAAGCAAAAGGTGAGGTTGGTGCAGCGGCAGATATCTTTGAATGGAATGCAGAGGAAACAAAAAGAATTTATGGACAAACAGTAGAAAGTCGATTTAAAGATACCAGAGTTCATGTTTACTATCAACCAGTTGGAGTAGTTGCAGCTTTATCACCCTGGAACTTTCCGTTAGTTTTATCATCAAGAAAAATTTCAACTGCACTTGCTGCTGGCTGTTCAGTAATAATTAAACCAGATGTTATAACTCCAGGTACAGTTATGGAATTAATAGACATTTGTAGAGAATGTGGAATACCCCCTGGTGTTATTAATTTACTTTCTGGAGATCCTCCAAGTATTGCATCACAACTAATTTCATCTGATATAATTAAAAAAATTTCTATAACTGGGTCATCAAGAGTAGGAAAACTAATTTTGAAACAAGCTGCAGATAAAGTTCAAAGGGTTACTATGGAATTAAGTGGGCATTCTCCATTTATAGTTTTTGATGATGCAGATATTAAAAAAGCAACTGACATGGCCATTGCTGCTAAATTCAGGAATAATGGTCAAGTATGCATTTCTCCAAATAGATTTTATATTCAAGAAAATAAAAAAGATGAATTTTTAAATCTATTCATTGAAAAAACAAAAAAATTAAAAATAGGTGATGGCATGGATCCTTCCGTTCAACTTGGACCTTTAACAACTAAAAAAAGATTAAATGAAGTTGAGGAGCTGGTTGAAACAACAAAAAAAGAAGGAGGAAAAGTTCTTCTAGGTGGTAAAAGACCAAAAGGATTTAATAAAGGATTTTATTATGAGCCAACAATTTTTGATAATATTAAAGATGATTTTACAATTATGAAAGTTGAACCATTCGGACCATTAGTTCCCATGTTGTCATTTAAAACTTTTGATGAGGTTATTGAAAGAGCCAATAGTCATGAATTAGGTTTATCAAGTTATATTTGTACTAACTCTATGGAAAAAGCACACAAAGCTTCAGAACTTATGGAAACAGGAACTGTTGCAGTAAATACACCTCAAGTTGCCTTAGCAGAAGCTCCATTTGGTGGTATAAAACAAGCAGGTTATGGAAGAGAAGGCGGCTCTATGGCAATTAAAGATTATTTAAATGTAAAGTATACTCATCTAGGTTTAAAAGGATAAATGGTAAAAGTTAAAAAAAAAGAGGTTAAAACAGCTGCAAAAGCTTTATCATCATGGAAAAAAATGATGCCATTTTATTATGGTGCCGTTTGGGTAATATTGCTTTTAATTGTATTTCTAAAATGAAGCTTGCAAGAGTTGGAAATCCTGGACAGGAAAGACCAACTATAATCGATAAAGATAACAACTACAGAGATTTATCTTCTATCATTAAGGACTTTAATCCAGATAGTTTAAATTTCGATACCATAAAAAAATTAAAAAATATAAATACTAAAGACCTAGCTACAATAGACAACAATCAAAGAATTGGTGCCTGTGTAAGTAATCCTTCAAAATTTATTGGTATAGGATTAAATTTTAAAGATCACGCTATAGAACAAAACATGCCCATTCCAAAAGAACCTATTATATTTTCAAAATTTACTAATAGTGTTTCAGGCCCAAATGACGATATTGTAATACCTAAAAATTCTAATCATACGGACTGGGAAGTTGAATTAGGTTTTGTAATCGGAAAAAAATGTTCATACGTTAGTGAAAAAGAAGCGATGAATTATGTTTTAGGTTTTTTTCTAGTTAATGATGTGAGTGAAAGAAACTTTCAAAAAAATAAAGGTGGTTCATGGGATAAAGGTAAAGGCTTTGATACTTTTGGTCCAATTGGACCTTACATCGTTACCACAGATGAGATTGATGATGTACATAATTTAAATATGTATTTGGATGTTGACGGTGAAAGAATGCAAACTGGTAATACTAATCAAATGATATTCAACATAAGTCACTTAGTGTCATATATGAGTCACTGTATGACTTTATTTCCCGGAGATATATGTTGTACTGGAACACCACCAGGCGTTGGTGAAAATAGAAAACCATCTAAATTTTTAATGGGTGATGAAACTGTAAAATTAGGAATAGATAACTTAGGAGAGCAGACGCATAAAGTTGTCAACCACAATGCTTAAAAGAGACCTATACTATGAAGGAATTCCAACCAAGTCTCAAAGAGATGATGTAAGATTTTTAGGAGATTTACTCGGCAGAGTAATAAGAAAACAAGAAGGTCAAAATTTTTTTAACTTAGTAGAAAAAATTAGACTTCTTTCAAAAGCAAACGTTAGAAATATAAATAATAAAAAAAGATTCAAAATAATTATATCTGAAATAAATAAGCTTAGCCCCATTAATATATTTAAGTTATCAAGAGCATTTACGCATTTTATGAATTTTGTAAATTTAACAGAGACTTTAGACTCTTCTAGAAAATTAGATGAATTTGAGAATTCGAAAATTAAAAATGATAATAAATATATTTTTATAGAAGAAATCTTTGAGAAACTTTTTAAATCTAAAAAAATTTCAAAAAATAAAATTTATAATATTGCGAAAAATTTAAATATTGGGATTGTGTTAACAGCTCATCCAACTGAAGTTAAAAGAAGAACTCTAATTCAAAAATATCATAAAATAACAGAGATTATGGAACAAAGAGAATTATTAAAACATTATCCATCTAAAATTAAAATTTTAGAAAAAAAACTTTATGATGAATTTACAATTGTTTGGAATACTGATGACATAAAAAGATTTAGACCAAGCCCCACTGATGAAGCAAGATGGGGTTTGGCTGTAATAGAGGATAGTTTATGGGAGACAATTCCAAAAGTTTATAGAAGACTTAATGGCATTTTCCTTAAGAATATGGGTAAAAATTTACCAAGAAACTTTAATCCCATACAGTTTGGTTCTTGGATGGGAGGAGACAGAGATGGCAATCCAAATGTAACTTCATCTATTACAAAGGAAGTTATTTTGTTATCTCGATGGGAGGCAGCAAAATTATATGAAAAAGAGTTAACTAAATTAATCAGGTCTTTCTCAATGGAAAAGTGTTCAAGCCAAATTTTGAGAATAACGGGTAAAACATACGAACCTTATAGGGTTTTCTTAAGGCCATTAAGAGATAAAATACGATTAACCCACAGGGCAATCGAAAATCATTTAGTAAGACAAAAACCACTTGATGAGAAAAAATTATTATCATCGAGAGAGGACATATTAAAACCTTTAAGAATTGTAAGAGACTCTCTTGAACAAAATCAAAACGAGAATATTGCGAGTGGGGAATTACTTGATTTAATGCGTAGAGCTAAATGCTTTGGAATTAATCTTGCAAAATTAGACATAAGACAAGAGTCATCAAGACATTCTCAATTATTAAATGAATTTATTAAGAAGAAATATAATAAAAACTATAATAATTGGACTGAAAAACAAAAGGTCAGCTTTTTATCTAAAAGTTTAAAATCAAAGAAACAGGTAATTAAAAACTTTAAATTTAGAAATAAAGAAAATGCTGAAGTTTGGTCTACATTTAAGATTTTAGCGGAACAACCAGAAGAATGTTTAGGTGCATATGTTATATCGATGACGTCATCTGCATCAGATATTTTAACAGTTTCGTTTTTACAAAAAGAGGCAAAAATCAAAAAAAGATTGAGAGTAGTGCCGTTATTTGAGACCTTAGATGATTTGAAAAATGCAAAATCGATAATGGAAAATTTATTTGCTCTTGGTTGGTATAGAAATTTAATTAAAAAAAATCATGAAATTATGATTGGTTATTCAGACTCAAGTAAAGATGCAGGAAAGCTTTCAGCAAGCTGGCATCAATATGAGTTACAAGAGGATATTGTCCAGCTAGGAAAGAAGTACAAAATAAATCTTACATTTTTTCATGGTCGTGGAGGATCCGCGGGTAGAGGTGGAGGTCCTATTCAATCGACATTAAGATCACAACCAGCAGGTTCTGTTAATGGAAAAATTAGGATAACTGATCAAGGTGAAATGATACAACAAAAATATGGTTACGAGCCATTAGCAAAATATAATTTATGTAGTTACATTGGTGCTGTAATGCAAGCAACTCTAAAACCACCACCTAAGCCAAAAGAAAGTTGGAGAAGATTAATTGAAGACATGACCAAAATATCAACAAAGTCTTATAGGAAAAACATTAGAGAAAATTCGGATTTTATAAGATACTTTAAAACCGTAACGCCTCATGTCGCTCTTGGAAAATTATCAATTGGATCAAGACCTTCAAAAAGAAAAAATATTGATAATATAAAAGGTCTTAGAGCAATACCGTGGGTTTTTGCATGGACGCAAATTAGATTAATGTTACCAGCATGGCTTGGCACTGGTGATGCATTAAAATATTCTTCAGTTAAAAAATTTAAATCTACTTTGGTTGATATGGAGAAAAATTGGCCTTTTTTTAATTCAACTATGGATATGTTGGATATGGTAATTTCAAAAGTTGATCCTGATATTTCAGAAGTTTATGAAGATGGTTTAGCTGATAGTAAACTTAAAAATGTAGGTAAAAAATTAAGATTAGAATTTGATAATGTTCAAAAATTAAATAAATATATAACCCCATCTGATATTGCTAATCAGAGAAAAAAATTTAGATCTTCCGTAATGGTTAGAAATATTTACACCGAGGTACTTAATATTTTACAAGCGGTAGTTATGAAAAAATTATCTAAAAAAGGTATTCCAAAAAAACATAAGAAGTATTTAAATGATTCTATGATGACTTCTATCGCAGGTATAGCGGCAGCGATGAAAAATTCAGGATAAAATGACAGAACTTTTTATTGCATTTGGGGCAGGTTTAATAAGTTTTTTATCTCCTTGCGTTTTACCACTTATTCCAGGCTATATATCGTATATATCAGGATCAACTTTAGATGAACTGGTAAAGAATAAAAATGTAAACCTAACACCAATAATTTTATTTACTTTAGGGTTTTCAGTTGTTTTTATTATTTTTGGTGCATCTGCCACTTTTTTAGGAAAGATTTTATTAAGCAATTCATTTCCACTTAGAATCATTGCAGGAGTTATAATAATCGTTTTTTCTTTACATATCTTAGGAATATTGAATATCAGTTTTCTAAATTACGAGAAAAGAATAGATGCAAATAAAAATAGCAATTTGTTTAGTTCTTTTTTAGTTGGAATGGCCTTTGCCTTTGGATGGACACCCTGTATTGGTCCAATTCTAGGTTCAATTTTAATTTTAGCATCAACAGCTGAAAGTATTTTTAAGGGAATACTTCTTCTTTCATCTTATTCTTTGGGACTAGCAATTCCATTTATATTTGCTGGTTACGCAACGCAAAAATTTCTTCTCATATCTAAAAATATAAAACAGAAAATGAATATTATTACAAAAACTGGTGGTGTGCTTTTACTTATAACTGGTGTGTTGATACTTACAAACAAACTACAAGTTTTAGGTTTTTATATTTTAGAATACGTCCCTATATTGAGTAAAATCGGATAGATTTTAAATATTTTTCCTTTAACTATTTTTTTTTTGTTTTGTATAAACAATTAAAATCACTCCTATTAAAATTATAAAGCCTCCAAGGTAAAGTTCTGTTGTTGGTTTTTCTCCAAGAAGAAGTATTGCTGCTAATAAGCCAGTCAAAGGTATACCCATGGTAACAATGGGTAAAACTTTATATAAAGGGTTATTTTTTAATACGTAATAAAAACACCCATAAGTAACTGGTTGCATAAAAAATCCCAAATAAAATGCAATCGCCCAGCTATTAAAGTTTGCAGATTTAATATAATTAATTGTATTACCATCAAGGATAGCAGATAAAAAAATTAATATTGGTCCTGAGAAAATAGCTAGCCATGCAACAAGTGTTAGTGGAGCTATTTCTTTACTTAATGGTTTAACCAATACTTGTCCTAAAGCCCAAATAGCAGATCCTAATATTGTAAGACCTATACCGAGAAATTTACCATTTAAGCTAGGTGATCCTGTTAAAATGTATACTCCAATAAATGCTATTCCAATTCCAATTAAACTTCTTATTGTAGGTTTTTCTTTAAGCATGAAGTAAGCAAATAAAACACCAAATGGAACTTCTGTTTGAACCAGCAGAACAGCAGCAGAAGCATCAATTAAATTTAAACCAGTGTAAGTAACGCTATACTGTAAAGTATTTGCAATTAAGGAGGCTATAAAAATTTGCTTAAGATAACCTCTTGGAATTGGGAACCACCAAATTAAAATTGATGCTGCAAAAGTAAATCTCAAACCCATCAAAAGTATAGGTGGAAAATGTTCCATTGCTGGTTTAGCAATTACGAAACCAAAACCTAAAAAAATTGGAACTAGAGATGCAATTAAAGTATCTTTAAAAGTCAAAGATTAAATTTTCTTTTTAGGTGTCTTAATTTACCTTCTGTGCTATCAAAATCTAAATAACATCCTTGTAAGAACCTATTTCCTTCATTAGCATCAAATTCTGTTCTACCATGTAATAATCTATAATTATCCATCATTAAAAGATCTTTTGGTTGTAGTTTAAATTCAATTCTATATTTATCAGAATTATACATAGTAGATAATTTCTTTCTCGCTTTATAATATAAATCTAATTCATTTTTTTCTAAAATTGGAACAAAATCTAATCTTGGACTAAATCTAACCTGTTTGAATTTTTTATTTTCATCTAATCGTATTAATTCAGCCCAATGCTCTAAAACAACATCTTTGTCTATAAATTTAAATTTAACTTTAATTTTAGTTAGAATATCAAAGAATTCTGGATTTTCTTTTTTTAAATCTTCTGTCACAGTATATCCATCCACCAAGGTTGAATGACCACCAGAAACTTCATTGATAATACAATGTAATAACTGAATACATGGTACAGGATTTCTATAAGGATTATCTGTATGTGGTGCTAAGGCAAGAGATGTATAAGCTAAATCATTAGGACTTGGAATTGACTTAACATTAAAATGCTCACCAAAATTTGTTCGTCTTACACTTCCAACTTTATTTGCGAATTTTACTAGGAAATTATCTTCAGTTGGCACATCTTCAATAATTACAAATCCAAATTTATAAAAAGACAATAATAAATCATGCATTTCTTGTGTTTCAAAAAGATCATCAGAATATTTATATTTTTTAAAATTTTTAAAAGATGAATTCCATTTAATTTTTTCTATGCCATGAATGACTTGGTCTTCTTTTGAAAATTCTTCAGCAATTTTTTCAATATTTAGTTTAGAATTAACACCATCATTGAAATCAATCTCTAATAAGTCATTATTAATTCGAGCACTTTTGATTGCAATTTCAACATTTAAGGAAGTTGGATCAAAAAGTCTTTGTTGTGTTTTTTTATCTAAGTATTTTTCACCATTGGCTCTTTCACGTAACCAAAATGGATGTATCTCCTGTACAGATGAGCCATTTTTATAGAAAATCTTGTTATTATTCAGTTCTATTTTCATAGTATATTCGAGGATTATTTAAAATTTGTCTTTAATCAAGATAAATAAAATAGTAAGTGACTATTTATGCCAGAGATAAATTCAAAGAAAATTAAAGTATTTTCAAGCTTTTTAAACAGCTTAGCTAAGGACTTAACACGACTTTATTATAAGAAGCTTAACAAGCCCTTTAAGGTAAATAATAAACTCAAAGGCAAAGGCTACGACCCGGTAACATCTGCTGATAAGGCATTTGAAAAATTTATAAGAGCAAAAATACAAAAGAAATTTCCAGATCATCAAATAATTGGAGAAGAATTTGGACACAAAAAAGTTAAAAGTGATTTCGCGTGGATTATTGATCCAATAGATGGAACAAGATCTTTTGTGATAGGAAACCCTACTTGGAGCAACTTAATCTCATTAAATTACAAAGGAGATCCAATTTTAGGTTTAGCGAACTTTCCAAAATTAAAAAAATACTACTACAATGTTTCTAACAAAGCTGCCTATGTAGTTGATAATGGAAAAAAATCAAAGTTAAGTATCAATAAAAAAGCAACATTTAAAAATATGAAAGTGTCTGCTGCTTTTCATGGATATTTATCTTTAGATAAACAAAAAAAAATTCCAAAGATTTTAAAGATGATGCAATTTCCTTGTTCTGATGCATTAAGTTATGCTCATTTTTGTGAAGGAAGATTAGATGTTGTTATTCAATGTATGAATAAAATCTGGGATATTCATCCATTAATTCCAATAATTAAAGCCTCAGGTGGAATCGCTTCTACCTGGCGAAATGAAAATGCAAATAAAGCTGGCAATGTTTTGATTTCTGCTAATAAATCTATACATAAAAAAATGTTGAGGCTTTTAAAACCTGCACTACAATAGCTGATCATGAAAAAAGCTGCCATAATAATAGTTTGCTATTTTATCTCGATTTTTATTTCAAATTTTGTAGTAGCTCGGGAACTAAATGTGACATGGTTTGATAGTTTAATTCCTGGTGGTAACAAGGCACATGACACTTTGACTTGTTTAGCAAGCAGAACTGAGACACCCCTTGAAAACGATAGAACTGAAGATCCTCATGATGTTATATGGAGTGATGATGGTTTAACAGTTTTTACAGTTAATTTGACTGCCGGTAGTCCCGGTTCAAAAATGGATGGTCATCCTATAAGTATGAATAAAGTAGCTGTACCTTTTAAAGTATCATCAGATCTAATGGGTAGCCAAGGTGAAGATGTAACCTGCGATGCTATTGATGGAGAAAAAGCAGGCGAGTTGTCAGGTGGTGATCTAATTAATAGTTTAGAAAACATAGCAATAAAAGATGATGGAAAAATATTTTATATTTTAGACACAGATGGCGAATTGGGAAAATTTAATGCTGCTACAGCTTTCGATCTCGATGGAATGACATATGAAGATAAACTTTCATTTGAGGGAGATATAGATAGTGTAGCATTTAATAAAGAAGGAACAAAACTTTTTACACTTTCTAGTACTGAGGACACTCCTACTTTAACTACTTTTGAATTACCCGCAGCCCATGATTTTAGTTCAACAACTCAAATTCATCAAGTAGATCTGAGCACTTTAGGTATTGAAGTGGGAACAACTAGTCCAAATGGTGAATTTGCAAGAGATATAGAATTTAGTGATGATGGTTTTGCAATGTTTGTATTGATTGAAAATGTAACACAAGTTCCTTCTGGTCATTTCCCTTTTTCTTTTATTTATCAATTTAGATTAGATGAAAGTTTTGATGTTTCTACTGCAACAAAAGTTGGAAGATGGAACGTAAAAGGTTTTGGTAAAATAGTTTCTAATACTGATAAGACAGGTCTTCCTAAGGGATTTAGTTTTTCTTCTGATGGTATGCATCTATTTATAGTGCAAAGAAAGTCTGGTATGGTATCGGTAGATCAAGTAAATCGTTTTGATTTAGAATGTCCTTATGGAGTAGTAGAGTGTGCATCTGCTACAATTTCAACCTTTGGAACAACAGTGGAGCTTACAAAGCAAAATATAAGTTTAAATACGACTACTATTTTTAAAAGATTTGAGTGGATCAAGAGAAATAGAGACGAAGAGAACTTAACTGCTCATAATTTTAACTTTAATTATAAAAATACTTTAATAGATAGGTTAGCAAATAAATTTGAACCGGTTGCAAGGAAAAATATTGCCTCATTAATTAGCAAAACTAAAAATGAAGACAAAAAATCTAAATGGTCTACTTGGAGTCTTGTAGATGTATATGTAGGTTTGTATGGCCAGCATGGAAGTGAAAAACCAAAAGATGTACTGGTAAAAGGAATAACGTTGGGGGCTGATAGAAAATACGGTGAGGATAAGTTTTTTGGATTAGCTCTTAGATATGGAGATAGCAGTAGTGAAATTAAAAAATCTAAACAAGACGTAACCATGGAGTCGCTTACTTTAAATTTATATGGAATTGCTCCAACCCAACATAATCAATATGTAAACGCTGTTTTAGGTGTAAGTTTTTTAAGTATTGATCATATTTACCAATCTAAGTTATCAGGTGAGAGAAATGGGGGACAAATTTTTGGAACATTAAATTATCGAACTAGAAGTAAAGCGGGTAGATTTAATATGACTCCAACTGCAAAATTTACATATGGCATTACTCATTTATCAGAATTTACAGATTATATAAATAATCCAAGTGATCCTTTGATAAGAAATTTAACTTATAAGGATACTGATTTTGCAACCGGTGAGTTGGCTGGAGGATTTTTATTTGAAATGGATGAATATGTTACTGAGATGGGAACTCTTCAACCAATGGGTGGATTAGAACTTCTCTATGATTTAAGTGAAGATATTGATTATAAATATATATATCACGGTCAAACTGGTGTTGTGACAGATACAATTCGAAAATATTCAAACCAGGATTTGAAATATAATATTGGTTTCGAAGCTGTGTATTTAAATGGTTTTACTATCTCCTCAAGTTTTGAAAAAATTATTAGTTTGAATGACAGAAAAGGTCCTAATAGCTCTAGAGAAATATTTATACTGAAATTTAGTAGATCAAAAGAAGAGGATGGTGAGTTTGCGTTTAATTACAATCCTGTAAACGCCCACGAATCTAGTTTAAGTTATAGTAAAAATATCAATGGTTTTGATTTTTCAATTAATCACAATCATATATTTGATGACTCGCTCGAGTACGATACAAATATAGAAGTTTCTAGTACTTTTTAGTATATTTCTCAAAGATTAAAGATGAAAAATATCAGGTTTATTTTTACAGTTTTTATTGGTCTGCTTATCCATTTTAAAGTTTATGCAGGGCCAGTATTTGTAAGCAACAAGAGTGTAGCTACTGAAATGAATACACCAACAGGAATACTTTTTAATCCATCTGGTTCTAAAATGTATGTAACTGGTTTTAGTGGAGATACTGGTCGTATAGCTCAGTACTCTTTAAGTACTCCTTTTAGTATAAGTTCAGCTTCACTTGATGAAAATAAAGACATTTCATCAGTCTTAAAAAGACCACAAGATATAAAATTTAATTCAGATGGGACTAAAGTTTTTGTAATTTCAACCAAATCTCAAATTGATGATGGAGATTCTATAGCTGCTTGGTCATTGGGCACACCTTATGACATAACTTCATTAAATGTAAGTGATGATACGGAAACCCCTCTTAGTTTAAATGATCCCAGAGCGGTTGATTTTAATACTGATGGAACAAAGATGTTTATAGTAGAGATGAGTTCAAATAGAATAGCAGAATATAAACTTTCAACTCCTTATGATCCTGATAGCAAAGATAGTGGAGTAGGTATAAGTATTTCGGCAGTTACTAATCAAAGATACCAAGGTTTCGGGTTCAGTTCCGATGGATATAAAATGTTTTTAGTAAAGGCTGACCATACTGCAAACAATGCTAACAACGTAATTGAAGAATATGACTTATCAGTACCTTTTAATATTAAAACAGCAGTTATTAATAGTGAAGCTTATAATTCTGTGCCAGTCGAAAATGAAGAGTCTATTGCTGGAATAACTTTTAATTTTAGTCAAGGAGCAAATAAACTTTATTATATAGATTTTAGAGACGGTGACTTAGTTCGAGAATTTGATTTACCTTGCGCTTATGGAATTATCTCTTGCATGAATCCAACATCAGATGCTGACGATGTTGGTTCAGTAGAAGCACAATCTAGCTCAACCAAAAAACTTATTCAACATACATCCTATCCAGTTCTAAATCGTATGGAATGGCTTAGAAGAAATAAAGATAGTGTTAATTTAACTAATCAAAATTTAAAATTACAATTTTCAAATGAAATTTTAGCCTCATTATCAAACTTATTAATGCCATCTAGTTTAACTAATGATAATACATCTTCAAATAAATCTATATCAACAAATTGGTCGTATTGGAGTGAAGGAACAATTAGTATTGGTAAAGTAGGAGACTCACTTTCTTCCTCAGCAAAAAGTATAAACACTAGCGCTATTACAATCGGTGCTGATAAAAAAGTAGATCAAGATAGAAGTCATGGTTTTGCCTTAAGATTTGGCAATGATGATGTGAAGGTTGGAAAACTTGGTAGCGCTTTAGATATGAATTCTTTAAGTTTAACCATATATGAAACTCGTCCAACAAGTGACAATATGTTTATGGATATTCTTCTTGGCGCAAGTGCGATCAAAACTAATCTTATAAATAATAGTGGTACTGTATCAACTAATGGAAAAAGAAATGGACAGCAAGTATTCTCCTCTATTAAATTTAGAGAAACTTTTACAAAAGAAAAAATTAATTTTACACCAAATATTAAATTAGATTTAGGATTAACAACTCTTTCTGATTACAAAGAAAAAGGAGCAGAAGGTTTAAATTTAAGATTTGGTAGACAAAATATTGGGACAATCGTAAGCTCATTAGGTTCAACGATAGATAATACAATTAATATAAATAATGGAATTTTAAAACCTAAGATCCAGTTGCAATATAATGCTGATCTTAGTCCATCATCAAGGCAGGTGTTTGAATACGCTTCAAATGGAACTACTTATGTTATTGATAATATCAATAGTTCGACACATAATTATAATGGTAGTTTTGGTTTTGACTTAATAACAGACAATGGTCTTTCAATAACCTCGAATTATGAAAGAAATCAAAATAAAGGTGCTGGTCATACAGATGCTTTTTATTTTGCTGGAAAATTATCATCTAGAAAAGATGAAACATACACTTTAAGTTTAGATGGAATTCAAAACTTTAATACAAAATTAGATTACAAAAGAAGTGTAAATGGTTTTGATATTACATTTTCCTCAAATTATAACTTAACGAGTCTCATTCCTGACTATGGAGCAAACATAGAAGTTTCAACCAATTTTTAGTATAATAATTATAAATGGAGGTAAAATGTCTATATTTAAATTAGTGAGTGAGCAGAAAGTAAAAGGAAAAGTTAAAAAAGTTTTTGATGATATCAAGCAAACTCGGAATATAAAAAAAATTCCTAATTTTTGGCGAGCAATAGCAAATAATCCTGAAACATTGGAACGTACATGGAATAATTTAAAACAAATTATGAAAAAAGGTACACTTGATCCTGTTACGAAAGAACTAATATATGTTGCAGTTTCAATAACAAATAGTTGTGAGTACTGTATTAGATCTCATACTGCAGCAGCTAAAAAAAAAGGAGCTTCAGATCAAATGATTAAAGAGATGATTGACGTTGTTGGGATAGCAAATCAAAATAATAAGTTGGTTGAGTCTTATCAAGTAGAGGTAGATAAAATTTATAGATAGTTTAGATAACTACTTCGAAGCCTTCAAAGTTGGGTGCACCGATATAAAGATCTTTATGTTGACCAGCATTTTTATGAGCTAGCCTAAAAGCTTCAGACTTTGTCCAATCTATAAATGCTTCTTTTGACATCCAAATACTATGAGAAGCGTATAAAGTATGATCTTCGTTTACATTTCCTTTAACTAAATGAAATTCTTTAAAACCGTTCACTCCTTTTAAGTGGGTGTCTCTATTTTTCCAAACATCTTCAAAATCTTTTTCTTTTCCTTTAACAATTTTAAATCTGTTCATTGCAATAAACATAAAAATTAAGATAAAGTTGATCTTCCTCCATCAACACCAATAACTTGTCCTGTAACCCAAGAACTTTCGTCAGTTATTAAAAACTTTGCAAGCGAAGCACTGTCAGCACCTTCGCCAACTCTTTTGAGAGGGTGAGCTTTGGCAATACCTTCAGCTAGAACTGTATTCTTTAACATAGGATCTGCAATTTTAGATTTTGATAAACTTGGTGCAATACAATTTACCCTTACATTTGGTGCAAGTTCGGAGGCAAGACTTACAGTTAAACCTTCAACAGCTGCTTTTGCAGAGGCTATTATTCCGTGATTGGCAAAACCTCTTCTGACAGCAACAGTTGAAAATAAAACAACTGATCCTTTACTTTTTTTTAAGGTATCTTGATACCCTTTAACTATTTCCAAAGCTGAGTAACAATTTAATTTCATACATTGATTAAATTCATCTTCTTTAATCATTCTAAGTGGCTTGAGTACTATTGATCCTACGCAATACGCAATACCTTTTACATCAGGCACATCTGCCTTAACTTTATCTAAGAAACCATTTTCAAGCACATCAGCAACTGTATATGAACAACCTAATTGTTCTGAAAGATTTTTTACTTCACTTTCATCTCTTGCAACTAAGTGAACTTCTTTCCCAGAATCTTTTAGTTGTTTTGACAAACTTGAACCGATCGAACCTGTCGCACCAAAAATTAAATATTTTTCTGACATATATTTTTTTTAAAGCTATATTAGCAATATGAAGTTATTTTTTATACTTGGAAATCAGTTATTTCCACCAAAATATCTAGACCGCTTCAAAAATGATCACTTATTCTTTATGTCTGAAGACCACAAATTATGCACATATGAAAAACATCATAAATTGAAAATTCTATTGTTTTTATCATCTATGAGATCTCATGCAGATCATTTGAAAAAAAATAAATTCAAAGTTGAATATACCAATATTGAAACAACTGATTTTAAAAAGGATTATCTAGATAAAGTTAAAAAGGTAATCAAATCAAAAAAAATTAAAGAAATCACAAGTTTTGAAATTGAAGACAAATTCTTTGAAAAAAAAGTACAGAGTTTTGTTAAAAAAAATGACTTAATTTGGAATAAAATTAAATCACCAATGTTCTTAAATTCTAGAGAAGAATTTAATGACTATCTGTCTAAAAATAAAAGACCTTTTATGGCGACCTTTTACAAAGGTACAAGACAAAAACTAAATATACTAATGAATAAAGATGGAGCGCCTGAAGGAGGTAAATGGAGCTTTGATGAAGATAATAGAAAGAAACTTCCTAAAAATACAAAAGTACCAAAGTTTCCAATTATTTCAGAAACAAAACATACTAAAAATTTGAAGCCTATCATTGAGAAAATGTTTAAAGATCATCCTGGTAGCACACAAAATTTTTGGTTCGCAACTGAATACAATGATGTTGTGAAACTTTTAAATTTTTTTTTAAAAGAGAAATCAAATTTATTCGGTGACTATGAAGATGCAGTTGATCAAGGAAATAATATTTTATTTCATAGCGCCCTTAGTCCATACATTAACCTTGGTCTAATAACTCCTGAATTTGTTATTTCAAAAACTTTAGAGTTCCATAAAAAAAATAAAATTAGACTTAATTCACTGGAAGGTTATGTGAGACAAGTAATTGGGTGGAGAGAATTTATGAGGGGTGTTTATCAAAAGTATAGTGATGAAATGGAAACAAGAAACTTCTTTAAACAAAACAGAAAAATGAAAAATTCGTGGTATGAAGGAACAACGGGTCTACCGCCTTTAGATTATGCAATTAAAAATGCATTAAATCATGGCTGGTCACATCATATTGAAAGGTTAATGATACTTTCGAATATAATGAACCTTTGCGAAGTAAAACCTAAAATCGTTTACAAGTGGTTTATGGAAATGTTTGTAGACTCATCTGATTGGGTGATGGTACCAAATGTTTATGGAATGGGTTTATTTAGTGATGGAGGTATCTTTGCAACCAAACCATATATCTGTGGATCCAGTTATTTTATGAAAATGATGGATTTTAAAAAAGGTGATTGGTGCAATACAATGGATGGGTTGTATTGGAGATTTATAAATAGAAATAGAACTTTTTTTTTAAAAAATCCAAGACTATCAATGATGGTAAGAATTTTTGACAAAATGAAACCTGACAGAAAAAAATTAATTTTGTCAGAAGCTGAAAAATTTATTAACTCAAATACTTATTAATTAAAATTAATTTTTATTAAATACAATTTTACTAATCCAAGCAATGATTGAATAATTAATTTTAAATTTACTGAGCTTTCTCCTCTTTTACGATTTATAAATATAGATGGTGTTTCAGATATTTTGAAATTATTCATTTTTAATTGTAATAAAATTTCTGATAAAACAATAAATCCATCTCCGATTTTTCCGCATTTTGAAACAACAATTCTTAAGGCTTTTTTAGAGTACATTCTATATCCATTTGTATAATCAGATACACCAACATTAAGTAAAAGTTTTGCAAGAAAATTTGCCAATAATGAAAATACTCTTCTTTGAATTGACCAATTATAAATTTTACTATTTTTTAGATATCTACTTGATACTAATAGATCTAACTTTCTAACTTTAAATATTTTTAAGTTTTTTCTAAGCTCTTCTGGTTTATGGGAAAAATCAGCGTCCATTTCAACAAAAAATTTGATCTTATTATTTTTTATTGCCCTCTTAAAACCTTCAATAACTGCTGATCCTCTTCCTTTTTTATTTTTTCTATAAATATAAGTAATTTTTTTATTTTTTTTAAAATAATTATTTAAGTTATAATCTTTTGTATCATCAACAATAAAAATTTTTGAGTTTGGATAAAGCTTAATTAATCTTTTTGAAAGTTTAAAGATATTTTCCTTCTCATTATAAGTAGGAATTATAATACCTATCATATTATTTTTGTTTGTTTTTGTACTTGAATTATATATACGAATATCAAATACAACTTAAATGAAAAAAAAGAAACTTCAGGGTTACTTATTGTTTTATCTGCTTATATTAATAAGTTTTGCTTACTTTTTCTTATTTTTAAAACATGTGGTTGGTAATGATTCTACCATTTCTGAATGGCTTATAAATTACGAAGGTGGATTTACTAAAAGAGGTATAATAGGACAAACAGCAATAGAAATATCGAGATATTTTCAATCCGAATTAAGATGGACAATTTTTATATTACAATCCTCCACTATCACAATATATTTTTTATTATTATTTAATTTATTAAAAAAGATTCAGTATGAAAGAGTTATAATTTTATCAATTTTTACTCCTATATTTATTTTGTATCCAGTTGCAGAAATTGAAGTTTTGGCACGTAAAGAAGTTATAGTGTTTTGTTCTTTCCTACTTTATTTTTTGGTTCCTAGAAACAATAATTTTAAAAAAATTTGTTTTATAATTTTCCTCTCATTTGCAGTATTGGTCTGGGAACCTATTATAATTTTTTTCCCTTTAATTCTTCTTTTTGAAATAATAGAAAATAATATACAAAAATTTAACTTTAATCTTATAAAAATAATTTTATGCTTTATTCCAAGCTTAATTATTGCTCTGATTATATTTTTAAACCCTTTAAATGGTGATGAGCATTTGATTATGAGGACAGTTTTAAAAAATGAGTTTGGAGAAAATTGTTATATGTCATGTGAAAGATTGCTAACTGTTAAACTTGAAGGAAATTTTAGAGAAGTTTACAATAGATATTCATTTGAAGTTTTTTTTAGATATTCATTAATTATACTCATTGGTTTTTTTCCTTTGTTGGTATTATTGAATAATTCCTCTTTAAAAAATAAAAATTTGTTTTTATTTAAAAACTTTAATAAATTAATTTCCACTTTCTACATTGCGCTTTTACCAATTGCTTTACTATTTGCAGCTGGTTTTGATTGGGGACGATGGGTAAATATTTCTTACGTAATGTTAGCTTTAATTTATTATAAATTGCTCTTAAATAATCACTTAATTTTAAATTTTGGTAAATTGAGACAACATTTTCTTTATAAAATAAAAGGTAAAGTATTTATTCTTTTTTTTATTTTATTTTGTTTTGGCTGGAATCCCAAAACTGTTGTATCAGGAGATGTCGCATCCTTTCCAGGTTACAGAATACCCTATAAAGTTTTTAAAATCTTATCAAATTGAGTAGTTCTCATCTAGATAATAATATCTGATTCACTGTGAGGTTATTTCGCATTGTTATTGATACTTATCTAAATTAAAATGTATTTTTATGTCTATTAAAGTATTTTTCAATAACTCCTGTAATGTTTGTAGATTGGAAATAAATCACTACAAAAAGATTGCTGATAGTAATTTGGAATGGATTGATATTACAAATAATGAAGATGCATTAAGACTAACATCAAAAACTCAAGAAGAATTATTAAGAAGACTTCATGTTATTCAAGATGGAAAAGTAATTGGTGGAGCAAAAGCATTCTTAATTATTTGGTCGAATATTCCAAAATATAATTTTTTGTATAAAATTTTGAGTATCAAACCATTATTTGTATTATTTCATTACGGTTATGAAATTGTTGCATATTTTTTATTTTTAAAAAATAAACATCAGTTAAAATGAAAAAATCTCATTTACCTTCTAAATTATGTGCCGTTTGCAAAAGACCTTTTAATTGGAGGAAAAAATGGAAACTCAACTGGGAAAAAGTTAAATATTGTTCTAAGAAATGTTCTAGTAAAAAAATATGAAAATAAACATAACTAAATATCTAAAAAAAATTATATTTTTATGTTGTTTAATATTTCCAAATAAACTTTATGCTGATTTTTTTGAGGATTTAACAAGTCAGATCGCTGATAACCCAAAAAGACTTAGTTATGGGGTTTCTGTGACTGATGTAAATCAAGATGGAAACTTTGATTTTGTGGTTACTGGTTTTGGCTACCTTAATTTGGCTCTATCATATGAAGATGGAAAGTTAATAAATATAGTAGATGAAAAAATATTCTCAGATGAGTTTAGGAGAACAATTGGTGTAGCAGCATGTGATATAGATAAAGATGGATTTGAAGAAATATATTTTCTTAATACTGATACATATAGTGGAACAAAAAAATATTCAGATAGGCTCATAGATTTTGAGGGGGATAGTTTTGTAGATTTATTTGAAATTGAAAAAAATAAAACGGATCTAAATTTAACTGCTGGTAGGTCTGTTGTATGTGTTGATAGAAATGGAGATGGAGCCTACGGTGTTTATGTTGCTAATTATGGAGGGCCTACAAGGTTTTATGAATATGAAGATCAAAAAATTGTCGATAAATCAGTTCAATTAAATTTAGCAAAAGTTACAGGCGGTAGAGCCGTTGTAGCAGGTCATATCATTTCTAATAAAATGGATATTTTTGCTGCTAACGAAAGAGGTGCAAACTTTCTCTATAAAAATAACAACGGTAAATTTTTAGATGTTGCATATGAATACAGAGTTGAAGATGTCCTTCAAAATGGGAGAGGAACAGCTCTATCTGATATTTATTACAGGGGAAGATTAGATATTTTAAATGGAAATTGGGGCGGATTTCATAGAGCATATGTTTTAAAAGATGATGTATATGAGGATATTGCAAAACCAACATTTGATGTTCCTACAAGAATTAGAACAATTATTTCTGCTGATTTAGACAATGATGGATATGATGAGGTTTTCATGAACAATATAGGCGAACCAAATAAACTCTTTAAAATTATGGACAACGGCGTTTTAGAACAATTACCATTAGATATTGGATTAGAGCCAGATGGTTATGGAACTGGAGCTGCAGTTGCAGACATAGATAATGATGGTGTATTGGAACTATTAGTTTCCCATGGAGAAAGTAGAGATCAACCGTTATCTCTTTATAAAGCAAAAGTTGATGCTAATCATAAATATTTAAGAGTAAAACCTTTAAACAAATATGGAGCGCCTGCTAGAGGAGCAACCGTAACCCTTATTTCAAATTTAAGAAAACATTCCAAAACCATTGATGCTGGATCAGGTTATTTATGCCAGATGGAGCCAGTTGCTCATTATGGAATTAGAAAAAATGAAAAAAATATTAGAGTTCAAATTAAATGGACCAATGGAAAAACTAAAACAATTTCAGTGAAAGATTTAAATAAGACTATTATTTTAAGACAAAAATAATTATTGCAAAGGTTGAAGAACTCTATTTATAAAATGAATTACTCCATTTGAAACTTCAACATCAGCTGTTATAACCTCAGCCTCATTTATATAAACTATACCATTTACTTTTTTAATAGTGATTTCCTCTCCATTAATTGCTTTGAGTTTAATTTCACCATCTATTTCAGATGAAGTTATTTTTTTTGTAAAAACGTGTCGGCCTAATATTTTTATAAGTTTATCTTTGTTCTCCTCTCTTAATAAACCATAATATGTTTGTGCACTAATGGCTGCAAATGCATCATCTAAAGGTGCAAATACAGTAAATGGTCCGTTTCCTTTTAGATTTTCAACCAAACCAGCTTTAGTGAGAGTTTCATTTAATTTAATAAACTTTCCTGTTTCGTTAAGCTTATCAATTACATTTCCAAATGCTACTGATGGTACAAGTATCATTATAAGCAAGCTAAATAATTTCAATAATTTTTTCATAAGACTTTAATAGCTATAAATTTAAATATTAAAAGGATAATTAAGTGCGACAAATGTTAAAATAAAAATGCTTCTAAACAGTAAAATATAATGTATTTAAGACAAATGACTTTTTGTTCTGTATCATTATTTGCATTAATAGCTGCGGCACTAGCTATTTTTATTTTCAGAAAACCCTCAAAAGCAGAATTAAATAAATTTAAAAAAGAAGACCAAGAAAGATTTAATTGGTCAAAAATGGGTTTTTAATCATTCTAATTGAAAACTAAATGAGACTTTTACGTAATTTTGAAAAATTAATATTAATTTTTTTAGTTACTTTAACTTTTTCAAATGTCTCTATTTCTGAAGAAAAAAATTATTATAAAGATTTAGTTACTGATTGGTCCAGAATTTTTCCTGATAATAATAGAAATGCTGCAGGCCCTAAATTTTTTAAATATATAATTGATAAAGACATCTCTTACAAAGATTTTGTTGAGTATAATAAATTATATTGTGCTGTATCTGGATCGCTGATTGATCCTAACAGCACTCCTGAGTTTGTAAATATAAATGAGGAAAAAACAGAAAAAAAAATATGTGGCAATTATTACAGATGTTGCATTCCTTGTTCTTGCGATTTAATGAAATACACAACAGTAAAAAAAATGAAACATAAGTTTAAAGATGGAACCAAAGAATTTTATGTTCTTACAATTGATAACCCTTGCTCAAAAAAAGATTTTCCTGAGAGAGTAACAAAAAAATATTTTTGTGATGGAAAGAACATTGCTAATGAACAAGTCTATAATCTTGATGGTAGAATGGTAATAGGTTTATTTCATAACACCAAGCCTTGCAATGATGATGATATTAAAATTGTTAAAGCCCATCCTGTAACTGGTGAATATTGCGATATTAGAAACAACACACCTTTAGAAAAATTACAAGCTGGAATGGGAGATATATTTATTAAACTTGCTAGGTAAATTTAGTAATTATCTTTGGTATATATCCTTTAAAATTAAAAAAACCTTTGTTACAAAATCCCCAGGAAAATTGATCTAACTCTCTATAAATAAATTTATAACCACTTAATTTTGATAAAATATAATCTAAATTTTCACCTACATTTGGATACAAAATATAATAATCATCTTTGACATCTTTTAACTTATCAATCGTCAAAATCTCACAGTCAATTGATAAAGTTTTAATTCTTTCAAGCTGATCGTGTAGTAAATTTGTTTTAAACTTTGTTACGTTGTCGCTAAGTTTTATTTGTCTTAATTCATCTATGTTACTAGCTAAAATTATCTTTTTAAATTGAAATTTTTTTAAATCTAACATTTCGAAAGATAAGTTATTTTCAAAAATGACAAGAGTTTTATCATTGTTTATCTCAGGATTAACAAAATCTTTTTTAGCTATCGAATAAGTTTTCTCAGATATCTTCGTCGGTGCATTTTCATTTAATTTAATATTTTGAAATCTGTTATTTGTGAACTTTTTGATATTCCATTCGGAAGCTAAATAATGTTTTCCCTGTGTTTGGATACCAGCAACCCATCTCCAACCCAATGTATTCGATGCTGCATCTCCATCATAAAGGTGTTTTAAAAAAAATTCGGCTCCTAATTGCCAGGGCAAATTAAGTGTGAAAATCCAAATACTAGCAAACCACATTCTTGTATGATTGTGTAAATAATTATATGTTTTTAATTCTCCAACCCACTCATTAAAACATTCAATATTTGTTTTTCCCTCAATTGCCTCTAAATATTTAGGATCTTCTTTATATTTCTCTCTTATAGCTTGTAGGTTAATTATATAATCACTCCAGACCGATGGTCTTAGCTCGAGCCATCCTTTCCAATAAACACGCCATAAAACTTCTTGGATAAATTTTTCTATTTTTACAAATGGAAACTTCTTTAAGGAAAGATTCATTACTTCTATTTCAGATAAAACCCCGTGGGTTATATAAGGGGACAAACAGGAAATATTTCTTCTTTGATCTGGTCCAAAATCAAAATTTCTAAGCTTAGAATATTCAATTAAATTATTATCAATAAAACTAATTAATTTTTTATGAGCGAAATCTCTCTTTGGTTCAAACATTTTAAATTGATCTTAGAAATTGATTAGTTACCTTTTTTTCTAGGATCCTTAAGACTTTGAAGTACTCCAGCTAGTCCAGACAACTTTATGCTGATATAAATTATATAAACTAAAGTTGCGCCAAGAGCCATTGTTGAAAAAAATACAAATATCGCTGTTAAAAATTTTTCTGTAAACCAATTTTCAACATTAGAATTGGATAAATATAATATATTCCAAAAGGCTAAAAATATCAGTTCATAAGTAATTATAACTTTATACATTTTACTTGCTTATATTATCTACAAATCGTTTTGCAATAGGTCCCACCAACAATGAGACAATAATTGCAATGGGTAGACCCACAGACCACGCCTTCAAAAACCTCATAAAATACCTATTATCATAGCCAGTATTGATGAAAGTAATAATTAGTGTCATTAAAAGACTCATTCCAAAGCCCATAATTAAAATATAGATCAAATTAGAATATTTTTTAGGAATCATGATGAGTTTTTACCAGATAAATTTATATTTAAAACCTTTGAAATACTATTATGTAAATTATTGATCATTTGAAAATTATGAATGAAATATTAAAAAATAAAAATAAATTATCCATAAGAAACAGGTTGCCATAGTAACAAAAATTATAGTTATACCTGTAGCAGTTTCATTATTATATTTTTTATTAACCTTGTTTCTCCAATTTTTTGGATACAAAGGGATTGTAAATGAGTAAATGATTAAAAAAAAGTCAAACGCAGTAGCTATTATACATAGAAAAAGTAATTGATCCATTGTTAATCATATACTTTCTTTTTTTATCAATTCTTCTAATTTTTCGATCATCATTAAAGGTGTTCTCATTGCAGGATAAACTTTATGTGCCTCTGTATAACTATCAATAGCTTTTTGATAATTTTTTAAAGCTGTTTGAACAAGACCTTGACCCGACAAAGCTCCAAAGTGTCTTTTTTCCAAACTTAAAACCACATCAATATCTTGCTGTGATAATTCTAGACTCCCCATAAGATATAAAACTGTAGCCCTTTTATTCCATGCTTCGGCCCAGTTAGGATCTAATTCAATTGCTTTTGAAAATACATTATGTGCACTAGTAAGTTGGTTTTGCGACATATATTCTGAACCTTTTGCTAAAAGACTAGTTAAACTTGCTTGTGTAGGATGTGTGGTCCAAAGCTTCCAAATTTTTTCTTCAATTTCTCTTGCAGCCATTGGATTATTTGTTTTTTTTAATTTTTCAAATAAACCATCCAGTTCTGCTGCAGCTTCACTATGTGAAGAAGAAATTGCAGTGAAAATAAAAATAAAAAATATAGAAAGAAATTTTTTCACTTATTTAGGCATGGGAGTTGCACCTGTTTCAAATGCAATCACTTTTCCATCTTTATATTTATAAACTCCCATTACAGCTTCTTTGTTTCCGTCATTAAATGTAACAAAAGCATGCTCAACACCAATTTCGTCATTTTCATAAATTATTCTTGCCTTTTCTCTTTTGATATCTCCACTCATTGCCCACTTAACAACATCATCTTTTTTTAGAACATTACCTGTTTTATGCATTGTAAAAGCATAATCATCATGCATTATTTCTCGTAATGCTGCTTCGTCTTTATCATCCATTGCTTTATTAAGTTTTTCTATTATTGACATCTTTATTCTCCTTTTAATTAATAATTGTAGATTTTATCTGCGAGACCATAACATAAAGCAGCGCTCAATGTTGTAAATATAAGAGGAGCAATAATTCCTTCTCTTGATCTCTCGGGTTGTTTTATTCCGGTTTTATCAATTAGAATTGAATATGAGTTAACAATAAAAATACACAAGTTTTGTAAGAATACTAAGTTAAAAAAAGATCCTGCTCCTACAACTCCATTAGTTCTTATAAATAATATATATAATGCCATCAAAACCCATCCAGCCATGAAGGCTCCAACAAATCTTACCATTGGGAAAGCTGTGTCGTCTAATTGATATTTTGTACAAAATTTTCTAGTGCCAAAGATTGTTTGAAATGAATAAATACCTATTCCTGCAAAGTGAATTATATAGATCAGCAAATAATAAATATTGTTAAACTTTTCTATCATCTTAAACTCCTCTAATTATTATTAAATTTCCTTCAGTGTTGCTCAACCTTAAATCTATGATTTGTTTGTATTCATCAGAATTATACCATTCTAGGGCTTTTTCATAGCTTGGAAATTTTATTACTACATTTCTTCCAAATTTCCATTCACCCTCTAATGATTTGAATTCTCCAGCTCTTACAAGATATTCGCCACCAAAGTTTTTAACAGTCGTTGGGACTTTCTCGGCGTATTCTTTATACCCTTCTTTACTTTTCAAATCGATTTGAGCAATAACGTAACCAGCCATTACTTACCAGGTTTTATAACTGTATTTGCAGCATTCGCAGCATTTTGGAATGCTTTATTATAATCAATAACTTCATGCACCATTAAATCGTCCATTAGTCCAGAATTTTTAAAGGCAATTTTTAAAGCAAGAGCCTGATCGTATTCTCCTTCTACGCATGAGATCACGTCAAACCTTCCTCTAACCCACTCATAACTAATCAGTTTTAACCCCGCAGCCTCAGTTACTTTTTTTGTAGAGGCGTATCTATCAGCTGAAGGATCACTCTGCATTCTTTTCATTAACTCTCCACTTATTTTACCAATTAAATAAAACTTAGCCATTTGTCCTCCTCTTTAATATAAAGTTTGCACAACCTTTTCTACTCTTCCTTTTCCATCTGGAATGGTTTTTTCTAAAAAAGCATGGCAACCATCAGTTAATTCTTTATTATATTTAGAACCATAATGTTTATCTACTGCTTTATTAGTCCCTTCATCCCAATCTTTCTCTTTAATACCAATTTCTAAAGCATAAGTTTTCCAAACTTTAACTGATGAAATAGACTTTTCTTTCATACTGTACTCAAATGTCTCTCCTGAAGGTAAAAAGTAGTTAGCCATGTATATACCAACACAATCCCATGCTTTTTCCATATCTTTTTTGCTTAAATCTCCTGCATTTGCAGAGTTAATAAATACGATGCTAAATAAAACTAAAAATAGTTTTTTCATAATTAAATCTCTACTTTAGTTAATTCCCATAACTGTACATTATCTACACATTCAGCATAAATAGCTTTAGCTTTTGGATTATTGCCAGCAACAAATTCTTTCATTCCTGCCTCATTATGAACTGAAACCTTAAACAGAATACCACTTTTATCTGGTTTCATTCCTCCGATAGTTTTTTCTGGATAAGCAAGACTTTTTCTGACTTCCATACCTTCATCAGACTGCATCCATCCCATAAAAGTCTCAAGTTTACCTTCTTTAAGATTTACTAAAGCTAACATTTCTTTTTCCATTTTATTTTTCCTCCCTGTTGTAACTGATTTACCTTTTCATAGCATTAAACATGCTAAGAGTGTCATCAAAGGTCATCATAATCTTAGTTTTTCCTTCATCACTAACTTCAAAGTAATGACCAAACATAGTGTCCATGTTGTCAGCAGTTGCATGTACTCTCACAAATACTTTATTACCTTCACTGATCATATCTAAAATCTTTAAATGAAAATTTGGCCATGTTGCTGGAATTTTTGACATTGCAGTCATCATTGCTTGTTTACCTTTGTGAACTCCTGATAATGGGTGAACTCCTTCTTTACCTGGAAATGTCCATACAATATTGTCATCAATCATATCATTAAAAAAAGTTTCCATATCGCCTTTACCAAAAAGCTCGTAAGCTTTTCTTGTTTGTTCTTTTACGTCCATAAAATATTCCTTTCTAAGTTAATTGTTAATTAATAAGTATACTTTCCGCTCATTTGATTCATTGAATGAGCCATTCCACTTTTGCCTTTAAGATTTTGTCTGCTTGAAAATCCTGTTCCTGATATGTTTTCATATTTTCCAGTTCCACCAATAATAATAAAATCTCCAGAACCACCAACACCTCCAGTGCCTTTACCTTTATAATTTATAAATACTTTTTCTCCGTCATTTAGATAAAATGTACACATTCCAGTTTCATCATCAAACTTACCTGCGGTTAAAGTAAGTCCTCCAATGCAATGCATAGTAGATTTGTCAAAAATACTTCCATTTTCTTTGTCTGAAAGTCCAGCATTACCATCATAAGTTATACTCATATTACCATTTCCAGCATTCATAACATTCATTTCCCATGAACCCATTCCACTTGCATTAAACTTACCTGTCTCAGCTAACAAGTTAGAGGTAAATAGTGTAAAAAAAGTTAATATTATAATTTTTTTCATAGTTTTCTCCTTACATTTTTGAAAAGTCCATAACCTGCGAACATTCTTCAGAAGTAGTATCAAAAAAATTGTTCATATCTCCTAATTGATCAATAATGGCTTGAGGACTTTCTGCTTGCCATTTACAATACATGTTCATTGAGTCGCCTGCACACATCATAGTCATATGACATACAGCTTTTTCTCCATTTACTCCTTTTTTTAAATCTTCAGGAGAAGTTGAACCGACAACCTCATGAAATTTTTTTTTCATTTCTTCTGATTTAAAAACGTGTGTAGCTAAATAATCTTTCATAATGTTTCCTTTCAAAAATATAATTAAACTTAATATATTCAGAAAATGTATAGATTTTATTACAATGCAGGTATGCGGTTTTATATCCAGCTAGGAAATGGTAAGCCTTTTTCTTGAAGAAATTTCTTATTAAACAGCTTGGAGTTGTATTTATCTGATCGATCGCAAAGAATTGTTACAATAGTTTTTCCAGGTCCTAACTTTTTACCCAATCTTATAGCTCCAGCTATATTTACTCCGCAGCTTGTACCTAAACTTAAACCTTCATTTTGGATTAGATCGTACAAAATTGGTAATGACTCTTGATCACTTATTGAAAATGCACCATCAATTTTAGCTTCTGCAAAATTTGCTGTTACTCTACTTGAACCAATTCCTTCTGTGATTGAATTACCATCGCCTTTAAGTTCTCCATTTTCTATATAATTGTATAAAGAAGATCCAGCAGGGTCTGATAAATAAATTTTTACATCTTTACTTTTTTCTTTTAAGTAACTACTTACTCCGGCGATTGTTCCACCAGTACCTGATGCACAAACAAAAGCATCAACCTTACCTTCAGTTTGATCCCAAATTTCAGGTCCAGTAGATTCGTAATGTCCTTTTGAATTTGCAGTATTATCAAACTGGTTAGCCCAAACCACTCCATGATTGTTTGAACTTTTTAATTCATCAGCAAGTCTTCCCGCAACTTTTACGTAATTGCCATCGTCTTTATATGGTTTAGGTGGTACTAATCTTAAATCTGCACCAATATTTTTTAGCATATCTTTTTTTTCTTGTGTTTGGTTGTCATTCATAACTATGACCGTTTTATATCCTACTGAATTTCCAATTAGACATAATCCTATACCAGTATTTCCAGCTGTTCCCTCAACTATTGTTCCACCTTTAGATATAAGTTTTTTTTCTTCTGCATCCTTAATTAAAGCTAAGGCTGCTCTATCTTTTACTGATCCACCCGGGTTCAAATATTCTGCCTTGCCGTAAATATTACAACCAGTTATTTCTGACGCTGCTTTTAACTTAACTAAAGGAGTATTTCCAATTCCTGAAATAAAATTATTCTGAAAATTCTTCATTTTTTTCGTCGTTGTTTATACCATATGGTTTAAATTCTTCAGTTGCTGTTCCAACATTTTTAGCTGGTATACCTACCATAATTCCATTTTCAGGAACGTTTTTTGTTACGACAGCATTTGCTCCAATTTTTGCATTTTTTCCGACTGTAATTGGTCCTAACACTTGAGCTCCAGAGCCAACTACAACATTATCTTGAAGAGTAGGGTGTCTTTTGACTTCTCTTTGGTCGTTGGAATTTATACTTGGTGAAATTCCACCAAGCGTTACCATATGATAAATTGTGACGTTATCTCCAATATCCGAGGTTTCTCCTATTACAACTCCCATACCATGATCAATAAATAAATTTTTTCCAATCCTCGCTTTAGGATGTATTTCTATTCCAGTCATAAATCTTGAAAATTGTGAAATTATTCTCGCTATTAGATCGAATTTTGCAATTGCAAAAAAATTTGCAATTCTATGCATAAACATAGCTTTAACACCTGGATAAGTTAAAATTACAGAAATTTTTGATTTTGCTGCTGGATCTCTTTCAATAATAGATTCTAAAAATTCATTCATAAAATTTTATTTTTTAGGATTAGCTAAAAATTACTTCTAGCAACAGCAAGAAGTATCTTCGGGTTTACATAAACATTCTCTACTGACTTCGCAAGCGCAATCGTCATTAGAGCAGTTTGTACATATGCATTTAGGGTTATTGCATGTCATAAGAAAGATATAAATATTTATTGGTTAATTACAATACTTTAATTTATCGCTGACTATAATTGTTCTAAAGTAACACCTTTTACGTTTGCCGGAACCGCAACATCCATCATTTTAGGATTAGCTAGATTTAAATTTTCCATTATTTCTGCGTATTGTTCTTTTGAACCAACTTGAAGCCTTGGATTATTGTTTTTTTCTTTTTCAATTGTTGAAAATTTTTTACCATTGTAATCGTGTGCAGGATAAACAAGTGTATTTTCAGGCAACTTTAATAGTTTATTAAATAAAGAGTCGTACGCATCATATGAACTACCATTTTGAAAGTCCGTTCTTCCCGTTCCATTAATTAATAAGGTATCGCCTGTAAAAACTCTATCTTTCATTAAGTAACTATAAGAACAGTCAGTGTGACCAGGGGTGTACATTGCCTTAAGTTCGATATTTTCAATATTTATTTTTTCATTATCTTTAATTTTTAAATCAATTACTTCTGATTTTGAATTTTCACCCATTATTCTTGTACAGCTAGTTCTTTTATTAAGTTCGTTTAATGCAGTAATGTGATCCGCATGAATATGGGTGTCAATTACTTTTACTAATTTTAACTTTAATTTTTCTAAAATTTTTAAATATTTATCAGTATGCTCAATTACTGGATCAATAATTAAAGCTTCTCTACCTTCACCGCTAGATATAACATAAGTGAAAGTTGAAGATTTAGTATCAAAAAGTTGTTCAAAAATCATAAGGTAATAATATTGATATATTATTTACCTTAAATTATTTTTCAAGTGCTTTGTGATTTGGTTTTGCCCATTCTTTTCCTTTAAACATTACATTCCATTGTAACCAAGGAAATAATTTTGATTTCATTTGCCAGTATAAAGAACTAGGTTTTGTTGGATCGAAAGGAAAGCTTGGTGTGACTTTTCCTGCATAACAAAATTCTGCTAACATTACTTTTCCATAAGCAACAGTTAAAGGACAAGCACCGTAACCGTCGTAATGTCTGTAACTTTCAGAAGATTTTTTATAATCTTTGACAATATTATGAGCCACAATAGGAGCTTGTTTTCTAACCGCAGCTCCTGTTTTAGCATTTGGAGCATTCATTACATCTCCAAGACTATAAACATTTTCATATTTTGTATGTCTTAATGTACCAACCTTATGATCAACATCTACCCAACCACCGGCATCAGCAAGAGGACTATTTTTTACAAAATCAGGTGATGTTTGAGGAGGTGTTACATGAATAAAATCAAACTTTTTGGTAACTTCTTTTGTATTACCATCCTTATCTGATTGTTTAAACACGGCTTCTTTTGACTGTCCGTCAACGGATATTAAATTATGTTGGAAACTTCTTTTTATTCCATAGGAGTCACATATTTCATTTAAAGGTCCTTGAAAATGTGGCACACCGAATATAACTGGCTTAGCACATAAAAATTCTAAATTACTATCATTCAACTTTCCTTTTTTCTTTAAATGATCTGCTGCTAAATAGGCTATTTTTTGTGGAGCACCTGCGCATTTGATTGGCATTGGTGGTTCAGTAAACAATAAAGTTCCACCGTTTAATTGTTTTAAACAGTCCCAAGTATAAGTAGCCATCTCAGCTGAATAATTTGTACAAACGTTATTTTTCCCTAAATTTTCTTTTAAACCCGCAACACCATCGTAGTTTAATTTTAAACCTGGGCAAACGACAAGATAATCATATGTGTATGTTCCGCCATTTGTTTTTAATGAATTTGAGTCTGGTAAAAATTCCTCAGCATATTCTTTTATCCATTTTACATAGCTTGGCATCACTGAGGACATTGGTTTAATAGTATCATCAACATTATAGGCTCCAGCTCCAACCAGGGTCCAAGCAGCTTGATATAAAGATTTTTCAGAGGGTTCTACAATAGATATTGTTAAATCTGATTTTAAACTATTTATTCTTGAGGCTACAGCTATTCCAGCGCATCCTCCACCAACTATTAGTACGTTTGAATGATTTGATTTTTCCATACAAAAACATAGCACTTAAATTAAGCAGATAATATACATCTTGTAAGTTGAGTATTAATTTCAATATCATTGAAATATAAGCCTAATAACTTATAATCATTCTAAATAACAAATTAATTACAGGATAAATATTATGACTTTAAAAATAAATAGTCTTGCTCCAGACTTTAAAGCCAAAACTCAAGAAGGTGATATATCTTTTCACGAGTGGTTAGGGGACAGCTGGGGGGTATTATTTTCTCATCCAAAAGATTTTACACCAGTATGCACCACTGAACTAGGTTCATTAGCTAAAATGAAACCCGAATTTGATGCAAGAAATGTTAAGGTTCTTGGATTAAGTGTTGATCCAGTTTCAGACCATGTAAAATGGCTAGAAGACATAAAAGATGTTTGCGGAATGAAACCATCTTATCCAATCATTGCAGATGAAACTTTATCGGTAGCTAAACTTTATAATATGTTGGAAGGTGATGCTGGGGTTACATCTATGGGAAGAACTGCTGTCGATAATGAAACTGTGCGAACAGTTTATATTATAAGACCTGATAAAAGAATTGGACTTTTTCTAACTTATCCAATGACAACCGGAAGAAATTTTGCTGAAATATTAAGAGCAATTGACTCTATGCAAAGAACGGCAAAACATAAAATTGCTACTCCAGCTGACTGGAAACCAGGCGAAGACGTTATTATTGTTCCTAAAGTTACTAACGAGGAAGCAAAAAAAATATACCCTGATGGATGGGAAACAGTTAAACCTTACTTAAGGAAAGTTCCAGATCCAAATAAATAAATAAAATATCTAAGACCAACAGCTAATAAAAAAGTTGTTGGTCTTAATTAATTATTCTAAGTACATCATTTTCGTCGATGATTCTCATAAATTTTTTATGATGAATGTAATAGTCTCTAAATTTTAAGTTTTTAAAATTTTCTATTTTATCTACTAATAAATCTTTATTTTTTCTTTTTAAAATTAACCCTAAGCCTTGATCAGCTTGAATAGTATAAGTATCTATGTCTATCCTCGTTCTTGATTTTACTATAGATTTCCACACGTCACCGTTCCAACTAGAATGAGTTTGTGGGATAGTTTGATGCCATATTTTAGCTGGCAAACAATCATGAATTAAAATAACCCCATTTTCGTTTAATACTTTTAAGGAATTTTCTATATCTTTTAATACTTGTTCATAAACATGAAGACCATCTATAAATATTAAATCAAATGTACTTTTGTTTTGTTTAAAAAAGTCATCACTTGTCATCCGATGTGTTCCACCAGACTGTGGATCAACTCCAATTTTATTTTTAATAATTATTTTTGAGAAATTAACATCACTTTGACATCCAATTTCTAGATATGATTCAAATTTCTTTTTTTCTATTATTCTATTAATTATATCAAATCGGCTTGATTTTTTGTGCCAATCGTAATCAAATTTTTTTGAGAATCGCTCATTTGTAAAAAAATAATAAAGTCTTCTTAAATATAATGTAAATTTACCTGGTAGGGCATCATTTCTTATAATCATTTATAATATTTTTTCATAGATATTTGAGCTAACAATAAATTAGGATCGATAAATATTCTAGACTCTTTTACCTTTTTTAAAAGATTTATAAGCAAATATTGCTATAGGTATTTCGGTACATCCAAGTATAATTTTTTTACATTTCATTTTTAAAAGATATTTTACAGCAGGTCGTAATATCTTTTCAGCATCTTTAACTTTTCCCAATTTTACTAAATTAATTGCTTTGTTAACACTTTTTTTCTGCAAAGGTTTATTAGGACTTAATAATTTATAATTTTTATCAAAATATTTATTATATATTTTTGTACTTAGAGTTGCTTCAGTGCATAATATTCCAATTTTTGAATTTTGTTTACAAGTTTTTTCTGTATGTGTGTAAACTTCTTTTGGCATACTCAGTATTGGGATTTTAATATTTTTTTGAAGATCTTTGTGCCAGTAATGCGCTGTATTACATGGCATGACAATAAATTTACATTTGTTTTTTTGAAGAAGTCTACAGCCAGAAATTAAACTTTTTAAAACGTTATTGTATTTTTTTAAATTTTTAATTCTATTTGGAATTTTAGATTTATTATAAAGCATAAACATTGGGTAATTTTGATCGATTTTACCTCGATTAATAACTGCAAGTTTATTGCAAAAGTCTAACCCTGCTCGAGTCCCCATACCACCTAGAATTCCAATCATAAGTCATCTTGATATTATTTTTAAAAATATTTCAAGATATTTATCTTAAGTAAGATAAAAGGTATCAAAGAAAATTGTATTTTATGAGTTTTTTTACTTTAGGTTTTTTTACAGGACTAAGTTTGATCTTAGCTTTAGGAGCTCAAAATATTTT